>CAZQZX010000112.1:0-21482 GCA_964597885.1 uncultured Planctomycetota bacterium
GGCACCGAGGACGGAGCGCTCGCGGCGCGCATCGCCGAGCTGCGGCGGCGAGAGGGCCGGACCGACGAGGCGGTGGCGCTGGCCGAGCCCGCGGCGCGCGAGCTGTCGGTGGAGCTCGGCCCCGACCATCCGCTCGCTCTCGAGGCCTGGGTCGTCCTCGGCCGAGCGCTCTCGGACACCGGACGTCACGCCGAGGCGGAGTCCCTGCTGCTCGACGCGTACGAGCGGTGGAAGCGCACCGCCGGGAAGAAGGGGGCGGGAACGCGGGGGGCCCTTCGCGGACTGGTGGCCCTGTACCAGGACTGGGGTAAGGAAACCAAGGCGAAGCGGTATCGAAAGCTTCTGCAGCCGAGTGGCTCCAAACCGCCGAAAAAAGACGCCTGAGGGGCGAATGACCGGTCGACTTTTCGGCGGCGCTTGAGCTTGTATAATCCAGCGCTATGAGTGGCAGCGCCGTGCGAGCTCAGCCGAGGGCGGTCGGCCCGGACTTCGTCGGGGTCGGCGTGCAGAAGTCGGGAACGACGTGGGTCGGGGACGTTCTTGCTCAACACCCCGAGGTGATGATCCGCAAGAAGGAGATCTCCTTCTTCATCCATCACTTTCACCGCGGCTACGACTGGTATCACGAGTGGTTCCGGGACAAGGGCAACCGGATCGCCGGCGAGATCTCGGTCAACTACATCTACTCCCCGCGCCCGGACTCCACCCGCAAGGAGTTCTACCCGAGCTGGAACCCGAGGCGCTCGCTCCAGTTCTGGAGGCGTCAGCCCTCCGCTCGGGACGAGCTCCGCGACCGGTACCCCGGGCTCAAGATCTTCGCGGTCTTCCGCAATCCGGTCGATCGAGCCTGGTCGCACTACTGGTGGTGGCGCAACCGCCGGGAGCGTAACGGCAAGACGAGCGTCTCGTTCGAGCGGATGTTCGCCGACAACGGCCGCTGGATCCGGACGCAGGGCGACTACGCCGATCTGCTCGCGCACTGGCAGGAAGCCTTCCCCGAGATGGGGGTCTTCTTCTACGACGACATCAAGGCGAACCCGCAGCGCATCGCCCGCGAGGTGTTCCGGTTCGTCGGGATCGACGAGTCGTTCGAGCCCGAGCTCGGTCGCAAGCCCAATCAGGGGAGCTACAACCCGATGCCCCCCGAGACGCGAGCCTTCCTGCGCGACGCCTACCGCGAGCAGGTGGAGCGCTTCCAGGAGATGACCAGCCGCGATCTGTCGGCCTGGCTCACGTCTTAGCGTTCACGGTCGGCCATCTACGTCCAGACTTGGCGTATCCCACGCCATCCGAGGATCTTGACCGTCCCGGGGCTCCCCGTTACGATGCGGGCCTGCGATTCCCACCTGCCGTCGCCCGGACGGCGCCCGGCGAGGCCTCCGCATCTTTCGGTCGTAGTCGAATCTCATCGAGGAGATCATCCTTATGCGCTCTCGGATTCCTTGGATACTCGTGGCGACCGTGGTGGTCGCGATCGCGATCCTCAGGGCGGGTGCCCCATCTGCGGCGACGGACGATGGCGCGACGTGCGGCAACGCGCATGCGCACTGCGGATGTGATCCGCGGGGGCCGGTCCACGTGGAGGCCGAGCGGATCGGTGACGCGTTCCGGATCCGCGTCGAGACGACGCTCGAGCATCGCGGCGCGGTCCGCATCGCGACCGAGCTGCCCGAGGGTGTGTCGTGGATCGACGGCGCGGCGGAGTGGACCGGCACCGGCACGCGCGAGCTTCGGTTCACGGGCGTGCCCGGCGAGGGGAACGGCGTGGTCGAGGCGCGCATGATCGGCGTCGACGGCACGACCTACCGGGACCGCGCGCTGCTGGTGTTCGACTCGCGTCCGAACGCCGTTCGCGAGGCGCGCGCGGTCGAAGGCGGGCTGCTCGAGATCCCCGCGGTGATGCGACCGGAAGGGGGCCGACGATGAAGCCCACCTCCCTTCGCCTCCTTTCACTCCTGGTCTTCGCCTCCCTTCTGGCGGGGAGCGCGGACGCGGCCTTCACGGTCAGCGGCACCGCGCGCTACGTGGACCGGGAGTGGAGCTACAACGGGTTCACCGGTGTCGAGCCGGAGCTCCCCGTCCGCTACGCCGATGTCGAGATCGTGCAGCAGGGCGGTTCGGTACTCGCCGAGGGATACACCGATGCCAACGGAGGCTTCGCGGTGACGGTGCCCGGCAACGGGCCCTACAACCTGTACGTCCGGATCGTCGCCGACACGCTGAACGCGCGCGGCTCCGAGAGCCGGATCGGTCGCGTTCGAGTGGTCGACTTCGCGACGGACGCGACCTACACCGTCGCGTCGCCGGTCTTCAATGGCGTCTCCTCGAACCTGAACGTGGGCACCGTGGTCGCACCGCCGGTCACCGAGGTGAACGGCCGTCTCGGCAATCCGTTCAACATGCTCGATCTGGTCGTCGACTGTCTGCTCTACCTCACGAGCCCGATGATCGGGGACACGCGCTACGGAAGCGGAACGACGGTGCGCGTCCGCTGGCCGAGCACGGGAAGCGGGTCGTACGCGTCGGGGAGCTCGACGGTGATCGGCTACGAGGCCGGTTACGACGATTGCATCATCCTCCACGAGCTCGGCCACGTGTTCCACAACATCTACAGCGACAGCGACAACCCGGGCGGCGGCCACAGCTTCTCGGGCACGGATCAGGATCCGCGGCTGAGCTTCGGGGAAGGGTGGGCCACCTACTTCGAGATGGCGGTCCTCCAGTTCACCGGCGCGTCGGATCCCGGCGTCTACGTGAACACGTCCGGCGAGCCGGGAGCGGGAAACCTCGACTGGCACGCGCGTGCCGAGGACGGCTCGCCGTACTCGGTGGGCGGAGCCGCGAGCGAATGGGCGATCGTGTGCGCGCTCTGGGACATGGCGGACAACGAGTTCACGCCGGATCCGTTCCCGCCGGTCACCGACGACGATCCGTTCGACTCGAGCCTCGACATGGGGGCTTCGAACCCCGAGCGCGGCGCGTGGGAGGTGCTGGTCGGACCGATCGCGAGTGCCTCCAACCTCACGCACATGGACTTCTGGGACGGCTGGTTCAATCCCGTCGACCGCGGCGTCTACGAAGAGATCCGCGACGTCCACAATACGTGGGGGATCTGGTTCCAGAACGACGACGACGAGTTCAACGGCAATGCCGCCAACGCGACGCCGATCTCGCCGAACGGCCAGTGGAGCGGCCGCAAAACCATCTATTACAGTCCGAACGATCCGCCGGCCCCCGGTGTCGGCGACCGGGACTACTACTCGTTCTTCGTCGGCGTGGGCTCGGAGTTCGAGATCGAGACGCGCTACGACGGGGGCGACGCGTCGTCGCTCGTCGACCCGTACCTCGAGCTCATCGCGCCGAACGGCGTGACGGTGCTCGATTCCGATGACGACAGCGGGTCCGGCCGCAACGCGCGGATCGAGTTCACGGCGCTCGAGACGGGAACGCACTACGCGCGCGTCCGCGAGGCGGACTCGTACCGCGACTACGGGCACTACAACCTGCGCGTGCGGATCACGAACGTCGCGACGCCGCCGATCGTCGACAGCGTCACTCCGGATCGAGGCCCGATCGGTGGGGGCGCGCTCGTGACGATCACGGGCGGGAACTTCGTCGGCGATGTGTCCGTGACGTTTGACGGCATTCCATCGATCTCGGTCCAGGTGACTGACATCAACTCGCTGACGTGCACGGTGCCCACCGGCGTTCGTCTCGGCGGAGCCGACATCGTCGTCGAGAACTCCAACGGAGCTTCCGATCCGCTCGTCGGCGGCTACGAGTACTACGCGACGCTCGGACTCGTCGGGACGCCGAGCCCCGGCGCGCCCGTCACCCTCGGTGCGTTCGGCACTCCCAATGCCGATTGGGGGCTGGTCTCGGATCGCGTCCTCGGACCTCGCGTCAAGAAGGGCATCGAGTTCATGATCCGATTCAGTCGCGATTTCGAGATCGTGGCCAACTCGTTCGCTGGGCTCGGGAACACCACGAGCCCGTCGGGTCAGAGTAACGCTCCCTATACGATTCCCGATGAGCCAGGGCTTATAGGTCAGCCGCTGTACTTCGAGACAGTCTATGACAACAACGGCCCCGATCCGGGAAAGGAGCTGGTCTACGGCACTTTCCTCGAGGTCGTCGTCGTCCCCTAGCTTTTCGTGACGATTCACCGTCGCGCGGGTCTTCCGGATCCCGCGCGGCGGATGGGCCCCGACCCGCCGTCGCGCGTGGCGTTCGATTTGCGCGATTTGCTATCTTCGCGGGACTTTCCCGCCGCGTGCGGCTCGTCTCATCCATGATTCTGGTCGGGAGAACCCCATGTTCCGCATCGAGTCCCGCGTTCGCCCGGACGCCCCGGATTTCGTAGAGAATCGCAAGCACCAGACCGAGATCCTGCAGGACTTCAAGCAGCGCCTCGACACGGTGAAGGAAGGCGGCCCCGCCGCGTCGCGCGAACGGCACAAGTCGCGCGGAAAGCTGACCGCGCGAGAGCGCGTGACGCGCTTGTTCGATCCGGGTACGCCTTTCCTCGAGCTGAGCGCCTTCGCAGCGGACGGCATGTACGACGGCGCGGCGCCAGGGGCCGGCGTCATCACGGGGATCGGCGTCATCCACGGTCGCGAAGTGCTCGTCGTGGCGAACGACGCGACCGTGAAAGGCGGCACGTACTTCCCGGAGACGATCAAGAAGCACGTGCGCGCGCAGCAGGTCGCGATCGAGAATCACCTGCCTTGCGTGTACCTCGTCGACTCGGGAGGCATCTTCCTTCCGGAGCAAGCGGGGACGTTCCCGGACAAGGACCACTTCGGCAACATCTTCTTCAACCAGGCGCGGATGTCCGCCCAGGGGATCCCGCAGATCGCGGTCGTGCTCGGATCGTGCACGGCGGGCGGCGCGTACGTGCCGGCGATGAGCGACGAGACGGTCATCGTGAAGGAGCAGGGCACGATCTTCATCGGCGGACCGCCGCTCGTGAAGGCGGCCACGAACGTCGACGTGACGCCGGAAGAGCTCGGCGGAGCCGACGTTCACTGCCGAATCTCGGGCGTGGCCGACCACTACGCACGCAACGACGAGGAAGCGCTCGACATGGCGCGCAACATCGTCGAGAACCTGAATCGCCCGGAGAAGTTCTCGGTGGATCGCCGGGCGTCCGAAGCCCCGGCCTACGATCCTTCGGAGATCTACGGCATCCTCCCTCACGACCCGAAGAAGCCCTTCGACGTGAAGGAGATCATCGCTCGCATGGTCGACGGGAGCGAGATGCACGAGTTCAAGGAGCTCTACGGGACGACGCTCGTCACCGGCTTCGCGCGGATCCACGGCTACCCGGTCGGGATCGTCGCGAACAACGGCGTCCTGTTCGGCGAGGCGGCGCAGAAGGGCGCGCACTTCGTCAGCCTGTGTGCCGTGCGCAAGATCCCGCTGCTCTTCCTGCAGAACATCACCGGCTTCATGGTCGGGAAGGAATACGAGCACGGCGGCATCGCGAAGGACGGCGCCAAGATGGTGCACGCCGTGGCGGCCGCGGACGTGCCGAAGTTCACGGTCATCATCGGCGGGTCGCACGGCGCGGGGAACTACGCCATGTGCGGGCGCGGCTACCACCCGCGCTTCCTCTTCATGTGGCCGGGGTCGAAGATCTCGGTCATGGGCGGCGAAGAGGCGGCGAACGTGCTGCTCACCGTCAAGCTCGCGCAGCTCGAGAAGAAGGGCGAGACGATGACCGACGAGGAGCGCGAGGCGTTCAAGGCGCCGATCCTCGAGAAGTACCGGACCGAAGGGAGCGCCTACTACAGCTCGGCGCGCCTCTGGGACGACGGCATCATCGATCCTGTCGATACGCGCGACGTGCTCGGTCTGTGCCTGGCGATCTCGCTGAACCGTCCGACACCGGATCACCGGTTCGGCGTGTTCCGGATGTAGGAGGAACGGACCGTGAGCGTGACCCAGCTCGAAACCGTGCGTTACGACATCGTCAACGGTGTCGCGCGCGTGACCTTCAGTCGACCGGACGTACACAACGCGTTCAACGACGTGATGATCGGTGAGCTCACCGGTGTCCTCGACACGCTCGACGCGAACGACGACGTCCGCGCGATCGTGCTTACCGGCGAAGGCAAGTCGTTCTGCGCCGGCGCCGACCTCACGTGGATGCGTCGCGTGGTGGACTACTCGTTCGAGGAGAATCTCGACGAGAGCCTCCGATTGTTCGACCTCTTCCACAAGCTCTACAGCCACCGGCATCCCACGATCGCTCGCGTGAACGGCGCCGCGATCGGCGGGGGCATGGGGCTGGTGACGGCTTGCGATATCGCCATCGCGGCGGATCGCGCGAAGTTCAGCCTGAGCGAGGTGAAGCTCGGCATCGTGCCGGCGTGCATTTCGCCGTTCGTCCTCCGAAAGGCCGGCGAGGGCAAGTGCCGTGAGCTGTTCATCACGGGCGCTCGCATCGATGCCGCTCGCGCCCTGGACGCCGGTCTCGTCAATCGCGTCGTCTCGAGCGAAGAGCTCGACTCGGCGGTGGACGAGGTCCTCGAGATGCTTCGCACGAGCGGTCCCCGTGCGATCTCGATCTGCAAGGAGCTCACGCGGACGATTCCCGCGATGCCGCTCGACCAGGCGCGCGAGCACACCGCGCGATGCATCGCGGAGCTCCGGGCGAGCGAAGAAGGGCAGGAGGGCATGGCCGCCTTCCTCGAGAAGAGACCGCCCGCGTGGGCTCAGGAGAAACAAGGATGATTCGCAAGGTCCTGATCGCGAACCGCGGCGAGATCGCGGTTCGGATTATCCGGGCTTGCCGCGAGCTCGGCGTCTCGACCGTGGCCGTGTACTCGGAGGCCGACCGCGATACGTTGCCGGTGCAGCTCGCAGATGAGGCGGTCTGCATCGGCCCGGCGCCCGCGCTCGAGAGCTACCTCAAGATCGACGCGATCCTCGAAGCCGCTCGAGCGACCGGGGCCGACGCCGTGCACCCCGGATACGGATTCCTTTCCGAGAACGCGGACTTCGCGGCGCGTACGACCGAGGCGGGTCTGAAGTTCATCGGTCCGAGCGCAGAAGTCATCCGCGCGATGGGGCTCAAGGTCGAGGCGCGTGACATCGCCACCAAGGCAGGCGTCCCTCGCGTGCCGGGATCGGAGGGCGCCGTCGAGGACCCGGCCGAGATCGCGCGATGTGCGCGCGAGATCGGATTCCCGGTGCTCATCAAGGCTTCGGCCGGCGGTGGCGGGAAGGGCATGCGCATCGTCCACGACGAAGCGAGCCTCGAGAGCGCGGCCGATGCTGCGCGTCGTGAGGCGCACGCCGCGTTCGGCGACCCGGAGGTGTTCGTCGAGAAGTTCGTCGAACGTCCGCGTCACATCGAGATCCAGGTGCTCGCCGACGAGCACGGCAACGCGATCCACCTGTTCGAGCGCGAGTGCTCGATCCAGCGCCGTCACCAGAAGATCGTCGAGGAGAGCCCGTCGTCGGCCGTGTCTCCCGAGCTTCGCGCGAAGATGGGGCAGTCGGCTCTCGAGCTCGTTCGCGCGGTGGGTTACTCGGGGGCGGGCACGATCGAGTTCCTGATGGGAGAGGACGAGTCGTTCTACTTCCTCGAGATGAACACGCGCATCCAGGTCGAGCATCCCGTGACCGAGCTCGTGACCGGCCTCGACCTCGTGGCGTGGCAGATCCGGATCGCGTCCGGCGAGAAGCTCGACATCAATCAGGAAGACCTCTCGATCCATGGGCACGCGGTCGAGTGCCGGATCTACGCCGAGGATCCCGCGCGGGACTTCCTCCCGAGCCCGGGCACGCTGCTTCACGTCCACGAGCCGAAGGGCCCCGGCGTGCGGCACGACTCGGCGATGTTCACGGGGCTTCGCGTGACGCCCGACTACGATCCGATCCTCTCGAAGGTCGTCACCTGGGGCGAGAATCGCGACGCGGCCGTGCGCAGGATGCGCGAGGTGCTTCGTGAGATGGTCGTGCTCGGGGTGGAGACGCCGATCGGATTCCTGGCGGACGTGCTCGAGCATCCGGAGTTCATCGCCGGGAACACGACGACCGACTTCATCCCGAAGAACATGTCGGACTGGAGTCCGGCGACGGCAGACGTCCCGGACGAAGCCTTCCTGGCGGCGGCGCTCGACCGGATGCTGCCGGCCGCGTCCGGATCCACGCCGGGCGGTGCGGTCGGTCCGGCGGCCCTTCCCGAACCCTGGGAGCTGCTCGGCTCGTTCGAGGTCGGCGGCCGAATCGAGGCGGAGAGCTAGACGATGGCGGAGTTCGAACTCGAGATCAACGGCGTCACCAAGCGCGTCCGCATCGATGCGAAGGATGCCGGATACGAGGTGCAGATCGACGACCGCGTGATGCAGGTGGATGCGAAGCGAGTCACGCCGAATGTGCTGTCGATCCTCGACGGGAACCGCTCGCTGACGGCGCACGTCGCCCGCGACGGGGACGATCGCCATCTCTCACTCGGCGGCCCGGCCTACGTGATGACCTCCGGTACGTCGAGTCGTTCCGGGGGTGGGGACCGCGGCGGTGTGGTGAGCGACGGCAAGATCACGACCCCGATGCCCGGCAAGGTCGTGCGGGTCGAGGTCGCCGGCGGCGCCGAGGTGACGGAAGGGCAGACCCTCGTCATCGTCGAGGCGATGAAGATGGAGCATGAGCTCCGGGCTCCGTTCGCGGGTCGCGTGAGCGCCGTCCACTTCAGCGACGGCGATACCGTCCAGTTCGGCGACGTGCTCGTCGAGGTCGAAGCGGCCGACTAGTAATCACTCGTCTGGCAAGCACTCGTCTGGCGCCCGCTCGTCACTTCGCGGTGCGGAATGACCACGTCGGGCCCGGCGCGATGCCCTTCGCGTTCCTGGCGTCGATGCGCCAGTAGTACGTCGTCCCCGGTTCGGTCGGTGCGGAATAGATCGTCCGAGCCTGCTCGGTCACGGGGGGAGGCGGGTTCGTGGTTCCGAAGCGCACGACGTAGCTCGCGGCTCCTGATGCGCCTTCCCAGATCAGTTTGGTGCGACCGGGGGGCTCCACGCTCCCGGACGCCGGCGACGGTTCGGACGTGACGCCCGGGTATCCCTCTCCGGGAAGATCGGGGTGCGCCCCGGCGTTGCGGATCGAGAAGGTGAACACGCGCGTTTGGCGCGGCGTTGCGGCCGTCTCGTCGACGACCTCGATCTTCCAGAAGTACGTGCCGCCCGCCCGCAGCATCCGCGGACCGAGCCGCATCCAGTTCTGGTCGCGGAGCTCGAAGACCCGATCCCAGGAACGGTCGTCGACGGGGACATCGTCGCCGAAGTAGATCCGATGGTGGCGGGCGTTCGTCCCGTCCGCGAGGATGGCCGGCACGAACGCGAGCGGCAGCCGCCCGTCGCCTTCCTCGTGCTCGAACCAGTCGAGCGGATCGATGTCGCGCGTGGTGTCGGGCGGGAACTCGCAGTGGGGAAGATCCTCCCCGACCTGCCGGCGGCGCTCCACGAGGAGTTTGTGCAGCCGTTCCTGCATCGCGTGACCCTGGTTGACCAGATTGACCTGCTGGTAGGGATCGACGGCCAGATTCCAGAGCCCGAAGGCGTTCTCGGTGTTGGGGGAGTAGGCGTAGAGCCAGTGGTCGGTACGCAAGGCGCGCCACGCTCGGAACCCGCGTTCGACCAGACGGCCGTACGTGAGGATTCCGCCGCCTTCGAGCTCGGGTGCGGGGCCGTCGCCGGTGAGCAGGGGCGCGAAGTCGCGGCCGTCGACCGCATCCGGGAACTCGAGCCCGAGCAGTCCGAGCAGAGTGACCGGAATGTCGACGGAGGCGACCAGCTCGTCGCGCACGCGATCCGCTCCGTCGAGGCCGAGCCCCGCCGGCCAGGACACGAGGAACGGGATCGACGTCGACTCCACCATCGGGTTGCCCTTCGAGTAGAGCCCGTGCGAGCCTCCCATCTCTCCGTGATCGGAGGTGAGCACGAAGATGGTGTCGTCGTAGAGCCCCTCTTGCTCGAGGCGTTCGATCAGCCGGCCGATCTGGGTGTCGAGGTAGACGATCGATGCGTAGTAGCCGTGCATGAACTCGCGCCAGCAGGCTTCGACGTCGTTGCCGTCGCGGCACGGATCGTGGTACCAGCGTCCCGGCGTGTCGAAGCTCGGCACGTTCGGCGTGGGAACGAGCCGGTCCTCGTCGATGCGGGCCCAGTGCTGCGGCGGAACGAAGGCCTCTGAATGGGGCTCGTGCGGCGGGCCGTACGACAGCACGAGGTGGAACGGACGCGCGCGGTTTCGCGTCACGAACTCCATGGCCACGTTCGTCTGGAACGTGGGCTCGTACGCTTCCTCGTCGCGGGGGAACTGCTTGCGAGGAGCGTTGCGGAAGTAATGGAAGCCGCGATGCCGATGGCCGTAGTTTGTCCCGATCATCAGATCGAAACCGTGACGCCGGTTGCCGCCGGGCGCGACGTAGCCATCGCCGATGGCCTTCTCCAGTTCGAGGCCGGTGTTCAAGTGCCACTTGCCGACGTACGCCGTGGCGTAGCCGGCGTCCCGGGTGACCTCGGCGATTCCGGTGGCGGTGCGTCTTAGCATGCGGCCGTTCTTGCCCAGGCCGTCGCGATGGGGATAGCGTCCGGTGAGGAGCGCGGCGCGTCCGGGACCGCACAGCGGATAGACCGCCGAACAGTTGCGGAACCGCACGCCCTCGGAGGCGATCCGGTCCAGGTTCGGCGTCAGGCTTTCGCCCGTCTCGGGATCGCGGAGGTTCGGGTCGCCATCGGGGAAGCCGCCCAGTCCGAGTGCGGCTCCTCGCCAGGCGTCGGGCAGGATCATCACGATGTTCGGCGGACGCTCACCGGCCGGTGCCGCGAGCGCGGCCCGTGCGCCGATCCCGGTGATGAGGGACAGCGCAGCGAGGGACATCGACACGAGAAGCGCGGCGGCCGAGGCGCGGCGCGGTCGATCGTTCCGCCACCGCGGGCGGACCGAAGCGAGGGGGTTCAGCACGGGTGCATCTCTCCTGATGGCCGCAACCGGGAAGGGTTCCCGGGGCGCGGGGATTCGCCTGTTTCGAAGATACGCGCCGGTCGACGCTCCGTCAACGTGAGCCTCCTCGATTCGGCCGCGGAACCGACGGCGAACGTGCGATGAGCCCGGCGGCGAGGTCCTTCGGCCCCAGGGGATTGTCCTGCGTGGCACGGGGGAGGGTCTGGTATCCTGGGCGCCCGATGAGCCTGGAAGGAGAACAGTACGAGCGGATCCACTCGATCCTGTCCGTTGCGCGAGAGCTCCGTGGCGACGACCTCGAGCGCTATCTGGACGCCGAGTGCGGCGATGACGCGGCACTTCGCGCGAGGATTCTCGAACTGATCGATGCCGGCCGCGACGAGGAGACTCCCGACGCGTTTTCCACGCGAGCGCTCGAAGAAGCTCGTGCCGGCCTCGAGGGTGTTCTGGCCCCCCCGCGTCCGGACTGGCTTCCCGAGCGAATCGGCGACTACACCGTGCGGCGTCAGATCGGTCGGGGAGGGATGGGGGTCGTCTACGAAGCCGAGCAGGCCTCGCCGGCGCGACGGGTGGCGATCAAGCTCCTGCATCCGCTCGATGCCACGCCCGAGCGACTGCGTCGCCTCGAACGCGAGGTGGCGCTGCTCGGTCGGTTGCAGCATCCGGGCATCGCCCAGATCTACGAGGCGGCGACCTACGACGTGGGTCGCGGCTCGCAGCCGTTCTTCGCGATGGAGCTCGTCGACGGCGTCGACATCCGTACGTTCTGCGAGCGCAGCGGCCTTGACGCTCGCGAGCGCCTCGAGCTGCTCGCGGCCGTAGCCGACGCGGTTCACTACGCGCACGAGCGCGGCGTGGTCCATCGCGATCTGAAGCCCGACAACGTGCTGGTGGACGAGCGGGGGCGGCCGCGAATCCTCGACTTCGGCATCGCGCACGCGAACAAGCGCTCGACGGATCTCTCGTCGCTGCGGACCGCCGACGGCCAGCTCATGGGGACGCTCGCGTACATGGCTCCCGAGCAGCTTTCCGACGACGCGCACGAGGTCTCGCCGCGTGTCGACGTCTTCGCGCTCGGTGTCCTCGGGTTCGAGCTGCTGCTCGGCCGGCTGCCGCGCGAGATCGCGGATCTCCCGCTCCCGCAGGCGATCGCTCTCCTGGCCCGAGAAGAGCCTTTGCGCGCGGGGCAGCTCGACACGCGTTTCCGCGGCGACGTCGAGACGATTCTCGGCAAGGCTCTCGAGGCCGAGCCGTCGCGTCGCTATGCGAGCGCCGCGGCTTTCGGCGCCGACATCCGACGCTATCTCGACAATCAGCCTATCCACGCCCATCCGCCGAGCACGGTGTACCTGATCGGTAAGTTCGTGCGACGGCATCGCGCGCTCGTGGCCGGGACGCTCGCGACGCTCACCGTGGCGCTGCTCGGTGCGTTCGTCGCGACCCACTACGCGTTCGATGCGATGGAGCGCGCCTCGGAGCTCGAGCGGAAGTCGAACGACATCCTGAGGCTGTCGCTTCTTCAGGACTATGAGGATCTGATGCGACGCGAGCGGGAGCTCTGGCCGGCGCATCCGCGGCTCGAGAGCGAGCTCTCCTCCTGGATCGACGACGCCGGCGAAGTTATTGCGGAGCTTCCCTCGCTCACCGCCAAGCGCGACGAGCTGCGGGCCCTCGCGTTGCCGCAGACTCCCGAGGAGCTCGTGGCCCAGCGTGAGAGCCATCCGGAGTACGTGAGCCTCGAGAAGCTTCGCGGGGCGCTGCTCATGCGCCAGCGTGCCGTGGCGAAGCGCCGCCGCGGCGAATCGATCACGCTTCCGACCGTCGATTGGGAGGAGCTGCCGACGAGCGTGTCGGGCTTGCTGGCCGTCGCGCGTCCGCTCGTGCATCCGGCCCGCACGGTTTTCGGTCGCGAACCGTACGGACTGGTCCTGGCGCGGAAGGCGCTCGAGGTCGCCGCTCCTGAAGAACGATGGAACTGCGCCATGACCGTGGCGCTCGCCCTGTTCGCGATCGGGCACGACGAGGAATGCCTCGCGCAGATGAAGGCGATGCTCCCCGAGTCGCCGAGCCCGGCCGCGCGTGCCGGCCGCGAGCGTGCCATCGCGGCGCTCGAGCGTTCGATCGAAGCCGCGAACACGGAAGAGGGGCTCGCATCGCAGGAGGCGCGTCTTGCCGAGCTCGAGGCCGAGGTGGCGACCCTCGAAGAACGCGTCAACGAGCGACGGGAATGGAAGTCCTTTCCTCCCGAGCTCGAACTCGAGAGTCGTCCCCGTTGGTGGCTCAACCAGCTCGACGGGCTCATCGCGAGGCTCGAGCCGATGACCGGTGCGGAATCGTTGCTGAGCGCCGACGGCGTCTCCATCGATCACGGCTGGAGCGTGCCTCGCCGCCTCGAGAGCGCGCGTCGATTGAAGGAGGCGTTCGCCGAGGGCGGGGAGTACGCCCGCCGGTGGGACGAGGCCTTTCCGGAGATCTTCGACGCGTACCCGCGGCTCGAGATGGACGTGCAGATGGGCCTCGTTCCGATCGGCGCGGATCCCGACTCGGGCCTCTGGGAGTTCTGGCACGTGCAGTCGGGTGCCGAGCCGATCCGCGGGGAGGACGGGCGTCTGGTCCTCGACGAGGGATCCGGCCTGGTGTTCGTGCTGCTCCCGAAGGCGATGTACCGCATGGGCGCGCAGACGCGTCCCGAACAGTGGAACGACGACCCCGACGCGCAGCCCGACGAAGGACCGATCCACGAGGTCTACCTGTCGGCATTTTTCCTCTCGAAGTACGAGATGACGCAGGCGCAGTGGGAGCGCTCGGCGGGAGGGAATCCTTCACGGTGGACCGAGGGGTCGATCGGTCGCTCGTGGGTCGAGGGCGCGCATCCGGTCGAACAGGTCAGCTGGGAGCAGAGTGTCGACCTGCTGCGCACGCTCGACCTCGCTTTGCCGAGCGAGGCCCAGTGGGAGTACGCGTGTCGGGCCGGCAGCGATGCGCCTCGTCCGTTCCCGGAAGACCGGATCGCCGCGCACGCGAACCTCGCCGACCAGAGCTACGGGCGACAGTTCAAGGAAGCGACCGCGTTCGAGTCCTGGAGCGACGGCCTGGGAGCGCACGGCCCGGTCGGCTCGCTCGAACCCAACGCCTTCGGGCTCCACGACATGATCGGCAACGTCGCGGAATGGTGCCTCGACGCCTATCTTCCCACGTTCTACAGCGGGAGCCCGCCGGTGGACCCCGTCGCGCCGTCGGTGCCGGGGGAGGGCTCGCGCGTGATTCGCGGTGGCGGGTGCATGACGAGCGCCGCGCTTGCCCGGTCGGGTGCTCGGGCGCAGGCCGCTCCTTCCGTGGAAGAGCTCGGTGTGGGGGTGCGTCCGGCGCGCGCCGTGAAGCGCTGAGCGAGCCTACTCGTCGACGTGGATCAGGACGTGCTCGATCGACACGGCCTTGTCCGCATTCCGATTGAGGAGGGACAGGGCGGTGTGCTCCGCGCCGCCCGCCGAGTCGCTCGAATCGGCGCCCTCGGCCGGCTCGGACGCGAGACCACGAAGAACGATCTGACGCGCGCTCGTGAGCCGTTCGTCGGCGAAGGCCTCGCCACTGCTCTCCTGCGCCATCTTGCGGAGCTCGGCCTCGAGCTCGGTGAAGGGCTCGGTCGACGCGACGAACCAGATGCGCTCTTCGCCGGGCGGGCCGTTCACGCGGAACTGCTGGCCCTGCGGGATGCGCAGGAAGTGCCCTCCGGGAAGCGGATTCTCGTCGCGTCCGGGATGGACCTGCGTCCACTGTCCGAGGCTGTCTCGGTAGAACACATACAGATGGTACGCGCGATCGGCGCGGGCTTCGAAGAACAGAACGTCGTCGTTGCGGATGAGCTCCTGATCACCGAGGGTCGAGCGTCCGATGATCTCGCCGTTCGTATCGTAGACGACGCGGATGATCTGGGCGTCGAGCTCGAGCGGTCCCGTCGGAGCGGCGGTGCCGCCGGAGCGCACGAGCATCCGCCCGAGCAGCAGGCCGACCGTCAGCAGCAGCACCGCGGCGACCGACATCTGGATCTGTCGCCGTCGCTTGCGGGTCGCCGCGCCGGGGTCGGCGGCATTCTGCATCTCGTGCAGGATCGCCTCGAACGCCTCGCGCATCTCGGTAGCCGACGAGAAGCGTTTCGCCGGATCCTTGTGCAGCGATCGGAGGATCGTGCGGTCGAGGCGGGACGAAAGGCCGGGAAGCGTCTTGCGAATCGACATCGGCTCGTCGGTGAGCGTGGCGGCCACGCACTCCGAGGCGTTGTCGCCCGGGAAGGGACGCGAGCCGGTCAAGCACTCGTAGAGCACGGCGCCGAGCGAGAACAGGTCGGACCACGGACCGAGGCCCTTGCCGCGCAGCTGTTCGGGCGACATGTAGCCGACCGTCCCGCTCACGCAGCCCTCGGCCGTCACCTGCTTGAGCTCGGGCCCGATCGCGATGCCGAAATCCATGAGGCGCGCGATGCCGTCCTGGCTCAACATGATGTTGGCGGGCTTGATGTCGCGGTGGACGATCTGCTTGGCGTGCAACGCTTCGAGGGCCGAGAGCAGCGCGATCGCGAGCTCGACGGTCTCGCGCGCCGACATCTCGTCTCGCTTCAGTCGGGCTTCGAGCGTCTCGCCGTCGATGTACTCGAGGCAGATGCAGAGGCGATCGTCGACCTTGCGGATCTCGTGGATCGTGACGACGTTCGGATGCGTGATCGCCGCCATCGCCCGCGCTTCGCGAAGGAAGCGTTCCGCGACCTTCTCCTTGCCGTCCTGGAGCGTCTTCAGGAACTTCAGGGCGACCGGTCGCTGGAGGTGCGTATCGAGCGCCTTGTACACGACGCCGTATCCGCCGGACCCGATCTTCTCGCCCAGCTCGTAGTGTCCGATACGCTCCTTGGTCATCGCGGGTCTAGCTCCCCATCGAGACCGTGCTGACGACGGTTCCCGGGTAGAGCTTCGCGAGCCGTGCCTTGATCTTGGCGACTCGCTTGGACACGTCCTCTTCGTTCGTCATCGAGGCGAGATCCTTCAGCAGCGTGCGGATCTCGGACTCCTTGAGCTCCTTGTCGGTGGGAACGAAGTAGAAGTGGACGGTGGGTTCGAAGGCGCCGAAGGGCGGGCGGTCGCTCGGGGGGAACTGGACCGTCTTGCCTGCCGGGAAGGGGCCGCGCACGCCGTAGTCGATGAGGCCGCGGCCGTCGACGATCGGGTAGGCCGACACGAGTCGCTTGCCGTCGAGGGCGAGCGCCAGCATGTAGCCTTCCTTCTCGAGCGTCCACGAGACCACATGCTCGTAGGTGGGCTGCCCGGGGCCGCCGCGGGTGGCCGACGACGCGATCTCGGTCACGAGCTCCGGCGGGCCGCCGGACTCCATGACGACCAGCGTCACCGCGATGAGCAAGACCGCCGCCGCAGCGCTGACCACGCTGATGAAGCGGACGCGTGAACGCGCGGGCTGTCGCTCCTGCGGCGAGGGCGTCGCGGCCGGCTCGGGTGCGGGCGTCGCCTCGGTTCGGGCCGGCTTCTCGAGAGCCAGCCTTCCGCGAGCCGTGCGGTTCAACGCCTCTCGCAGCTGTGTCGGCATCTCGCCCACGGGGATCGACGGATCGCCCTCACGCGAATGCCGCATCCGCTCGCACAAGTCGACGAACGCTTCGACGTCGTCCTGGTGCTCGGGGTAGCGGCTCGCCAAGCTTCGGATCTCGGCCGCGTGGTCGTGAATGTCTTCCGGTGTTCGCTCGAGAATCGAGAGAATCTCGGGCGGCAGATTCGTTTCGGTCACCTTGCCTCTCCCATACTTCGTCGGGTCTCGCCTGGAGCAGCGCTGCGAACGACTCGCCTACCCCGAGAAGCCCGAGCGCGAGAGGCAATCCTTCATTTTCCGGCTCAACCGAAAGATCGCCTGGCCGACAGCGTTGACGTTGCTGTCGAGCTCCGCTGCAACCTCCTTCAGGCTCATCTCCTGAAGAAATCGCAGCTCAAAGACCCGGTACTCTCGCGGAGGAAGTCGCTTCCAGCACCGCTCGATTCCCTCCCACGCCTCGAGGCTCTGCGGGTCCATCGTCGTTCCCGCGTCCTCGAGAGTCACCCCCTCCGCGGACGTCTTCTTGCGGTGGCGCAGAATAGCGTTGCGTATGCGCCAGCAATAGAAGCCCGCGAAGCTCTTCTCGATCTGCTCCGGAAGGTGCCCGATGCGCTCCGCGAGGTCGAGGACGACTTCCTGGAAGACTTCCTCGATCTCGTCGTCACGCTTGACGCCGAATCGAACGCAGATCTGGTAGAAGTAGTTGCCGTAGTTATCGAGCAGCTCCATGCCCGCGTCGCGATCGCCACCACGCCATCGTCGCAGCGCCAACACGTCACGGGCCAGTGCGTCCCCTCTATCGTTCCATCGCTCTTCGAGCTCTCGGTCCGAAAGCTCGCGGATCGGTCTGTTCTCGTTGGAACCCAATCCAAATCTCTTTCATGCAAGACTCTACCGGCGATTGGATTTTACGGCGGGGGCTTTGGGGTGCGGGTCCTCCCCCCTGACCACGGCGCCGACCCTCCCTCTGCCCGGCCGGCGAGTGCAGTTCTAACAGATTACAGGGCGAAGGGATAGATGGGTCGGGGAGGCCCGGCGGGCGACGTTCGTATTTTTGTTGCTCAAGGGAAGTTCTCGGCGACCGACAATGCCAGGAGATCCGTCCGGGCTCCGTCTCCATTCGGACCCGGCCGCGCATGCCCGAGGTCTCACAACGGGTTCCCGACCCGCTCCTGCCGGTGAGAGCTCGATCCCGGTGTTTCCCGTCCCATCCGAATGACACGTCTTCACGCATCCGCACTGAGCCGCAGGCTCGACCGTATCCTCGTCGTTCACGGCGTCGCGGTGACGCTCTGCGTACTCGTGGCGTGGGCTGCGGCGACCCGCTGGGGGGCGCTCGAGGGATTGCTCCTCCTGCTCGCCACGCTCTCGAGCTCGACGCTGCTGGCCTGGTGGATCGGGCAGGAGGTGTCCACGAGCCCGGATCGAGCCGAGGATCCCGCAACGGACCCGCCGAGGCCCGACCCGGATCCGGAAGCCGGTGGCGAGGACCGCGGGGGCGACGCCGCGATCGGGAAGCACCTCCGGATCCTCCTCGAGCGGCAGGCGCACTGCGAGTCCGCCATCCGTGACGATCGCGATCGGCTCCTTGACGAGGTGGCCGAGCTCCGAGAAACCGTCGCCACGCTCGAGCGGCGGCAGGAATCCCCGAGGGATGCGGCCGAGCTCACGGCGCTCGTCTCCCGGGTCGGCTCGGCGGTGACGCGTCGCCTCGACGCGCTCTCGGGGCAGCTCGCGAGAGATCTCTGTGCCGCGGACGCCGAGCGGCGAGCGGAGGCGATTCGAGTCATCCACGCCACGATCGGCTCGGCTCGGCGGCTCAGCTCCGATCTCCACGACTTCGCGGCTCTCGAAGCCGGAACGCTGGAGCTCGCGAGCGTGCGATTCCATCTGCGCGCCGTGCTCTTCGATCTCGTCATGTCCGTGCGCGAGCGCGCGCGTGAACGGGAGACGGAGGTCCTGTTCGACGTCGCGAGGAACATCCCCGACGCGGTCGTCGGCGACGCGGAACGGATTCGCCAGATCTGCGCGCGCCTTCTCGCCAACGCCGTGAAGTTCACGGTCGGCGGAGCCGTCGTCCTGAGGCTCGAGGCGGTGGAGGAGATGTCGTCGGACGGATCCGTCGAGATCGAGTTCTCGGTGATCGACACCGGGATCGGCATCCGTGAGGACGAGCTCGACGCGCTGTTCGATGCGGGGCCGGCCATGGACCCGGCACGCTCGTACGGCGGAAGCGGTCTCAGCCTGCCCATCGTTTCACGCCTGGTCGAGGCCATGGGCGGGAGCATCACGGTCGAGAGCGAAGTCGAGGGCGGGACGGTGTTCACGTTCCGGCTCACGCTCGAGACCTGGTCGGACGAGCCGACCTGTGCCGGCCTCGAGGACGAGCTGTTCGGGCTCGGCGTCCTGGTGGTCGACGGCTGCAGGACGCAGCGTGAGCGGATCGAGGCTCTCCTCGAGTCGTGGCACATGCGTCCCTGGCTGGCGCGCGACGGGAGCGAGGCCGTGCAGCGGATCGAAGAGTCGATCCGCGAAGGAAACCCCGCGCGCGTGACCCTGCTCGATGGCTCCGTCGAAGGAGGAGACTCGGCGGGCTTGATCCACCGACTCGACGCGGCCGGAATCCCGGCCGCGCGAACCATTCTGCTTGCACCCGCGGAGGAGTCGAGCCGCGGTGACCACGGCAGGCCGCGTCGTCCGGCGGGTAGCCGGCTCGTGACCACGCCTGTCGAGACCACGGCACTCTACGACACGATCGTCAACACTCTTGGAACGAGGTACATGAACATGGACACACCGCATGTCCCGGGCGCGGGAGCGGGCGAGTGCAAGGGATCGATGTACATCCTGCTCGCCGAAGACAACCCGGTCAATCAGAAGCTGACCATCCGCATGCTCGAGAAGCGGGGTCACCGCGTCGATCTCGCGGAGAACGGACGGATCGCGGTCGAGATGGTCGAGAAGACGATCTACGATCTGGTTCTGATGGACGTCATGATGCCGGAGATGGACGGCCTCGAGGCGACGGCGGCGATCCGCGAGCGAGAGCAGCAGACCGGCCGCCACATCCCGATCGTCGCGCTCACGGCGAACGCGATGAAAGGAGACCGCGAGCGTTGCCTCGAGTCGGGCATGGATCGCTATCTCTCGAAGCCGATTCGTCCCGCGGATCTCTACGATGCCGTCGAGGCCTTCTTCCCGGAAGCCGAAGCGAGCGAGTCCGTCGCGGCGGCCGCGCCCGCGATGGCGGATCCCACGGGCGAAACCGATGTCTTCGATCGCGGCGTCATGCTCGAGCGACTCGGCGACGACGAGGAGCTGCTGCAGGAGATCCTCGAGCTCTTTGTCATGGACGCCCCGAGCCAGCTCGAAGGACTCTGCAGCGCGATCCAGACCGGCGAGATCGAGCTCCTGACGCGGCACGCCCACACGCTCAAAGGTCAGGCGGCGAACATCGCGGCGACGCGCATGCGCGACGTGTCGGATCGGATGGAGCAGCAGGGGCACGCCGGCAACCTCGACGCCGCGCGTGATCTCCTGCCGGAAGTCCGAACCACGTTCGACGAGCTGATCGGCGTCCTGCGGAGCTAGCGACGCGCGACCGCAGCGTGAACCGACGGTTTGCTAGTCTCCGAACGGTGCGAGAAGCGAGGGGAACGACTTCTCGCGACGCTCCCCGATGCATTGCGGGGCATCACCGGAAGTGAGGCAGGACCGTCGATTTCACGAGGCGCGAGCTCTTGCCGGAGGCGATGGATGATCCATCGCTCTCCGTGGATGATCTGGTCCCCGCACTGGAAGGACTGCGGCGGCTGAATCGATGGACGTCGCCGCACGCGGCGGCGTGGCGGTTCTTGCGAGCCGGTCGTCCGCCCGAGGATCGACCGCTCCGCGTGCTCGACATCGCGACGGGATCGGGAGACTTCCCTCGGACCGTCGCACGACTCGCCGAACGAGACGGGATTCCGGTCGACATCACGGCGATCGATCGGAACCCGAACGTGATCGAGGAAGCCCGGCGTCTGACGTCGCCGGATCTGCCGATCCGATTCCTCGAAGGCGACGCCACCGACCTCCGCGTCGATCTCCCCACGTTCGACGTCGTGAGCGTCCATCTCTTCCTTCACCACCTGACCGACGAAGAGGCCGGGGCTCTGCTCGGGCGTCTGACTTCCGCGCGGCGGGGCATCGTGTGCGACCTCGTTCGCGGTTTCGTTCCCTACGCGTCGACGCGGCTGGTTACGCGATTCGCGAGCCGGTCCTGGGTGGTCGCGACCGACGGCCCGCTTTCGGTGCGGGCCGGGTTCCGGCGCGCGGAGCTTCTTCGGCTCGCGCGTGACGCCGCCCTTCCCTCGATGCGTCTTCGCAGGCGCTTCCCCTTCCGGTGGATGCTCACCTGGGGAGACGAGTCATGAGGCCGACGATGACGCTGGACGCCGCGTCCGAGGGTGTCTTCGATGTCCTCGTCGTGGGCGCGGGCCCGGCGGGGACCGCGGCGGCGTGCGCGGTTCGGGAGGCCGGCGGATCGGTTCTGTTGCTGGACCGCCGCGACTTCCCGCGTCCCAAGGTGTGCGGCGCATGCCTGTCACCTCGCGCGTGGGGAGAGATCGAGGCGCTCGGGCTCGCTGATCGACTGCACGCCGAGGGGGCGCGAACGCTCGGACGGTTCCGCGTGCGATCGTCGCGGGGGGAGCTGTCGGCGCCTCTTCCCTCCGGCCGCAGTGGCGGCTATCGCGTCGTTTCTCGCGACCGGCTCGACCTGACCCTTCTGGAGTCCGCCGTCGCCGAGGGGGCCGAGTGGAGGGTCGCGGTCGCCCGGGAGATCCGCGTGGCGTCGGATGTGGTGCACCTCGATGTGACCGCGCCGTCGGGCGGACGTGCGATGGCCCTGATCAACAACGATGTCTACGTGGTCA
>CAZQZX010000113.1:0-21288 GCA_964597885.1 uncultured Planctomycetota bacterium
GGTGCAGCACATCGAGATGACGCAGGACATGGCCGAGTACTTCAACAACCGCTACGGCGTCGAAGTCCTCGTGCGTCCGGAGCCCGTGCTCAACCAGACCGCGAAGGTTCCGGGCACCGACGGCCAGAAGATGAGCAAGTCGTACGGCAACACGATCGACCTCGACATGACCGGCAAGAAGCTCAAGAAGACGGTCATGGCGATCAAGACCGATTCGACCTCGGTCGAGGATCCGAAGGACCCCGACAATTGCAACGTGTTCGCGCTCTTCCAGCTCGTCGCGAGCGAAGACGAGCAGGCCGCACTCGCCGAGAAGTATCGCGCCGGCGGCATGGGCTACGGGGACGCGAAGAAGATGCTCCTCGAGAAGATCGAGGAGTACTTCGGGCCGTACCGCGAGAAGCGCGCCGAGCTCGAGAACAATCTCGACCACGTCGAGCAGGTGCTGCGCGAGGGGGCGGAGCGCGCGGGGGCCGTCGCCCAGGCCACCCTCGATGAGGTCAAGAAAGCGTCCGGTCTGCGCTAGGGGCCGTCCGGCTGCCAAGCGCCAGGCGGGGAGGTTGGCCGTCAGAAGTCCGGGAATCCCTTGCGTTTCCCGGATCCCGGGGTAGTCTTCGCGAGAAGTTCCCCATCTCGGCACTCCTATTGGCTTGGACGCGAGATCCCCCGTGAAACGACTCCTCCTCGGCGCAGCGTGCGCGCTCGCTCTGGGGCTCGTCCTGCTCTCCCCGCTCGGCTTCGAAGAGCCGGGGTCGGCGATGACGCTACCGGAAGCGATGCGATCGGACTCCGTGGAAGCCCTCCCGCTGGACGAGAGCCCGCGCCTGCGGAAATCTCGAGACGCGAGTGGCTCCACGCGCGTGCACGTCTCGATTCCCGGCCGGCCGCTGCGCACGCTCGAGGAATGGAGGGCCGACGCGATCCGCAAGGATGCCGCGCTCGACCCGACGCTTCGACGCCGAATCGCGACGGCGGATCCCTCGACCGAGCTGTCCATCCTGGTGTTCCACCGGGAACGTCCGGCGGCCCGCATCGCTCGTGAAGTTCAGGAGCGTCACCGGCGGGACCTGCGCGTGGCGGCCGAGCTCGTCTCGGAAGCTCGCCGCGCGACGGACGCGATCGCGTCGGTGCGATCGACGGAAGAAGAGCGCCACGCGTCGACGTTCCAGGCGGCCGAGCCGCTCGTCCGTGACGCGGTCGCCTCGCTCGACCGAATCCGGTCGGTGGTGCGCACCGAGCTCGAGCGCGAAGTCCGCGCCGCGACAGAAGGCCCCCTGTCGTTGCTCGAAGCGCGCATCGCGATGCTGGGCGGCCGCGTCACCGGACGGATCCCGCTCGCGAGCGCCGTCTCGGCCCGCGTGTCTCCGTCCGTCGCCTGGGATCTATCGACCGACCCCGCGGTCTCGCGCATCGAGATCGACGATCGTCTCGACGCGACCCTCGACGTGAGCCAGGCCGCGATCGGCGCGCCCGCGTTCTGGGGAGCCGGCTACGACGGCGGTGCGATGGATCTCGCGATCGTCGACACCGGCATCGACGCGACGCATCCTGCGCTCGCCGCCAAGCAGGTCGAGCACGGGGTGTTCCTCGCGGCGTCCGGGAATCCCGTGTGGGACCGCACCGAGGACGACGTCAACGGACACGGCACGCACCTCGCCGGCATCGTGGCGAGCCTCGACGTCGTGCACTCAGGGACTGCGTTCGGGATCGATCGCCTCTTCAACGTGAAGGCGGCCGCCGATACCGACGGCTCCGACGGCGGCGGCGCGACCCTGTACTATTCCGACTCCATGCGCGGCGTGACGTGGGCGACGACCCACCCGATCGACGCAGCGGAGATCGTGAGCCTGAGCTACGGCACGGCCACCCAGGTGGACGATTCGGCTTACATGCGATTCTGGGATGCCGTCGCTTCCGACCTCGATGTGAGCGTCGTGATGTCGGCGGGGAACTCGGGTCCGGGAGCCGGAACCGTGCAGCGTCCGGGCATCGCGGCGAACTCGATCTGCGTGGCGAATGTCGACGATCGAGGCACGCCGGATCGCGCGGACGACGACGTCCGTATCTCGAGCAGCCGCGGGCCGACGCCGTTCGGTCGTCGCAAGCCGGACCTCGCCGCACCGGGGACCGCGATCCGTTCGACGAACAACAACTGGGAAGCGGCCGGTGCCGACTGGGTCGAAGCGACCGGCACGAGCATGGCCACGCCGCACGTGGCGGGTGCGCTGGCGCTTCTCGGCGATGCAGGCGTGGTCGACGCACTGTCGCGAAAGGCGCTCTTGATCAACACCGCCGAGGACCGCGGGGATGCCGGCTGGGATCCCGTGTGGGGCTTCGGCTACGTCGACCTCGCGCACGCGATCGCGCACCTCGAGGACGTGCGGCTCGCGTCGATCGAGCCGGAACCGGACGCGCGCCTGTGGGTCGGTCCGGCGCTGACCGGTGACCGCGCCACGCTCGTCTGGAATCGCCGCGTCACCTACAACGGCAGCGCGTTCCCCCGTCGATTCTTCGCGCTGTCGGATCTCGATCTGTTCCTGTTCGCCGAGTCGAACGGAGACCTGCTCGACTCCGACGAGACGCTCCTCGACAACGTGCAGCAGGTCGAGGCGCCGGTCGACGGTCGGATGGTCCTCAAGGTCGATGCCGCGGCTTCCGCGTTCTTCGGAGCCACGGAAGAGGTCTTCGCGCTCGCGACCGAGGAGTCTTTCGTCCCGGTGGATCCGACGCGCGTGACGGTGGCGTTCAGTGCGCCCGAGGTCGTGCGTCCCGGCACCGTGTTCTCGGTCGAGGCGAGCCTCGTCAACGAGTCCGGCGCAGCGATGCACGATGTGACGGTGACGCTCGGCGTTCCCGAAGGCTTCGAGGTCGTCGAAGCCAGCGCGACGCGCTCGTACGGTCTACTGCCCGACGGCAACACTCGATTCGTCGCGTGGGAGCTCCGCGCGGGCCCGGAGGTCGGCGAGATGACGATCTCGGTCGGGCTCGTCGCCGACTGCTACGGCGAGTCCTTCGAGGACGAGACGTCCGCCGACATCGAGGTGACCGACGGCGGCGACGGCGTGGGCATCTTCGATCTGCGCGAGCATTCGTTTGGCCTGCGCGACCTCCCCGCCGCCGGTGCGCCCGACATCGAGCTCACCGTGGATCCGGAAGGCGCCATCCCGATCTCTGGCGACTGGAACGGGGACGGCGTCGACACCGTCGGCCTGTACTCGCCGGCCACGGGCCGATTCGCCCTGCACGACACCTTCGACGGGGGGGCGGCGGATCGGTCGTTCGAGTTCGGTGCTCCGAACCTTCGCCCGCTCGCGGGCGACTGGGACGGTGACGGCGTCGATACCATCGGTGTCTTCGATCCCGTGACGGCCACCTTCTTCCTGCGCGATAGCAACAGCGAGGGGCCGGCCGATCTCGAGTTCGTCTTCGGCTACGCGGATGCCGTCCCGTTTGCCGGGGACTGGAACGGCGACGGCCGCGACACGATCGCGGTGCAGATCCCGGCGACCGCGACGTATCTCCTGCGCGATCGAAACGCCGCGGGCCTGCCGTGGCGCGTGCTCACGTTCGGCGAGCCGGGGCATCTTCCGATCGCCGGCGACTGGAATGCGGACGGCGTGGACACGATCGGAAGCTTCGACGCCAAGCGGCGCGAGTTCCGGATCCTCACGGAAGACGCGAACGGCCCCACGTCTCGACGATTCTCGTTCGGCGAGAAGAAGGTCATGCCGCTCGTCGGCGACTGGGACGGCGACTAGCCACCCGGACCGTGCGGCGGTCGGGCCTACGGCACGTGCAGCTTGAGCTGGACGAGCGCTCCTGGATTCGGGTCGTAGGGCGTGAAGCGCTCGAGAGGGCCTTCGAGCACGACCTGTCCGTTGATCTCCACGACGACGTCGCACGCCTGAACGGGGACCTCGTCGAGTGCGAGGTCGAATCTCCCGACCCCGTTCGTGAGATCGCTCTCGGTGACGTCGGTCCGATTGCCGTCCGGATGCCGCAGGATGAACGTCACGCGCGCGGCCGCGATCGGAGTCCGGTTGTCTCCCGCGGTGACCATGCCGGCGGCTCGCGTCATCGTGTCGAGGTCGATGATCACCGCCGGGTCGGGATCCTCGACGCGGACGACCGTGGGACTGTACCCCTTGGCGCGCACCGCGAGCACCACTCCGCGTCGGCTCGGCGGAACCTCTTCGAGCTCCCACTCGCCGTAGGAATCCGTGGCCTCGGTGTCGCCCTCTTGGTCGTGCATCGAAGCGTGCGCGAGCCACGAGACCTCCGCATCCTCGATCGCATCGCCGGTGGCGCGGTCGCGGACCATTCCCGAGATCGTCCATGGCGAGCGTAGCAGCAGGTCGAGCGAGTGCGTCTTGCCCGGTGCGAAGCTGCGCGGGCCGAGGAACAGCACGCGATCGTCGTCGTCGACGACGCTCACGAACACGGTGTCGGAAGGGAAGTCGGTGATCGCGATCTCGTAGCTCCCGTCGTCGCTCGAACGGGTGTCGACATAGTCGCCGTCCCACGCCGCGAGGCCGGACACGATCTCGATGTCGGCGCCGGCGATCGGGGTGCGCGTTTCCGCCTCCAAGACGAAGCCCGCGACGCGCGCGGCGGGGAGGAACCGAAGCGTGCACTCGACAGGATCGTCCCCCGGCACGAGGTCTTCGCCATGCGTGTACTGCGTGAAGCCGGCGGGCTCGCCGTCGACTTCCTCGCCGCCGGAAGCATCCACGCACACGGTAAAGCCCGCATCGAGCGTGTCATCGGACTCGAACTCGAAGCGTCCGTCGGCGTCCGTCTCGACCGAGTCTTCGAAGTCGCCCTCGGCATCCCACAGATCGATGTCGATGCCCTGGACCCCGGCTCCCTTCGAATCGAGGAGCCGGCCCCGTACGAGCGCCGGGCCGTCGGACCGAACGTCTTCCTCGGCCTCGACCGCCGGTCGGCTCGGCTTCGGCTCGCGTCGCTCGGGCGGAGCCTGCCACGCCGGCGGCGCGTCCTCGGGAGTCGGATCCGTCGGGCGCTTGGCGCGATCGTCGCCATCGCGGTCGCTCGCGGAAGGGGGAGCCGGCGGAACGTCGACTCCCCCACGGCGAGCCTGCAGCGTCAGCACGAGCGCCGCGATCCCCACGAAGGCTACGAAGGCCGCGGCCCAGGGCCAGGCACTACCTCCGGATGAAGACGGCGATGATCGCGTGGCGCTCATGGAAGAAACGGAAACCCGACGACTACTGCGCGAGCAGCTTCTTGCCGCTGATGCTGACGTTGGCGGTGAGCGTCTCGCTCGTGTCGTCCGAGTCGATGAAGTACTTGATCTTGCTCGAGAGCTTGCCGGACACGCCGGGCTTGTACTTGAACGTCGTCTTCTCCGACGTGACGGTGACGTCGACGTCGAAACCGGTCTCGGCCTCGACCACGAACTCGATGAACGCCGCGAACTCGCCCGCGAAGCCGCTCATGTCCACCGTCGTTCCCGACTGCGTGAAGGGCCCTACGATGCGGATGCCGTCCTCCACCGAGAGCATCGAGAACTGTCCCGCGGGCACGCCCGGGGCCGGTCCGAACGTGAGGTCGAGCGTGCCTGCGCCGCCGGCGCTCCCGAATCGCTTGATCGAGATCTTCGACTTGCCGCCGCCCACCCAGCGCGTGCCGCTGATATCCGGCGGGATCGTTCCCTTGAGCGTGATGCTGACCGAGACGCCGGCGTCGAGTGCCATGGACTCGGGGGACGAGATATCGAGTGCCGCGTCCGCCTTGATCGACATCTTCAGCGAAAGCTGGATGCCCTTCGAGCTTCCTTTGCACTTGCCGGTCAGGCTGTTCTTGCTGATCGCGATGTTCTGGACGTTGCCCTGATATCCCGACGCGCTCAGGACTTCCTGGATGCCGTTGTTCAGGAACGAATCGAGCGAAGCGGGAAACGGCGTGAGAACGGCTTTGCCCTTCGGGTCGGCGATGTACGAGCCGGTGAGCAGCACGTTGCCGTCGTCACCGCGGATCTCGAAGTTGGTCGGCGTGAAGCTGACGGTGGCCGTGACCTCGCCCTGGTTCTTGCCGACTTTCTTGACCTGGAACTTGAGCTTCCCGGTCGTTGTCCAGGCGTTGCCGTCGTAGTCGGCGGCGCGAGCGGTGCCGACCGAAGCGAGCAGCGTGAAGGCCAGCGCGAGGCCGGCGACCAAACGGATGCGAAGCGATGAGTTCTGCATGTCCACCCCCCATTGTCTGAGTGACGTACTCCGTTGGACGTGCGGTGCGGCCTACAAGGACCGAAGCACCCTGGTTCGATCTACCAGAAATCGAGGACAGAAGGAAGGGGGGACGATGTGCGCGAGGGAGAGGGGGGCTCTTCTGGTGAGCGGGGACCGGTCGTGAGCGGGTGTCGGCTCAGGCGTGGGCGCGGGCGAGCGTCCAGATCCCGAGAGCTTCGGGGAGGGCGCGCGGGATCTCGTAGCGGATGTCGCCCCGCGCGCGCTGGAGTAGCTCCTCGGCGCGCGCGTCGATCTGGTCGTTCTCGAGCGCCATCAGGTCGCGTCGTAGCTCCTGGCCTTCTTCGAAGTAGCAGCCACGCATCTCGACGGTGCGGGGGAAGAGCGCCGCGAGCTCCTCCTCGTCGTAGCCGACGCGGAAGTGCTCCTGATTGCGCCAGACTTTCTCGCGGAGCCTCGGGTTGGCGTTGGCGGCCTTGTGGGCGAAGGGTACCAGGGCGAAGACGTAGCGGTCGGAGAGGGCGAGCATGTTGTGGGCGGCCGTCGCGTCGTCCTCGAGGTGCTCGAGCGTTTCGATCGACGTGACGAGATCCCACGTGCCGCTCGGCGGCTGGAAGATGTCGAGGACGCCGAACGAGATGTTCGGAAGCTCGAGCTTCTTCGCGATGCCCTCGGCGACCTGGTAGTTCGGGGTTCGCTCGGACTCGATGTCGGTGATCCGGAACTCGACGTCCGGATACTCGAGGGCGAGGGCGAGCTCGGCGTAGGCCTTGCCGGCGCCGACGCACAGGACCGTGCGCACGCCTTCCGTGAGCTCGAACGCCTCCCGCAGGTGCATGTAGCGCAGATAGCGCCACGTTCGCTCCCGCAGCAGGACGCGCTCCAGATCGGCCACCGAGCCGACGCGATTCGTCATCGAGGGTCTCCTTGTCCCGGGGATCTCCTGCACCGTGGCGGCGCGGGCCGGGCCTATCCGTTGAGATCGGCCGCGAACGGGCCCCGGCTGAAGCACTTCCCGCGCTCGGAAGTCGTTTGCTTCGTTGGGATTGCCGGATATACTTGCTCGGTGTAGATGAAGGGGCACTCCGTGGACGGCCATTCTGGCGTCCCTCCGGGCCTTTCTCCGAGGCACCGGCCACCTCCCCCCATCCCCACCAACCTCGATTCACCGCTTCCCGTGCGTCCGCACGTTCCGAAGCTGACACGCGGATCCTTCCGCAGAAGAGTAAGGAGGAGGAGGTCATGGGGTCTCTCGCCGCCGGGCGCCCTGGGCGCTCGTGCGCCGGCATTTTGCGGTCCGTTGCCGCAGTCGTTGCGATCGCGATTCTCGCGCTCCCGATTCCGGCGTTCGCGGGCCCACCGACCTTCACCGGCGACGCGACCGTGGACTTCGACCCGGCCGATGACGGCGTCATCGTCATCGCCGATCCGGGCGGCCAGGACGTCGCGATTCCCTCGCCCCCGTTCACTCCCCCCACCGGCTACGACATCGAGGATATCCGTCTGTACTACGACCGCGACACGGACATCCTCTACGTCGCGCTGAACACGTACACCATCGCCGGCGACTCCGACAACGACGGCGATCCGAACGGCACGAGCCCGGAGCTCGACGAGGAGGGCGGCACCGACTGGGCCGACTTCCGCAACACCGAGAGCTTCGGACTGGTCCTCGATACCGACAACGACGGTGACGGCGATGCCGTGGCCGGCGTGAACTGCTTCTTCGATATCACGACGTTCGGGACGTACCGGTTCCAGGGGCTCCTCGAGATTCCGTTCTGCTCGTTCGGGCCGCCGCTGGTCGCGCAGTCCGGCACCACGACGAACCCGAGCGTTCTCGGGCCGGACCTCGAGTTCACGATCCCGAACTTCTCGGGGCTTCCCGGGCTTCCCTACGATCCACGTGAGCTTCCGATCACGATCGGGGTCCTCGGATTCCAGGGCTCGCTCGACGACTGGGAGATCGCCGAGGACCACGTTCCCGCTCAGGGTGTGATGCAGCCGGTGCTGTTTCCGCTTCCGGCGCTGATCGCCGGTCGCGTCTTCCACGATCTGAACGCAGACGGGATCAAGGACCCGGAAGAGCCGGGCATCGCCGGAATCGGGGTCGATCTCGAGGTCGACTTCAGCGGCGGAGGCAGCGACTCGCAGAGCTTCGTCTCGGTCGAGTCCGGTCAGCACGGCTTCTTCGTCGACGTCCCCGGGCTCGAGACCGCCACGTGCACGCTCTCGCTCAAGTCCTCGACGCTCGGTGCCTGGGTGCCGACGTCGCCCGCGACGCGCGTCGTCGAAGGGCTCGAGCCGACCGAGACCGTCTCGGCGCAACACTTCGGCCTGATCCCGGGGCCTGCGAAGATCCGCGGCAAGGCGTTCGTCGACGAGAACGGAAACGGAAATCGTGATTCGGGCGAGCCGAACCTGGCCGACGTGCCGGTGTCGATCGACGTCACGATCGAGGGCCAGGGCACGATCGCACACGACACGATCACGAACGGGAACGGGAAGTACGAGGTGGCGATCGATCTGGATCCGGGTCAGACCGCGGACGTCGTGATCTCGATCGACGCCGGCGACGTTCCCGGAATGAGCCCGACAACGCCGCTGACGCTCACGGTCTCGGACGTCGAGCCGTCCGAGCAGTTCTACGGGCGCAACTTCGGGTTCGAAGAGCTCGAGTACTCGATTCGGATCGAGGGGCGCGTGTTCGCCGACCTCGACGGCGACGCCCTGAGCGTGGGCTCGGTCGACGGCATGGGCGGGATCCCCGTGACGGCCGTGGCCGTGGTCGCCGGCTCGAGTCCGCGGGAGTACGGCGCGACATCCGCGGGGGACGGATCCTACGCCATCGAGATCCCGGTGGACTTCGAGGACGTGGCCGACATCACGGTGAGCATCCCCGTAGAGAGCCTCCCGGGCGCGCGATTCACGACCGCGATGGAATCGTTCCTGGAAGAGGTCGAGGCGGACAGCACGGTCACCGACGTGTCGTTCGGGTTCCAGCCCGAGACGATTCCGATCACGGGGGACTGGGATGGCGACGGGATCGATACCATCGCGCTGTACGAGACGTCGACGTCGATCTTCTACTTCCGCAACGCGAACGGAACCGGGCCGGCGGACTTCGCGTTCGAGTTCGGGCGCGCCGGCGATTACCCCATCGCGGGGGACTGGGACGGCGACGGCAAGGATTCGATCGGTACGTACACCGCTCAGGGCAAGCGTTTCCGCCTTCGCAACGAGCTCTCCGAAGGCTCGCCCGATCACAACTTCCAGTTCGGCCCCCGGCGGCTGCAGGTCATCGCGGGCGATTGGGACGGTGACGGGATCGACACCGTTGGCGCACACGATCCCGAGACGCGCGAGTGGTTCCTGCGCAATGAGCATGCGGGCGGCGATGCCGATCACACGTTCAAGTGGGGTGGCAGTGGGAGGCGCGCCATCGCCGGTGACTGGAACAAGAACGGGATCGACACCGTCGGACACCATCGCACCGAGACGCGAAACTTCTACTTGGCCGCCGACCACGCGCCGGGAGCGCCGTTCAAGGACTTCAAGTACGGCCTCAAGCACACCGTGGTCGTGATCGGGGACTGGAACGGAAACCGCAAGGACACCGTCGGCATCTATCGCCCCGAGGAGCATGCCTTCGAGCTTCGTGATTGCCAGTGCGACGGCGCGCCTCAGTACGACTTCGAGTTCTCGACCAACGAATGGATCCCGCTCTACGGCGACTGGAACGGAGACGGTGAGGTCACGGTCGGTGCGTACGATCCGGCGACGGCGCGTTTCCTCATCCGCAACGAGAACTCGTCCGGGCTCGAGGATGTGCTCTTCACGTTCGACGCGCCGAATCGCGTGCCGCTGGTCGGCGACTGGAATTCGGACGGCAAGGACACGATCGGCACCTACGAACCGGCCGACCGCCGCTTCCGCCTGCGGAACCTCCTGTCCGCAGGCGAGCCGGACGAGAACTTCCGCTACGGCGCGGCCAACAGCATTCCCGTGACCGGCGACTGGAACGGCGACGGGATGGACACCGTCGGGCTCTACGTGCAGTCGACGTCGAAGTTCTTCCTGCGGGATCTGCACGCGGGCGGTGCGGCCGACGTCACGTTCAAGTTCGATGCCGGCGAGCGTGAACCGCTCGCGGGCGACTGGGACGGAAACGGTGTCGACACGGTCGGCACGTTCGATCCCGTCACCCACACGTTCCGGCTGACCGATACGAACGCCGCGGGCCCGCCCGTCGCCGAGTTCGTGTTCGGGGATCCGGGGTGCTCGCCCGTCGCGGGGGACTGGGACGGTGACGGGTACACCACGGTCGGTGCGTATCGGCGGCAGTACGCCAAGCACGAGCTCCGGAACACGAACGACTCCGGCGGGGCCGACGTCCTGTTCTCGTTCCCGATCCCCTTCTGGTAGGCGCACCGGCACGAATCTCACCAACCGGCCGGTCGCGTTTTGCGCACTCGCGTAGTAAAGTGCAGCCCTCGATACCGGACCGCGGCGAAGGGCGATGCCGCGCTCCCGGTGAGTCCGGAACATCCAATCCGTGAGATCGAGCAGGAGTGCGCATGTCGGTACCCTCGGTGGATCGCGGTCAGTGGAGCGGTAAGCTCGGCTTCATTTTCGCCGCGGCGGGATCGGCCATCGGTCTCGGCAATATCTGGCGTTTCCCCTACACCGCGGGTGAGTCCGGCGGCGGGGCGTTCGTCCTCATCTACCTGATCTTCGTGCTCGTCATCGGCCTGCCGGTGATGCTGTCCGAGCTCGCGATCGGGCGGAGCGCCGAGCGGAGCGCTGTGGGCGCCTTCAAGAAGATCGTTCCGGGCTCGGCGTGGCCGATCCTCGGCGGTCTCGGCGTGCTCACCGGATTCGGCATCCTCGCGTTCTACAGCGTCGTCGCAGGATGGACGCTCAGCTACTTCTTCAAGGCGGTGACCGGCGAGCTGTCCGGCATCGATGCGGAGCAGAGCGGGGCCATCCTCACCAACCTGATCTCGGATCCCGTCTGGGCTCCGGCGCTCGCCGCGGTCTTCCTGCTGCTCACGATCCTCGTCGTGCGCGGTGGCGTATCCGCCGGAATCGAGCGCGTCACGAAGGTGCTGATGCCGCTGCTGCTGCTCCTCCTGATCGCGCTGGCCATCCGGTCGATGACGCTTCCCGGAGCCGGTGCGGGCATCGACTACCTGTTCAAGCCCGACTTCTCGAAGCTGTCGCCCGGGGTCATCATGGCGGCCCTCGGCCAGGCGCTCTTCAGTCTGAGCCTCGGCATGGGCGCGATGATCACGTACGGGTCGTACCTTCCGAAAAGCGAGAACATGGCGGTGGCGGGAACGTCGGTCGCCTTCTTCGATACCTTCATCGCGATCCTGGCCGGTCTCATCATCTTCCCGGCGATGTTCGCCACCGGCGGTGAGCCGACGGCCGGGCCGGGCCTGGTCTTCGTCGTGCTGCCGACGATCTTCGATGCCATGCCCGCGGGGAACATCTGCGCGATCGCGTTCTACGCGCTGCTCGCCATTGCGGCGCTCACGTCGACGATCTCGCTGCTCGAGGTGATCGTGGCGTACTTCGTCGACGAGAAGGGCTGGTCGCGCGACAAGGCCGCGTGGGTTCTCGGCTTCGTCTGCTTCCTGCTCGCGGTGCCCTCGGCGCTCGCGAACGGGGCCGTCGCGGCCTTCGGACCGAACGGGCTGTTCGGCGCGTGGGACTTCCTGACGCTGAACAACAACGTGTGGGGCAACTACTCGCTGAGCATCGGCGCGATCCTCACGTGCGTGTTCGTCGGTTGGAAGTGGGGCATCCCGAAGGCGCTCGAGTCGCTCGAGGCCAGCGGGCACAAGATGCCGCTCGCCGGCGCGTGGAGCGTGCTCGTTCGCTTCGTGTGCCCGGTCGTCGTCTTCGTCCTGCTCATCTACATCGTCGTCACCGGGACGTACTTCTAGGTCGTCCGCAGCGAGCCCGCGCGGGACTCTGCCCGGGCTCCGTGTGCCGCCGTCCGCCGGACCGCACCCTCGCCGAGCAGGCTCCCGTATTTTTCCCTGATTTGACCCGGGCGGCTGCTTCTCCGTGCCCTGCAAGCCCTTCCCTCGGATTCCCGTGTCCAGGCGGGTTGTGCTCGGGAAACAAATCCGGTTGAATGGCGCCTGAAAATGGACGGGGTTTATCTGGAAGGATCCTCGGGTCCCGAGGCGCAGACGTTCCTTGCCGGGCGACGTCGACGCCGGGGCTCGACCGAGTTTTCACCAGGATCTTGCATCGCAGCATTCCTTCCTGCCCTCCCATCATCTCGGGTTTGTGATCGTGCTCCGTGCCTTGGTGCCGGAGCCCATGGAGGAGGTCGAAGGCATGATGCGGCTTTGGATGGCGAGGACGCTCACGGCGTTCTTGTGCGTGATGATGGCGAGCGCGGCGGCGTCGGCGGATGTATGGCCGGAGCTCGCGTGCGTGAAGGACAACGGAGACGGCACCTACACGGCGCACTTCCAGGTGTGGAACACCGAAGGAGAGCCCGTCGTCATCCCGATCGGTCCGGACAACCGCTTCTCTCCCGGCCCCGATGATCGCGGCCAGACGACGATCTTCCAGTCGATGGGCCGGATCACCCCGCTCGCGGCGGTGATCACCTGGGACGGAACCCCGCTCACCTGGCACGTCAACGGACACACGGCGACGGCGCGCGCGTCTTCGAACGACTGCGACTGCGTCGGCCTGATCCACATCGAGCCGGCCGAAGTCACGGCGCGTGTCGGTGAGGACGTGACGCTGGTGGCTACCGTGTGGGACGGCGCCGGCGAGCTGATGGAAGGCATCGAGGTCACCTTTTACGACTTCCAGGGCAGCGTGAACGACGTCTTCGGCCGCAGCGATACCGACGCGAACGGTCAGGCCTTCTTTACCTACACCAGCCAGGTCGAAGGCGAAGACATCATCGACGCGAAGGTCCGCAACGTCGGATGCGTTCGCGACGATCTCCTGACGTACTGCGAGTCGCACGTCCACTGGATCCCCTGCATCGAAGAGGTCATCACGCTCGATCCGAACGGCTCGAGCGGCACCGTCGGCGACGAGCACTGCGTCACCGCGACGCTCGAGACCGTCGACGGCGACCCGATCGAAGGACGCGAGCTGACGTTCGAGACGACGGACGGTAGCGCCAACACGGCTTCCGGCACCGCGACGACGGACGAGAACGGTCAGGCGACGTTCTGCTACATCGGCGAGAACGAAGGTGAGGATTGGATCGCGGTCTGGGCCGTCAACTGCGACGGCGACATGATCGACGCGACGGTGGACCAGACCTGGGTCTGCCCGGAGCTCACGCTGACGCTCGCGCCCGAGACGAGCAGCGGCCCGATCGGCACCGAGCACACCGTCACCGCGACGCTGCTCGAAGACGGCGTGCCTGTCGAGGGCGTGACGGTCGACTTCCAGACGCTCGGCGGCAGCGCCAACGACGCGTCCGGCAGCTCGGTCACCGACGCCAACGGCGAAGCGACGTTCTCGTACATCGGCTTCAACCTTGGAACCGACAGCATCCTCGCCACCGTGGAGGACTCGTGCACGCACGAGACCGTGAAGTCGAACCACGTGATGCGCGAGTGGGAGTGCCCGCCGGAAGAGATCGTCCTCGCTCCGGCGACCAGCTCGGGTGAGATCGGCGAGACGCACACCGTCGTGGCGACCCTGACGCGAACGGATTCGGGAGCCCCGCTCGTCGGCGTGACCGTGAACTTCGCGACGGTGTCGGGCAGCGCCAACACGGCGTCCGGATCGGATGTCACCGATGCGAACGGCCAGGCGAGCTTCAGCTACGTCGGCGAGAACCCGGGCACGGACACGATCGAGGCGAGCTTCACCGGCTGCACCGGCGGCACGGTCAAGTCGAACAACGTGATCCGCGAATGGAACTGCCCGTTCGAATCGCTGACGCTCGCGCCGCAGATCAGCTCGGGTCCGATCGGCACCGAGCACACGATCGTCGCGACGCTCCTCGATGTCGACAGCAACCCGATCGCCGGCCGACTCGTCAACTTCATGACGCTCGGGGGCAGCGCGAACAGCGCGATGGGCTCCGACACGACGGACGCCAGCGGTCAGGCCACGTTCAGCTATATCGCCGAGAACCTCGGCACCGATTTCCTGATGGCGACCGTCGCGGACTGCGCCGGCGCCTCGGTCGAGTCGAACGTCGTCGAGCGCGAGTGGGAGTGCCCGCCCGAGGGCATCACCCTGGAGCCGCAGACGAGCGAAGGCCCGATCGGTACCGAGCACACCGTCACCGCGACGGTGACGCGCACCGACACGGGCGATCCGCTCGAGGGTCGCACCGTCGAGTTCATGACGCTGCCGGGTAGCGCCAACGACGCTTCCGGCAACGCGACCACGGACGCCAACGGCGTCGCCACGTTCAGCTACACCGGCGAGAACACCGGTCTCGACATGATCCAGGCCTCGTTCTCGGATTGTTCGATGACGGTCGTCCAGTCGAACGTCGTCGAGCGCGTGTGGACCTGCCCGATCGAGAACGTGACGCTCGCGCCCGAGTCCAGCGAAGGACCGGTCGACACCGAGCACACCGTCACCGCGACGGTCACGGACGAAGACGGACAGCCCGTCCAGGGCCGCGACGTGATGTTCGAGACGCTCGCAGGCAGCGCGAACGACGCCATGGGAACGTCGAAGACGGATGCGAACGGCCAGGCCAGCTTCACCTACACCGGTGAGAACGAGGGCCTCGATACGATTCGCGCCACCATCTCGGATTGCCTCGGCGACCAGGTGGTGTCGAACGTCGTCGAGCGCGATTGGACCTGCCCGGCCGAGATGATGACGATCTCGGCCGATCCGCCCATGCCGACGGTCGGTATGGAGGTGAAGGTGGTCGCCATCGTGACGACGGCGAGCGGCGAGCCGGTCGAAGGCCGTGACGTCACCTTCGAGTTCCTGCCGGGCAGCGTCAGCACCGGGGGCGGCACGTTCCCGACGAACGCGAACGGCAAGGCGAAGTTCATCTACACGCAGGGCGACGTCGGTGAGGACTTCATCCTCGCGACCGCCGAGGATTGCTCGGGCAACCTGCTCGAGCAGGAGATCGAGGTCCTCTGGGCCGAGTGCTTCCTCTGGGTCGGCAAGAAGAAGGACGACACGCCGCTGTCGCCGCCCGACCAGGACATCCAGCTGGTCAAGAAGATCAAGCTGAACCTGGCGGTGCTCGAGGACGACATTCCGACGATCCGCATCCCGAATCGTCCGTCGCTTCTCGGTCGGCACGTCTACGCGCAGGTGTACCTGAGCAACCCGACGATCTTCCCGGAGGATCCGATCCAGACGTCGAACGGAATCGACATCACCCTCGGTGTCGACCAGCTTCCGGTTCCGTACGGGCCGGAGTTCGGGATCGACCTGTGGTCGAATGTCCCGGCGCTTCTGGGGCAGGATTGGACGGTGCAGTTCGACGTGCGCAACCTGTAGCGCTGCCGCGTCGTCACAGTCTGTGATTCACACGAGCCTCCGGGGGCCATGGTCCTCGGAGGCTTTTTTTTCTCCGGTTTGTCCTGCAAAATCGAGCCGCTCCCGCGACGTTCCAAGCGGACCAGCGAGCAGGAGACACGGATGAGCCCGGATCGGGTCGAGGTGATCGTTCGAGCGAGAGACGGAGATCGAGAGGCGCTCCGTGAGCTCTACGATCTCTACGCACCCTACGTCCGAACGATCGCTCTCGATCGATCCGGCGATCCGGCGGGAGCCCTCGACATCTGCCACGAGGTTTTCCTCGTCGTCCTCGAGGGCCTGTCCGGTCTGCGGGATCCGGCTCGGTTCGGGGCCTGGATCTCCGGGATCGCCCGACGCAAGGCCGTCGATCATCGACGCCGACGCGATCGCGCCCCGAGACCCGGCGCTCCCGAAGGCGACGAGGCTCCCGCGGCCCCGGAGGCCCCGGATGTGGTCGAGCGCGAGGCGCTCGCGCGGCTGCGTGCGGCGATCGACGGGCTCGAAGAGCGGGAGCGAGTCGCCGTCCAGCTGTTCCACATCGAAGGGGAGTCGGCGGGCCGTGTCGCCGAGCTGCTGGAGCTGCCGCTACGCACCGTGTACGCGGTTCTCGATCGAGCGCGTCAGCGGATGAGGGCGCAGCTCGAGCGCGAGGGAACGAGGTCGTCTCTAGCCGTGCGCGAGGGACGTTGCAGGAGGTCGCCATGACGAATCACGAACCGCCCATCCCGAGAACGCCCGAACCGATGGCCGAGCTCGCGTCGATGCGGGACTCGAGGCAGCAGGCGCACAGGGAGGGACGCGATCGCTTCCTCCTCGAAGCCGAACGACGGCCCTCAGGGCGTGCGGCGCGCCGGAGCCCTCGTCGGGTGGCCTGGCTCGGGCTCGCGGCCGGACTCGCGTTCCTGGTCTGGGTCGGCAGTCCGTGGGGCGATGCGGCGGCGGTGACGATCGAGGGCGTGCGGGCGCGCGCAGCCGAGGTGCAGGACGTCGTGTTTCGCACGCGCGTCGTCGTCTACAAGGAGGACGGCGAGGTGCGCAGCGAATCCCGAGGGCGGACGTTCATGTCGGCGAAGTACGGTCTGCGCGACGAATCCTTCTGGCGTGGCGAGTCCTTCACCACCGAGATCCTGTCGCTCGAGGATGAGGCGTGGCTGACGCTGTTTCACTCGGACGGCCGCGTGAAGCGCAAGGCCATGAAGCCGGGCGAGCGCGAGCGCATGGCGACCGAGGTCTCTCCGGCGGTCTGGGTCTCGAGGCTTCTCGCCCGCTCGAAGGATGCCGATACGAAGCGACTCGGCGAGTCCGAGGTCGAAGGGCGGCGGGTCACGGGCTTCGAGTGGCGCTACCCCTCGGGAGGCAGCGCCACGAGCCTCAAGGTGATCCGTCTGTTCGTCGACGTCGAGACCCTTCTCCTGGTACAGCTCGTCGAAGAGCTTCACGACACCGCGACGGGCCGCGTGCGTCAGGCCGAGATCTGCGAGTCGTTCGAGTGGGACGGGAATCTCGCGTCCCAGCTCTTCGCTGCTCCCGAGGCGCGCTAGCTGATCCGTTCGAGATCGAAGGACGGGTCGCGCTGGAAGCTCACGTCGAGACAGCGGACCGAGAGGATCTTCGACACGGCGAGCGCGCGGAAGCCGCGCATGCCCTTGGCGATCAGGAACCATCCGTCGGCGCGGCTCACGACGGCGTGGGGCTCGAGCTTCGCGTTCATGTCCTCGGACGTCGAGCCGTTCTGGTAGTCGACCGAGATCGCGATCCGTCGCATCGCGCAGTCGAGCAGCCGATCGACGTGCCGCAAGGCCGCTCCCGCCGGAGGCGGCGCGAGGAAACGAAGGTAGTCGCCCGCGTCGCCACTCGAAGCGCGCAGCGTCTCGCTCAGATCGTTGCGCATCCGCCGGGCGAGCTCCTGGAGCTGGCTGCCGAAGACGGTATTCGAGAACGGCTTCAGCGAAAGGGACATGGCGCAGAACGCGACGAGGTCTCCAGGGCCGCGTGCGAAGCTGCTGGAGGGTGCGCCGGCGAGTCGGTAGCCCTGCCGGCTGCGCTCGATCGCAGCTCCGTCGATGTCTTCGAGCTCGCGCATGTACCGGCGAATCGTTCGCCGCGAGACGCTGAGCTCGCTCGCCAGGTCCTCGGCCATGACCCAATCGCCGTCGCCGAGCTTGCGTTTGAGATGTTCGATTCGTGATCGATGTACGCCCATGCTTGGCCTTTTCTGAATTCGAGATACGCTTGCCCGGCGTGCCTCACTCCACCTCTTCCTTTCCTACGGGGATATGACGCCCGGACCCGGCGTTCAAGGGGCTCGGAGGGGGTCGGAACCGAAATGGGTGTTTCACCGAAGAGGGCTTCCCCGAAGGGTTTGGGCGTCGGTAAGTTTCGGTCAGATTCGGGTTTGCGCATCTTGGCAGGTGCCGTGTTTCCGGGTAGAATCCACCCACGATCAGAGGGATCGCCCGGAAACACCCACAGCTCGACACCCGATGTTCATCCCCCCTGCCGGAGGAAGTTCATGCCACCAACCGCGCTGACGCGGCCGACGCTCCTCGTCTGCTTCGCGATGCTGATGCTCGTCCTCGCGACGACTCTTCGAACCCGCGCCCACGACGACCCGAAGATCCTCGATCGTCAGGCTCCGTATGCCGGCCCGGGCTATCGCAGCGGCGGCTCGAACCCGACGCCGCTCTCGGTCGGCTTCCCCGCGAGCGGCGTTCAGCTGCTCTCGTGGATTCCGCTCGGCGACTTCGGCGCATCGACCGGAAACGACTGCTGGGGATACACGTCGCCGTCCGGGCGCGAGTACGCCCTCTTCGGGCACTCGGACGGGACGGGCTTCGTCGACATCACCGATCCGGGGAATCCCGTGATCGTCTCGAACCAGGCCGGGCCGAACAGCCTCTGGCGCGACGTGAAGGTCTATCAGGATCACGCCTATTCCGTCAGCGAAGGCGGCGGCGGGATCCAGGTCTTCGATCTCTCGAACATCGATAGCGGTACCGTCACGTTTGTCGGCAACGTCGACGGCAGCAGCGAGACACACAACGTCGCGATCGATACGACGAGCGGCTACCTCTATCGGTGCGGCGGTGGGAGCAACGGTCTGCGGATCTACGACCTTTCGAGTCCTTCCAGCCCGACCTTCGTCGCGGCGTGGTCCGATCGCTACGTGCACGATGCACAGATCGTGACGTACACGTCCGGTCCTTACGCCGGTCGGCAGATCGCGTTCTGCGCCGCGGGCCTCAACGGCGGAGGCACGGATACGGGTGTGACCGTCGTCGACGTCACCGACAAGCAGAACATGTTCGTCCGGTCGCAGACGGCCTATCCGTCGCGCGCCTACTCGCACCAGCTCTGGGTCGATCTCGACACCGGCTACCTGTACCACGGAGACGAGCTTGACGAGGGGGACACCGTCTCGGTGACGACGACGCGGATCTTCGATATCTCGGATCTCGACAACGTGACGTACGAGGGCTCGTTCTCGAACGGAAGCTCGGCGATCGACCACAACCTCTACATCCGCGACGGCCTGATCTACGAGGCGAACTACCGTAGCGGTCTTCGCATCTTCGACACCGTCGATCCGCTGAACCCGGTCGAGGTGGCGTACTTCGATACCTACCCCGAGAACGACAGCGCGAGCTTCAACGGACTGTGGAGCTGCTTCCCGTTCTTCCCGAGCGGGAACGTGATCGGAAGCGACCTCGAGAAGGGCCTCTTCGTGTGGCGCGTCGGCGATCCGTCGATTCAGCTGTCGCTGCCGTCGGCCCCGCCCGAGCTGCTCGACCCGGCGGGGGACTCCGTCGTCGTGCGCATCGAGGAGCTCGGCGGCCTGTTGGTTCCCGGGACGGCCAAGCTGCATTACGACGACGGTTCGGGCCTCGTCACCGTCGACCTCGTGAACACGTCCGGCGATCTGTGGGATGCGCCGTTCGGCCCGACGACCTGTCGCAACACGGTGAACTGGTACATCAGCGCGCAGGGCGACGACTCGATCACGCGGTACCTGCCGGCGACGGCTCCCACGGATACGTACAGCGCGAGCTCGGCGACCGAGCTCGTGACCCAGTTCGATGACGACCTGGAGACGAGCCTCGGCTGGTCCGTCGGCGCGGGAGACGACAACGCGTCCACCGGCATCTGGACCCGGGTCGATCCGATCGGAACCGCGGCCCAGCCCGAGGACGATCACACCGATCCGGGCGGAACCGACTGCTACGTGACCGGTCAGGGGTCCGTCGGCGGAAGTATCGGCGAGAACGATGTCGACAGCGGCAAGACGACGCTGTTCACCCCGGTGCTCGATCTGTCCTCGGCGGATGATCCCGTCATTCGCTACTGGCGCTGGTTCTCGAACGACGAAGGCGCCGCCGCCGGCACCGACGTGCTCACGATCGACATCTCGAACAACGGCGGCAGCACCTGGACGAACGTCGAGGTGGTCGGCCCGACCGGTCCCGAGGCGAGCGGCGGCTGGTTCCAGCACCAGTTCCGCGTGACGGATTTCGTCACGGCGACGTCCCAGGTCCAGATGCGTTTCGTCGCGGCCGACGAGGGTTCGGGATCGATCGTCGAAGCGGCCATCGATGACTTCCGGGTCACCGATCTCGTCTGCGAAGACATCACGGACTGCAACAACAACGGCGTGGACGACGCGCTCGACATCCAGGACGGAACGAGCGAAGACTGCAATCAGAACGGCATCCCTGACGAGTGCGACATCGCGAGCGGCTTCGCGGAGGACTGCAACCAAAACGGCATCCCGGACGATTGCGACATCGCGAGCGGTTTCGCGGAGGACTGCAACCAAAACGGCATTCCCGACGATTGCGACATCGCGAGTGGCTTCGCGGAGGACTGCAACCAAAACGGCATCCCGGACGATTGCGACATCGCGAGCGGTTTCGCGGAGGACTGCAACAGTAACGGCGTCCCGGATAGCTGCGATCTGGCTTCGGGCGCGTCGCTCGACTGCAACAGCAACGGGATCCCCGACGAATGCGACCTCGCGAGCGGCTTCAGCCTCGACTGCAACAGCAACGGGATCCCGGACGAGTGCGACATCGCGAGCGGTTTCTCGACGGACTGCAACGGCAACGGCATCCCGGATAGCTGCGATCTGGCCGCGGGCGCATCGCTCGACTGCAACAGCAATGGGATCCCCGATGAGTGCGATCTCTTGAGCGGCTTCTCGGAGGATTGCAACAGCAACGGGATCCCGGACGAGTGCGACATCGCGAGCGGGTTCAGCCTCGACTGCAACGGCAACGGTATCCCCGATAGCTGCGATCTGGCCTCGGGCGCATCGCTCGACTGCAACAGCAATGGGATCCCCGATGAGTGCGATCTCTTGAGCGGCTTCTCCCAGGACTGCAACAACAACGGGATCCCCGACGAGTGCGATATCTCGAGCGGGTTCAGCCTCGACTGCAACGGTAACGGTATCCCCGATAGCTGCGATCTGGCCTCGGGTGCGTCACTCGACTGCAATAGCAACGGCATCCCCGATGAGTGCGATCTTACGAGCGGCTTCTCGGAGGACTGCAACAACAACGGGATCCCCGACGAGTGCGACATC
>CAZQZX010000114.1:0-20756 GCA_964597885.1 uncultured Planctomycetota bacterium
CATGATGCTCTGGGGTTTCTACGGCGCGCCGGATCGCATGAACGACAGCGCGAAGCACGTGTTCCTGAACGCGATCGTCTACATGAAGCAGTTCGACGGTCACCGGCCCCTGGTCAACAAGCTGGCCCGATCGCGCGACTCGCTTCAGCACCTCGTCGACTACATCGAGCTCCTTCCCGAGATGGAAGAGAATCGGCGCAAGGGATTCGAGACGTACATCCGGGAGATGTTCCCGGCCGACCTTTTCGACGCGCAAGGGATCGACACCGCCACCGCGCAGAAGTTCTTCGACGAGAACCGCGAGTACTTCGTGAACCGCGACCGCGGCAGCTTCGAGGTCGACGCCGATCTCGTCGCCCTCCAGCTGTCGAACCGAAAGCCCGAGTTCCTCGATCGCCTCGTGGCCATGCTCGAGAAGGATCCCGCCGATCCGCGGGCACGCCGCCTCGCCGATCGTTATGTCGGCGGCCAGGCGGCCAAGAACGCGATGACGCTTCGCGCGTGGATCCACGAGAATCGTCCTTACCTGTTCTTCAGCGATGTCGGCGGATTCCGGTGGCGCGTCGACACCAACGCCAAGTCGGCGGCGGCCAGAAAGGCGAAGCTCTAGAGAGTCCAACGCTCCGCGACCCGGGTTTCGCTTTCGTGGTCTTTCGCGTTCGAGTAAGATGGACGAAGAATCGAGGACGAAAGGCGCCGAACGAAACGAGGTGGCCATGATCTCGCTGCTCGCGTTGGATCCCGCTCCGTCGCAGTCCTCGATCGCCCGGATCCTGGCTGCGGTCGTCGTGTCGCTCTCGATCGCGTCGGTGGCCTCGGGCCGAGGCGAGATCGACCTCAAGACCTCTCGCGTCCTTCTTGACGGCCCGTGCTCCGACGCGGCCTCGGCGGACTTCAACGGCGACGGCTTCCTCGACCTGGCCATCTTGCGACCGGGCGAGCTCCGGATTCTCTCCGGCGACGGTCGCGGAAACTTCGCGGACACCTTCACGGGAGTCCCCACGAACAACCCGGACCATCTCTTCGCCGCCGACTTCAACAACGACGGAACCCCGGACCTCGTGGCCGGATCGACCTCGGCCCCCGGTGTCGCGATCTGGATCGTGACGCCCCAAGGCGCCGTGCTCCCCGGCGTCGAGTATCCCTCGGGCGGCACGGCCACTCCGGCGATGGCCGTGGCCGACCTCGATGGAGACGGATTCGTCGACGTCGTGACGGTACAGACGGCTTCGAATACCGTTTCCGTCCTCCCCGGCCTCGGCGGTGGCATCCTCGGATCCCCGACGGCATTCCCGACGGGGGCCGGTCCCGTCGACATCGTCGTGGTCGATGCCGACGCCAGCGGAACGCTCGATGTCCTGACGGCGGATTCCAACGCCGGGACCGTCTCGCTGTTGCGCGGAGACGGAAGCGGCGGCTTCGCGCTTCCCCGATCGACGAACGTCGGCTTGAACCCGATCGCCATCGCCGCGGCGAGATTCACGAGCGACTCGACGTCGCCACCGGGGCTTCTCGTGATCGACGGGATCGCTGAGAGCGTTCGCCGTTTCCGAAACGACGGAACTGGCGGCTTCATCCTGCCGGCCGACGACTCGGTATCGGGTCGCCCGATCTCGCTCGCGGTCGCCGACGTGGATCACGACTCGGTCGATGACGTCGTCGGCGCCCGGCAGGAGCCGGACGGTCTTTTCGCGCTGTTCGGCAACGGGTCCGGTGCGGTCGCTCGCGTGGCGTCCATCAACGGACCGCGTCTCCCGGTGCGGACGAAGCTTGCCGACATCGACGAAGACGGCCACGTCGACGCGCTCGCGATCGGACTTGCCGTCGAAGCACTCAGCGGAAACGGGCAGGGCGGATTCGGCGGGTCTCGCCGGTTCGATCCGGGCGTGCGGCCGCACTCCCTCGTGATCGAAGACTTCGATAGCGACAGCCTCCCGGACATGGCGGCGCTGGATGTGGTCGACTCCACGCTCAGCGTGCATCCCGCGATCGCGCCGCTCCAGTACGGCGAGCCTCGATCGTTCGACGTCGGCGGCGTCCCCTACGGTCTCCGCGGTCTCGACATGACGGGCGATGGGGTTCCCGAGCTCGTCTTCTTCGACGGCGCGACTGGAGATCTCGTGGTGTGGCGAAGGTTCGAGGACGGCACCTGGATCGAGCGCGGTCGGATCTTGATCCGGCAGCGCGGGCGACTGTCGAGCCTCGCGTCCGGTGACTTCGACGAGGACGGAGCGCCCGACCTGGCGTGCGCCATCGATTCGGGCAGTTCCCTGATCCTCGTCTTCGGTGACGGGAGCGGCGGCCTTCGATCCAGGATCGGCCTGTCGACGAGCGGAAGCCCTCGGACGGTCGCGACGGGCGACATCGACGGAGACTCCCATACCGATCTCGTCGTCGGGCACTGGGACGCCAACTTCTTCCAGGTCTACCTCGGCAACGGCGATGGCACGTTCGCGGCGGGAAGTTTCGTGTCGACGGGTCGGCGAGAGAACGTCGTCTACATCGGGCACGCGGATTCCGACGCTCATCCCGACATCGCGGTGCGCTGCCGAGCGGCAGGCGGGACCCCCGTCCTGATCTTCCAGAACGACGGCCTGGGCGGCTTCACGGAACGCGGATTCACGACGTTCACGAGCGCCTCGATCTATGCCTTCGAAGATTTCGACGGCGATGGCCTCGCGGACTTGCTCGGGACGAGCTGGGTCTCTCCCCCGTCCTTCTCACGCGTCCAGGTCCGTCGCAATGGCGGGGACTACACGTTCGACGAATCCAGGCAGTTCGGCAGCATCCTGCAGGTGGGCAGCGGAGGACTGATCGCGACGCGCGGCGGAGCCGACGACACCGTCGACATCTTCGCGTACGACGCCAACGCAAGACAGGTCGAGTTCCTGAGGAATCGATCGACGGAACAGCTGGACTGCCGGCGCGGCAACGTCAACGAGAAAGCCAACGCCGGCCTCGGACCGGTGACCGACGTGCTCTTCGCCAATGGCAGCGCCGGCGAAGGACGCGAACGCACGATTCGAATCGATCGATCCGCGCCGCTCGAAATCACCGTCGTACCGCCGCCGTCGCGCACCGGGCAGTCCGCACCGTTCGCTCTCTATGCATGGAAGTCGCTTCCCGAAGCGCGCACCGTCGAAGTCTTCCCGAATCGGGCCGGATCCACGTGCATGGCCACCCCGGTCCTCGGAGGAAGCCCGGGACCGCTCCGAATCTGGAACGGAATCGGTTTCGAGCCGGTCCTCGGAGTCTCGGATCACCCCGTGCAACCCGCCCCGACGCGTGTGCTCGCGCGGCCTCAGGGAGTCGGGCGCCCCCTGGAAGTGTTCTTCCAGGGCTTCATCCGCGACGGCGATTCTCCATCCGGTCGACTCGGCGTGACGAACGGCCTCGCCGTGATCGTGGAGTGAGACTCTCCGATCCATAGCCCCCTGGTCTGTAGGGAGTAACGTCCGCCTCCACGGCGGACTCCCTACGGCCGGGCAGGTTTTTCGATTTTCCTGACTGTCGCCCTTCCCCGACGTCGCGTCTTCCCCCGTCTTGGCCCGGAGCCGGGCCGCCACTCGCCGAGTGGACCCATCAGGAGTTCTGCACGCACCGTCGTGCACAACGAGGACCGTGGGACGGAGGATGTGGGATGAAGCACAAGACTGGAAGCTCGGGCAACGGCAGAAGGAAGGCTCGAGGGCTGACGCTCGCCGGCCTGCTCGCGCTGGCGCTCTTCATCGCCGGCGCGTTCGAACTGCGCGCGGATGAATCGGAGGAAAATCCGCAGGGGAGTCGCCCCGAGGTGGACGCGACCGACACCTTGCCGGTCGTACCGCTCGAGGAGCGAGGAGCCTCGGCGGAAACCAGCTCGGTCGAGATCGAGCGACCGTCGCAACTGCGGTTCGAAGGCGCACTGGACGATCGCCCCGCGACCCGGACGCTTCCGCCGCTCGATGAGATCGAACCGATGCCGCTGCCGGACGGCTCGGACGGCTACTTTTCGGGCTTCCCCGAGTCGGGACATCCGGTCGTCTACGACCCCGCCACCGGCGAAACGCGAGAGCTGGTCGACTTCCGTGCGACGTTCGACGAGGAAGAAGGGAACTCGGGGGGCGGCTACCGTGGAACGGACGGCGGCCTCGGAGAAGACGGTGAGATCTACAGCGTGTTCGGAACGCTGAGCCAGGTGACGGCCGTCGGCAGCTTCCCCTGGCGCATGAACTGCAAGCTCGTCATGCGCTACATCGACGGATCGGGCAACGACCGATTCTCGCAGTGCTCGGGGGTCATGGTCGACGCCGAGACCGTGCTCACGGCCGGACACTGCATCTTCGATCAGACCTGGGGCTGGGCGGTCGACGTCTGGGTCCTTCCGGGTTGGGACGGCGTGGGAAGCCTCCCGCCTGACACGACGATGAACACCTACGGCTTCGCGGAAGGCGAGAGCTGGGTGTCGTGGTCCACCTGGACGCAGGGCGGTGATTTCGATGGCGACGTGGGCGTCGTGCGAGTCAACCGCGCGGTCGGCATGCTGACCGGGTCGTTCGGCTGGGCGCACAGCGGCGACTGCGCTTCGGCCATGTCGCGGACCTACTTCAACGCGAGCTACCCCGCCCAGGCGTGCGAGATCATGGGGCTGCACAACGGCCGCGACATGTACACGTGGAACGGCTCCATCGACAGCTGCCCGGACAACCAGTTCCGCGTGGTCACCACGGGCGGATGCTTCGACGCCGCCTGGGGAGGTATGAGCGGCAGCGGGCTCTACTACATCGAGAACGGATCGCGATACGTCCACGGCGTTCTCTCCACTTCCGATCGCGCCACGTACGTCCGCTACTGCAAGCACTGGGAATCGTGGATCGACTACGTCTGGGACACGTTCATCCCGGCATCGCGTGGCGACAGCTTCGATGTCCAGCCCCTGAACGTGACGTGCGAGCCGTCGACGATCCTGCAGGGAGATTCGACCACGTTGCTGCGTCACCAGGCGATCAACGCGACGAACGCGACCGACTCGGGGACGTACACCGTCCGCGTGTACCTGTCGACGAACGACTTCCTGTCGGTCGGGGATACCCTTCTCAGCACGCAGACGCTCAACTGGAACTTCACCGAGATGGACTCGGTCAACGTCAACATGGTCAATGTGACGATCCCCGCCAACACGCCGCCCGGCGACTACTGGCTCGGCGTGATCTACGACCTCGGCACCGACGGCGACAGCACCAACAACGCCACGCACTACTGGGACGCAGCGCCGATCAGCGTCGATTGCCCCGGCGTCTCCGCCCCGGTGAGCGTCTCGGCGACCGACGGTACGTACTGCGACCGCGTCGAGATCACGTGGAGCCCGGTCCTCATGGCTTCGGAGTACCGCGTCTACCGTGACGGCTTCGCGCTCGCGGGCTGGCAGACGGCGACCAGCTACGACGACTTCACCGCCCAGCCCGGGCAGGACTACACCTACCAGGTGCGTGCGCGCAACGTCTGCGACGACTGGAGCAGCCCGAGCCTCGCGAACAGCGGTTCGCTCTGCACGATTCCCGCGAACGACGACTGCGATGACGCGGACGAGGTCTTCGTGGGAAGCAAGGTCTTCACGACCGAGCACTCGAGCACGGACGGGCCCTCCGAAAGCGGTTGCGCCGAATGTTGCGGCAGCAGCTCCATCGAGTTCGACGTCTGGTTCTCGTACTTCGCGAGCGAGAACGGTCGCGTTTCGCTGAGCCTCTGCGGCACGCCGTTCGACAGCATGATGGCGGTCTACGAAGGCGGCTGCCCCGGATCGGGAGCCCTGGTCGGCTGCAACGACGACGCCTCGTGCGGCGACGCGGCCGAGCTCGAGTTCTTCTGCGAAGCCGGTCAGACGTATCGGATCCGCGTCGGTAGCGCCACGGGTGAGACCGGGCCCGGCGTCCTGTGGATCGACTTCGAGGCCAGCGAGGTCGACGATTGCCTCGGCGTCGACACGATCTCCGTGCTGAAGATCAACAACAACACCGGCGACGCGGCGACGAGGATCGTCCGCCGACCGCACGACTCGATCATCCAGTTCCAGATCGACAAGCCCGCGGCCGGTGGCAACGGAAAGTTCGTCGTGCACCTGAATCCGGGGATGCCGACATCGGACTCCATCTCGCCCCTCCCGGCGGGCCTCGGCGAGACCTGCTTCCCGTTCCTGATCTCGGCCGGCGCGCAGCCGACCTCGGTCTGGACGAACATCAACAAGCCCGCTCAGATCGGGGTGAGCAACCACTTCGGCGTGCCCGTCCCCGATCCGCAGCGTGCGCCGACCATGTTCTACAGCGCGGTCAACACGCAGTTCCCGATCTTCTCGGCCTGGACCCTCCAGGGAGCGATCATCAACCCTCAGGCGAGTAGCCCCAAGGGCGTGAGCGTGACCAACCCGGTCCTCCTTGAAGTCACTCCTTGACGCATTCGGTCGTCGAGGCTTCCTCAGTCGTCCTCGAGAAGGGGCCGGGCCGACCGCCCGGCCCCTTTCTCATTGACGGTGACCATCCAAAACGTGAGCATGGAACGCTTCCTGATGCTGGGTGAGGTGGGTATGCCGGGCCAAGAGGCCGATGTGACTTCGATGCTACGCGCCGCCGTTGCGCGCGAGCCGGGCGCGGAGCAACAGCTCTGCGAGGCCATCTACGCGGACCTCCGCGCGGTGAGCGCCCGTGCCCTGCGCGAGGAAGACGTGCGCCATACCTTGCAGCCCACGGCACTCGTGCACGAAGCCTACCTCAAGCTCATCCGGCAAGAGGTGGATTGGGAGAACCGTGCGCACTTCTTCGCCGTCGCCGCGCGCATGATGCGCCGGGTCCTCGTGGATCACGCGCGCGGCAAGCACCGACTCAAACGAGGCGGCGGCGCCGCACCCCAGGATCTCTCGATCACGATCGCGGCCGAGAACTCCGAGGTCGATCTGGTCGCGCTCGACGATGCGCTCGAAGCCCTGTCGCAAGTCAATCCCATCGGCGCGAAGGTCGTCGAGATGCGCTTCTTCGGCGGCCAGAGCAACGAGGAGATCGCGCAGGCGCTCGACACCAGCGAGAGCACGGTCATCCGCCGATGGCGCCACGCCCGAGCCTGGCTGTACCGCGAGCTCGGGAGCGACGGAGGGCTGAGGCCGTCATGAGCCGCGACGACAGCACCTGGCACGAGCGAGCCATCGAGATCTTCGATGACGCCGCCGAGATCGCCGATCCCGCCGAGCGCGCACGCTTCCTGGATGAGCGATGTGGAGGGGACGACAAGCTGCGCAAGGAGGTCGAGTCGCTGCTGACCGCAGACGGCGGCGCATCGTCGTTCCTGGAGACGCCGATCACCGCCGCCGTGCACGGCCAGGCCAACGACAGAGTCGGCGAGACTATCGCCGGATACCGCATCGAGCGCGTGATCGCCGTCGGCGGCATGGGCGCCGTGTATCTCGCGCGACAGGAGAACCCCGAGCGCGAGGTGGCGCTCAAGCTGATCAAGCCGGGGCTCTACTCCAAGCGGGTCCTCAGACGCTTCGAATACGAGGCGCACCTGCTCGGTCGCCTGCAGCACCCCGGGATCGCGCAGATCTTCGAGGCCGGGCGAACCGAAGACGGAGACGGCACGCCGTTCCTCGCGATGGAGTACATCGAGGGCAAGAACCTCACGGACTACATCGAGGAGAACTCCCTCGGCACGCGCGATCGTCTGGACCTCATGGCGCGTATCTGCGACGCGATCCACCACGCCCACCAGAAGGGGATCATCCATCGCGACCTGAAGCCGGCGAACATCCTCGTGGACGCGGAAGGCCATCCGAAGATCCTCGACTTCGGCATCGCGCGGCTTGCCGATCACGACGTCGAGACGCTCACTCGCCGAACGGACGTGGGCGAGCTGATCGGGACCGTCCCGTACATGAGCCCCGAACAGGTCGGCGAGCGCTCTGACGAGCTCGACACCCGTTCTGATGTCTACAGCCTCGGCGTGCTCCTGTACGAGGTTCTCGCAGGGGACTTGCCCTACGACGTGCGGCGCAAATCGATCCTCGAAGCCGTTCGCATCATCCGCGAGGACGACCCCACTCCCCTGTCCAACTTCGGTGCGATCTTCCGCGGCGATCTCGAGACGATCGTCGCCAAGGCGCTCGAGAAAGAGCGCGGTCGCCGGTACGGATCCGCCTCGGACCTGGCGGCGGACGTGCGCCGATACCTGCGGGACGAGCCCGTGGTGGCAAGGCCTCCGAGTGCTTCGTATCAGCTGAGGAAGTTCGCGCGCCGCCATCGCGGTTTGTTCGTCGGCGGATCGTTGACGTTCGCGGCGCTCGTTCTCGGCATCGCGTCGACCACCGTGCTGTGGCTCGACGCGCGGGAAGCACGCAGGCTCGAGGCCGAAGAGCGCGAGCGGGCCGTCGAAGCCCGCGACGATGCCGATCGTGCGCGCCTCGAGGAGATACGACAGCGCGAAGCCGCTGAACGGGCGAGCGACGCGGCGGAGCGAGAGGCGAAGGTGTCGGCCGCGATCAACCGCTTCATGACCCGGATGCTCGAGCAGGCCGACCCCTGGGTTCGCGTTCCGCATCCCGCGCCGCCGGACGAGCTCACCATGGCCGAAGCGCTCGATCGTGCGCGCGACGAGGTCGCGGACTCGTTCGTCGATCAGCCCGCCGTGGAAGCCGGCGTCCGTCAGACGCTCGGCATGATGTACCACGATGTCGGTCGGGATCTCGACGCGCGCCGCGAGCTGATCCGCGCGATCGAGCTCGGCAAGGCCGTCTACGGCGAGAAGCACGCGCACACCGCCGCATCGATCGCCGAGCTCGCTGTGGTCGAGGCCGCTCTCGGCAAGCTCGACGAGGCGAACGAGCTGGCGCGGCGGGCCTCGGAGCTGCGCGCCGAGCTGTTCGGAGAGTCGTCCCCCGAGGCCCTCGAAGCACGCATTCAGATCGCGAGCTTGCGGATTCGCGAGGAGCGCCACGCCGAGGCCGAAGCGATGCTCCTCCGGGTGATTGCGGACAACGCCGAGGCGGAACAGAGTCTCGAGATCGACTATCTCGCCTCGTTCGTGCTGGGCGGGGCCTATCCGGCGGAAGAGCAGCTCGACAAAGCGATCGCGACCACCCGACGGGCCCTCGACCTCGCCCAGGCTCTGTACGGCGCCGAGCACCCGCGCACGCTGATCCCCACGTATCAGCTCGGACACCTGCTCCTGTTCGATCCGGAACGTCGCGGCGAGTCGGAGCGGTTGCTGCGAGCCGCGGCCGATGGATCGCGCGCGGCGCTCGGGGACGGCCATCCCCGCTCGCTGTTCTTCACGCAGACGCTCGCGCGGCTCCTCAGTTCACAGGGCGGACAGGCACGCGAAGCCGAACGCATGCTGCGCCGCGTCGTGACGTCGTACCGCGAGCTGCTGGGTGACGATCATCCGCATGTCATCGACGGCATCCGATCGCTCGGTCGCTTCCTCGGCCGACAGGGAAACCAGGAAGAAGCGCGCAAGTACCTCACGCTCGCCGTCGAGCGCGGCCGGGAGGCGCTCGGGGAAGAGTCGCGAATCACTTCGACCGCGATCCTGCACCTGGCCCAGCTCGAGATGGCGAGCGGCAATCTGGCGGCGGCGGAGCCGCTTTTGCGCGAGACGATCGAGCTCAGCCGCAACCTGCGCGGCGAGGATTCGATGTTCACGGTCACACCCATGCGCGACCTGGCGAGCCTCCTCGCCGAGCGCGGTGACCTGGAAGAGGCCGAATCGCTGTCGCGCGAGGTGCTCGAGATCGACACGCGGGTTCGCGGCGCGGAGCATCCGCAAACCACCGAGAGCCAGGTGAACCTCGCGTTCGTGCTGAGCCGCCGCGGCAAGCCGGAAGCCGCCGAGACGTACTTCGCGAACGCCCTCGAGATTCGTCGGCGCGTGCTGGGTATCGACCACCCGGGGACGCTCGCCGCGATGCACAACCTCGCGGCGCACCTCGAAGGCCAGGGACGGAAGGAAGAAGCCGCGGACTTGCTCCGCGACGCCCTTCGCAATCGCCGGCAGTCCCTCGGCCCCTTGCACTGGACGACGCTCTCGACCGCCGACCATCTCGAGAGCCTGCTGCGCACGGCAAGCCGTTTCGAGGATGCCGCCGACCTCTACCGCGAGATCCTCGAAGCGGCGGCACGACCCGAGTGGCGCGAGCAGCGCGACGCCAACCTCGAGCGCCTGGCCTCGTATCGTGGCGCCCTCGGCGTGTGCCTCGTCCGACTCGGGAAGCATCGCGACGCGATCCCCGTTCTCCTCCAGAGCCTCGACGAGCTCCTCGGACGCACCGCGGCTCCCGACTCGACGATCACTCATCCCGACGCGCAGGATGTGGCGCGGACACTCATCGCCGCGTACGAAGCGCTCGGAGAAACGGATCAGGCTGCGGCGTATCGGGCGCGACTGCCTGAGTAAGCGAACGCGGCCGCTCACCGCCGTTGGCCGAAACCGACGCCGAACGCCGTCTCTCAGGGCACGAGAGCGACGCGGTCGAGGCGGAAGCTCACGCACGACCGCAGGTCTTCGGCGTCGTACGCGTAGTCGGTGGCCTCGAAGCGGATCGAGAGGAAGGGTCTCGTGACGACTTCGACCGGGAGCTGCACGCGAAGGTGGACCGGCTTGCCGGCTCCGAGGTCGATCACGGCGACCTCGACCTCGTCGGCGAACACGTGCAGCTCGCCGTCGATCTCCGGGCGCTCGATGCACTGACCGTCGACCTCGAGCACCGGGGAGTGCGGCGGTCGCCGCAACAGCAACGACGCGTACGGCGCGAGTCGACCGTGCTCGTCCACTCCGCCATGGATCTGGCGTGCGGTCCGTTCGTCCAGCTCCGCGAAGACGATCTCGCGCGCGAGGCTCCGCGCTTGCTTCCCGCTGAACGGGAGCGGCCGCTCGCTCTCCTCGCGTCCTTGCGCCATCCGCTGCGCCGCGAGCTCTTCGGCTTCGGGCCACGGCGTGAGCTCGAGTGCGGGCACGGATCCGCGGCCCCGGAGGTAGCCGTAGAGGAGGGAAGCCATCGTGCGACAGCCCTCGGCGTTCCAGTGCCAGTCGGTCTTCGAGATCTGGTAGCGCAGGTCCTGCGTGAAGTCCGACGGAAGGTACAGGACCTTCTCGGGGTCGAGACCGGCGAACAGGTACTCCCGGAACGTCGACGCGAGACGCGATGCGTGGTTGACCACGAGGTAACCGGCGCCGCTCCGCTCCACGGCATCGGCGAGCCGAACGAGCTCCCGGGACGCGAGCTCGAACCGGCTGCGACCTTCGTAGTCGAGCCCGCACCGCACGAGCTGCCCGATGCGGACACCGATTCCGCCGCGAGTGAAGGCGGGACCGATGAGCCCGTTCGCGCGCTCACGGAACTGTGCCGTGAATCCGGACGGTGCGCCGAAACCGCGAACACCCGAGCTGTCACACAGGTCGTTGATCGCGATCACCTGGATCACGAAGTCGGGTTGCAGCACCGACAGCTGTCGACGGAGGAACGCGCACTCCGCGACGATGTTCCAGCTCGGGATCGCGAGATGCAGGCACTCGACGCGACGACCGTCGAGCGTGCCTCGTTTCGCGAGCTCGCGCTCGAGATGCACGCCGACCCGCTGATCGGCATCGATACCGAGGCCGTAGACGAGCGAGTCGCCGAGCAGCACGACGCGAATCGTGTCCTCTTCCTTCGGGATGCTGAACTCTCGCTCGCGCATCCCCCATCGGTTGCTCGAGATCTCGCAGCTCTCGCTCGGCCTTCCCTCGAGGCCCGGCTGCAGAACGCGTCCGACGTCGGCATCCGGATGGCTGTCGTAGCGACCGGCGGCCGCGACGAGCTCGCGCACGGCCTCGCGACGAACTTCGGGATCGCTCCAGAGCGAACGAGAATCCACTCCCCGCGCCGAGCAGAGAAGCCCCGTGAACGCGAGGAAGAACGCGAGAGTCGTTCCCCCGAGTACGAGGGCTAGCCGATACGCCCGGCGAAGGCGTGCATCGAAGTCGACTGGCGAAGGATTCATGGGACGCGTCGTCGCTCGGCATCCCCTGCGCTCGGCTTTCGACGCCGGGCCGCACGGAGAGGCCACCGATCTTTCCTATCGGGAATTCGGGGCCGCGACCTGACCCGCCCGTCGCGGCGCTCGACGAGGAGCCGTCCCGGCGTGGTCAGCGAGTGTCCGTCGTGCGCGGAAAACCCAGGAACCTCAGGGGTTCTGCGCGTTCCAGTCGAGCTCGTACGCGCCCATGTCGACGATCGGTTCGCCCGGCTGGCGCTCGCGAGGGTTGCTTCCGTACTTGCGTCGAGGCGTGAGGTCGAGGTCGAGGCCACGGGCTTCGACATGGCGGTTGTCGCCGCGGTCGATGAGCGGGGACGTGACGCGCAGCCGATAGTTGCCGAGGCCCCGGTTCACGAAAGCGGGATCGACGTCGACGTTGCCGGCCATGCCGCCCGGTGCGCCGCCTTCGATGTCGGAATGCGTGATCTCGACCACGGTCGTCGAGAGCAGAGCCAGCGAGCGGCCGGAGGGCGCCGCATTGTGGTACACGATCGAATTGTGCACGTGAACCTCGGACATCAGGTCCGCCGTGATTCCGCCGCCCTCGATCGACGCCTGGTTGTCCGCGACCGTGCAGTTCATCAGGAAAAGCTTCGCTCGCGGGTTGAAGACGTAGATCGCGCCGCCCGAGTCCGCCCGGTTGTGGTGGAAGAGCGAGCTCTGGAGGGTCGGATGGCCGCCGTCGATCATGACGGCTCCTCCCGTCTCCCCCGCGACGTTTCCTTCGAAGACGTTGTGCTGGACGAGGCCTCCCGTCTCGATGTGAAAGCGGATCGCGCCGCCCATCACGCCGGCACCGTTCTCGCGAAACACGTTTCTCGCGATACGCGCGGTGGACCCGAGAACCAGATCCCCCGTCAGCATGACGCCGCCGGCCGAGTACAGCCCGACGTTGTCGTGGAACAGGTTGTCGAGGATGCGCGCGCTCGATCGCCCGATCAACGAGACGCCGCCACCGTTCGTCGACTCGTTGAAGCGAAACACGTTCTCGCGGATCGAAGCCGCGCCGTCCTGGATCGCGACGGCACCGCCGTGGCTCGTCCCTCCCGGAGTCGTCCGGTTCGAGAGGAAACGATTCCGGTGGATGTCGACGGCCCCCTCCTCGGATCGCTGCGTGAAAATGGCGCCGCCGTGCCCGCCGAGTGCGAGCGTGCCCTCGTTCGCGCGAAAGATGTTGTCGCGGATCGCCGCGGCGGAGGCCTCGAGGTACACGGCGCCGCCACCACGCTCGGCCCGGTTCTCGAGGAATCGATTCCCGAAGATGAGCGCGCGACTGCCTCCGATCACGCTGACCGCACCGCCGCGGAAATTGCCGGAGAGAGAGTGGGCGACGACATTCCTCACGAATCGACTCGTGCGGATCGTGGCCGATGCGCCATCCTCGATCGAGATCGCGCCGCCGAGATGCCTGGCGCGATTGTCCGTGAAAACACAGTGGGTGATGAGCGGGTCGGATTCTCCCGATACGTAGATCCCGCCGCCGAACGTCGCACCGTTGCTCCGGAAGACACAGTTCTGGATTGTCGGCGAGCTGTCCTCGATCCAGATGCCGCCGCCGTAACTGTGCCCTTCGAACTGCTCGCCGAATCCGCCCTCGAACACGAATCCGTCGACGACGGCATCAGCGCCTCCCGTCGTGATCCGCAGGATGCTGCCGCGGATGGAGTCCGGTTGCAGGACCACCGCGCCCGGGATCGTCGCGAGAAGCTGCACGCCGCGTCGGACGAGAGCGACGTTCGTCTGGTACGGGTCGAAGACACCGTCGCCATCGACGTCGCGAGGCGACACGAGGATTCGATCCCCGACCGATGCTCTGGCCGCGGCCTGGCGCAGGTCCGTGTACTCCTCGGGGACGCGAAGATCCGCCGCACTCGCGAAGGATGCCAGGCAAGAGACAAAGAGAAGAAGAGCGAGGGGACGGGACGTTTCGGGTCGTCGCTTCATGAGCACGCGATCCTCCACTCACAGCGGCCTTCGACGGCAGCGGCCGGCGCTCGAGCGAGCGAACGTGCCGACCGCTTGGCCCGAGCGTACCGCGAGCGTACCCGCGAACGCAAGAACCCGAAAGCGCGCAACAGCGACGCTGCCCAACGACGCCCCCTCTCGCCCGCCGTCTGGACAATCCACGCCCGCGTATGGCACTATGGTTTCGGAATCCAAGACCCGAGAAACGGTTTCCAACCCCATCCGAAAGGAAAAGGAGGTCACCATGATCCGGGTCAACGCGCGCGATGCAATGGCTGTAAGCTCTTCGGTTTCACCTCGTTCATCGGTTCCACCCTGCCGTGCACGACCGAGCCTTCTCGCCGGCGTGCTGTTTTTCTCCCTCGCCTTCCTGGCCGGATCTCCGCATGCCTTGGCGCAGTGCGAGATCGATCGTCTCGTCCTCGACGAACCGGCATCCGAGGCTCCCTTCTTCGTGTCGATCGATACGGACGCGGCCCGCGCCGTGGTCGGGATCGAGGAGGACGATCGCGTCCTGTTCTTCCGGCGCGACCGTTCCACGTGGGTGCCGGACGGAAGCCTTCAGGGAGTTTCGGGATCGGGATTCGGCGCCAACGTCGCGATCGACGGTGACCGTCTGATCGTCGGCGCTCCGATGCAAGGCGGAAGCGGCGCCGTACTCGTGTATCGCCTTCTCAACGGGGTCTGGAGGCAGGAGCGCACGCTCATCGGCGACGCGTCTCGCCTGTGGTTCGGGAGACTGCTGGAGACATCCGGCGATAGACTCGTCGTGTACGACACCAATACTCTCGGGCGCGCGAAGTTCCACACCTTCGTCGAAGCCGAGCCGGGCGTCTGGACGCAAGGCCCCTCGACCGGCCAGCTGCTGTTCCGCCGGCTCGACGAGTACACCCTCTCGGTGAGCGGCGACCGCGTCGCGGTCGGTCCCATCAGCGACGGCACCGTGCTCGCCTACGACTACGAGGGAGGCAATCTTGTCGAACGCTTCCGCAGCGAAGGTGGGAGCATCGCGCTCGACGGGGACACGCTCGCCGTGGGTCGTGCGGACCTGATCGGCCGAGGCGAGGTCCAGATGTACGAACGCGTCGGACAGAACTGGATCGAGTCCGACCTCCTGCAGCCCGACGGACGCATCCGAGGAGACGGATTCGCGTCCGCCGTCGCGCTGTCGGGCGATCGTCTGGTCGCGGGCGGCAGACCGGGGGCTTCCACGCGCCTGCTCTACTACCGACGGGATCCCGGCGGAACCTGGCAGGAGTCCGCGACGCTCCGGGAAGCGAATGAGGACCTGTTCCGGCAGCGCACCCACGCCATCGTCATCGACGGAAGCGACGCGCTCTTCGCGAACCTGCAAGGCGATGTCTTTGCCTACCACGTCGGCAATCGCGACTGCGGCGAGCTCTGCCGCGGCGGCAGCGTGAACGCGGGCCAGGGGATCGTCGACGTGCTCTTCGTGAACGGAATCACGGGCGACGCGCAGCGCGAGATCTCGGCGCAGGCGGAAGATCCGCTTCTCGCCTACGTGCTTCGACCGCCCGGTGGCGGATCGGGGCGCTTCGTGATGCACGCGAACCTGTCCGCCCCCGACGATTCGACGGTGGCGCTGTATCCACCGAAGAACGGTCTCGTGTGCTTCGACTTCCGCATCCCGTCCGGTGCGATGCCTGGCGCGATCTGGAACAACCTCGGCGCACGTGGCATTCTGGGGTCGAGCCGTTACTTCGACGGCGCGATGATTCCCGATCCGGCGCCGGCACCGTCGATCTTCCTCCAGCTCGATCAGGGAGATCCCGCGAACCTGCCGCCCGGAACGACCGTCACCTTCCAGGGCGGCCTCGTCGATCCGAACGGCGTGGCGACGCGAAGCGTCTCGGTGACCAACGCGATCGTCCTTCGCATCGAGTAGAAACCTTCCACTCTCGATCCGCGGTGCCGCAAAACCCGGCACCGCGGATCGTGTTTGCAACGCTCGAGCTATCCATGATCGTCGAACACGTTTGCCAGAGCCCCGAGCACACGCTGCGCAAGGAGCCCCAGGACGCCATCGAGCTCATCGAAGGGCGTGGCGTCGCAGGAGACGCGCACTGCGGTGAGACCGTCAAGCATCGATCACGCGTCCGGCAAGATCCGACGCAGCCGAACCTCCGGCAGGTCCATCTGATCCACGCCGAGCTTCACGACGAGCTCGCCGCCAGGGGGATGCCGGTCGAGCCCGGTCAGATGGGCGAGAACATCACGACGCGCGGCGTCGACCTGCTCACGTTCCCCGTCGGTACGCTCCTACGGATCGGCTCCGAGGTCCACGTGCGCCTCACCGGCCTGCGCAATCCGTGCACGCAGCTCGACTCGATCCACGCCGGATTGATGAAGGCGACCCTGCACCGCCACGAGGACGGAACGCTCGAGCGGAAAGCCGGGGTCATGGGGATCGTCGTTCGAGGCGGCGCCGTCCGTCCCGGAGACTCGATCTTCGCCGACCTTCCTCCCGAACCCCACCAGCCGCTCGACCGGGTCTGAGACTCGACGCTCAGATTCTACTTTGCATTGCAAAGTGTGCGGGGTAGAATGCCCGCCGATGACCCGTCGGTGGGCCATCCTGACCGGAGATCGACTTCATGCCACGATGCGCAAGGATTCGCAGGAAGACACCGGCTGCACGCCGCTGGCTCCACGGTACTCTCGGCCTCGCGCTCGTCGGCTGGGCACTCCTCACGCCGGTCCGCGCGCAATCCGTCGCGACCGTTCCGACGCCCCGACCGGAGGCCCACTCCGAGGCCGTCGAGAAAGCTCGGCAACAGATCCAAGAGTGGATGGCGGAGAAGAACCTCCCGAGCATCTCGATCGCCGTCGGCCTGAACGGTGGAATCCTGTGGGCCGAGGGTTTCGGCTTCGCGGACCTCGAGCAGCGGGTACCGGCGACGACGCTGACTCGCTATCGGATCGGCAGCGTCTCGAAGCCGCTTGCGGCCACCGCCGTCGCACGTCTTCACGAGCGCGGCCGACTCGATCTCGATGCGCCCGTCCAGAAGTTCGTGCCGAGCTTCCCCGAGAAGCCCTGGCCGGTCACCACGAGGCAGCTGCTCACCCACACGTCGGGAATCCGGCACTATCGCAGCGAGCAAGAGGTGCTGAGCGCCCTCCACTACGACGACGTGCTCGCCACGCTCGACGTGTTCGCCGGCGATGATCTGCTCTTCGAACCGGGAACGAAGTTCGGCTACTCGACGTTCGCGTGGTGTCTCGCGAGCGCCGTCGTCGAGTCCGCCTCCGGCGAACCGTTTCTCGACTTCATGCGTCGCGAGGTCTTCGCCCCGGCGGGTATGCGGCACACGGTTGCGGATGACGTGTTCGGGATCGTGCCCTCCCGCGCACGGTTCTACGATCGCGGACCGGACGGCCGCCTCCGCAACGCGAGCTTCGTCGATCAGAGCAACAAATGGGCGGGTGGCGGTTTTCTCTCGACGCCCTCGGACCTGGTACGGTTCGCGTTCGCGATGATGGACGGAAAGCTCCTCGAGAGCGAGACCGTCGAGCAGGTGTGGACACCGCAACGGCTCGCGTCCGGCGAGCCGATCGAGCAGGGGCTCGGGTGGTCGATCAAGAAGACGGGCCCCTGGACGGTCATCGGCCACGGCGGCAGCTCGGTCGGAGGGCGCACGTCCTTCATGACCCTGCCCGAGCATCGCTTCGCGCTCGCGATCTGCACGAACGTGAGCGGAGGCGAGGTGCTCCCGGTCGCCATGATCCTGATGCGCAACTTCGCCCCGAAGCCCTCCCCGGCCCCCGCGAAGAAGTAGATCGATCACCCGACGGAGCGGGTCTACATCTGCACCCCGCCCACCGTCGGGTAGGGCTCCGGAATCTGCTCGGGGTTCTCGCCGAGGATCTCACGAATGTCGATCTCGATCCCGCGGGCCATCGTCGAGATGGGAACGTCGTTGGCCGAGCCCTCGAACGGATTCTCTCCGACGACACCGATCCTCTGCATGGTGTTGAACACCCACGAGACGACCGCGGAGAACGGGACCGCAAGCCATACGAACAGCGGACCGAGCGTGGGGAAGTCGACCGCGAGCTTGTCGCCGATCTTCGCGAACTCGGGGATCACGCTCAGCGGCAGAAGCAGAATGAAGACGCGGACGATGTCGTAGCTGAGCGTCGCGTACTGCCGCGGGTAGGGGAAGTTCTTGATGCGCTCCGACTTTCCCTGAAGCGCGAAGAGCTCGCGCACGACCCTCTCGAGCTCGAGGAAAGAGAACTCCCACAGAAGCCCCTGCTCCTTCAACCGGCGCAGGTGAGTCGACTGAAGCTCCAGGAGCGCCGCCGCCTTGTTCGTCCGGGGCTTCACGTGCGCGAGCTCGTCCGAAGGCAGCAGCTCTGCGAGATCCGCGTCCACATCGCCGTCTCGCTCCGGGATGCAGACCTTCTCGTACCACTCCTTGTTCGTGCGACTCTCGGTGAACACCTCCCAGGGTCGCTTGGCTCGCAGCGCGTAGCGAAGCGCGGTCAACCACGCGATGTGCCGGTGCACGAGCGCCCGGTGATGCGCCTTCAGCTCGTCTTCCGAGACCGGCTCGCGCGCCTTCTCGTTCGTGACCATGTCCTTGACGTACGTGGCCCACGTCCGCGACTCGTTGACGATGCCGCCCCAGATCTTGCGCGCTTCCCAGGCCCGACCGTACGCCGCGTTATTCTGGAAACCGATCAGGAACGCGACGGCCGTACCGACCAGCGCGACCGGCGTCCACGGAAGCTGCAGCCACGTGAAGCCGGCCAGCTCGTGAAGCGCGGCGAACGCGCCGGCGAGGATCAGAAAGTACAGCGTCTCCTGCCGGGTCCACAGGATCATGTCCCGGATGGAGTACTTCTTCTTCGTATACATGGCTTGGCTCTCGAGCTACGAACGCGGAGTCGGATCGCGGCGCAACCAGCCGCCGCCCGGCAGGAACGCCGACGATTCTATCAACCGGCAGCGGGGGATGACGGCTCGCACCGCGGCCGTCACCCCCCGAGAGCCCCGCATTCCAATCGCCTGCTCGATCGAGCCGAAATCGCGTTCGATCAGATCTCGATCACGTAGATGACGTCGTCTTTGCCGTCGCCGTCGACGTCGCCCCGGATCGGCGGACGCTGGTGGACGACCGAACCATCGGGAAGGATCTCGAAGGCCGGCGTGTACGTGCCGTTGCCGTTCGAGAACTTCGGGCGCATGTTCAGCCCGGGTCCGCTCCAACCCTGACCCTGGAAGAGAAGATCGCTGCTCCCGTCGCCGTCGAAGTCGCCGACGAGCATCGGGTTCGTGTGGACACCGGCGCCGTCGCCGAGGATCTGCATGGTGGGAGCGAAGGTGCCGTTGGCGTTCGAGAACTTCGTTCGAATGTTGAGGCCGCCGCCACTCCAACCCTGGCCGACGAACGCGACGTCGGTGTTGCCGTCGCCGTCGAAGTCACCGACCCCGGCCGGGTGCGAGTGCACACCGGCTCCGTCGCCGAGAACCTGCCACGCGTGGACGAAGATCCCGTTCCCGGCCGAGAGCTTCGCGCGGATATTCAGTCCGGGCCCGCTCCAGTTCTGACCGACGAAGATCAGGTCGTCGAAGCCGTCGTTGTTCACGTCGCCCGTGTGCGTCGGGTAGATATGCACACCCGCGCCGTCGCCGTGGATGTTGGACCAGGGCGTCCACGATCCGTTGCCGTTGCTCCGCTTCACGCGGATGTTGAGCCCGGACCCGCTCCAGCCCTGGCCGACGAAGATGAGATCCATGCGCCCGTCGCCGTCGATGTCTCCGGTCAGCGTCTTGTGCGTGTGGACCCAGCCGCCGTCGCCGAGCACCTGCGATGCCGGCGTCCAGGTGCCGTTACCGTTCGAGAACTTCACGCGAACGTTCAGCCCCGCGCCGCTCCAGTTCTGGCCGACGAAGACGATGTCGTCGCGGCCGTCGCCGTTCACGTCCCCAGTGTGCGCCGGGTAATCGTGCACCCATCCGCCGTCACCGAGGACCTGCCACGCGTGGCTCCACGTTCCGTCGCCGTTCGAGAACTTCGTCCGGATGTTGAGCCCCGGGCCGTTCCAGCCCTGGCCGATAAACGCGAGGTCGGTGTCGCCGTCCCCATCGAAATCGCCCGAGAGCGTCGGATGGGCGAGGATGCCGGTGCCATCAGGAAGCGGTGAGTGCCAGAGCGCCCACGTTCCGTTGCCGTTGCTTCGCTTGACGCGGATGTGGACGGCCTTCGGCGGCGCCGACGGCGGCGTCACGATGCAGTTGTCCGTCGACTCCTCGCAGGTGAACAGATCGAGCACGCGCGAGCACGTGTACCCGGCGTCCGCCACGGCGTGGTAGGACTCCATCTCGAAGACTCGCGTGATCTGCCCCCACCACACGTAGTTCTCGCGGACGAAGGTGCGGTTGGTCTTGAAGTCGCCGATGTCGGCCAGAACTCCCGAGCCGGCACAGTTCTCGTCCGTGATGCGGAAGAAGGTCTGGCAGAGGATCTCGTCCGCTTTCTCGGCGGACCAGGCCGACGACGCCGACGATCGCGACTGATTCCGCGTCTTGCAGCCCACCGCCGAGTAGAAGCCGAGGTTGACGAGCCAGGTGCGCCCCTTGAAGCGGCGGTTGCCGTCGCCGTACAGCGTCCACTGACCGCACGACTTGTTGTAGGCGCAGGGATCGTCCGACCGGTCGCCCGTGTTCCAGAAGGGCCACACGACGATGTTCTGTCCGCGAGGCGTCTCGCCGCGGCGGAACGCCTCGAG
>CAZQZX010000115.1:0-10032 GCA_964597885.1 uncultured Planctomycetota bacterium
GGAACACGTGTTTCGCGCTGTCGTTCATGCGATCCGGCGCGCCGTAGAAACCCCAGAGCATCATGTTGGCCTGGCGTGCGATGGCCGCCGCCTTCGGTCCCTTGCTGTTGACGCCGCTCGAGATCCACTCGGCGTCGGGGGAGTCTTCGAAGCCGTAGCCATCCGAGACCATACCCACGTCGACCTTGGGGAACTCGCCCTCGTGAACCTGCCACACCTTGCCGGGGTAGCCTTCATCGGTCGAATCCGTCAGAACGATCTCGGGGCTCAGCGGAGCGTTGAAGATGGTGTGCTCGAGACGCATCCCGTGCGCCTTGTTCTTGAGGCACAGTCACAACCAATCGATCTTGTCGCGGCGCAACCGGGCGCCCGTGTAGTCGAGAGCGATCACGGGCCGCGCGAAGCCGGGGCCGAGCTGCTTCGGGAAGGGCGCGCGCTCTTCCGAGTAGCCGTCGTTTCCGTAGTGACTCGTCCAGTCGGTGATGATGACGTCGTAGCCCGCGGCAGTCTTCTCGTCGAGATCCGCCAGCGGAAGGGTGCCGACCGTGTCGAACCACTCCGAGAGGAATCCTTCGAAGGACTTCCAGCGGGATCCTCCCTCGAAGCCGGCGTAGAGGACGCGCGTCGAGCGATGCTCGGCCCAGGATGCCGACTGGCTGGACGGGTCCGGCTTACCGGGTGCGTCCTCCGAGGCCGAAGTTCTCGTCGGGACGCTCGCGAGGATGCCGAGCACGATCAGAAGCGCGAAGGGCCATGACGCTCTCGAAGTGCGCATCGCAATCTCCTTCCGAAGAATGAGTCTCGCCGGGACCGCTCCAAGCGTACCAGAAACGACGGCATCTTTCGCCGGCTACGGCCGCGATGCGAGGCTGGTGGCGTCCGGCCCACTTCAGGGGCTAGACTGTTCCGAACGATCCCGACCAGCACGTCCCCGCGCCGGGGGGCTTTCTTGAACGAAGGGCACGGAACCGCATGTTGCTGCAGCTCGAAGGAGTTACCAAGTCTTTCCCGTCGGGGGAGGGCGGCACGCTGTCGATCCTCGGGGGCGTCGATCTGTCGATCGAGGAGGGCGAGGCCATCGCCATCGTCGGTCCGTCGGGGTGTGGGAAGAGCACGCTCCTGAACGTCATCGGCACGCTCGATCTGCCGACGTCGGGGCGGGTGATGCTCGACGGAAAAGACGTCGCCAAGCTCGGGGAGGCCGAGCGCGCGCGCGTTCGTGCCGAGACCCTGGGCTTCATCTTCCAGATGCATCATCTGCTGCCGCAGCTCACGGTCCTCGAGAATGTCCTGGTGCCCGCGCTCGCGGGAGGCGGACACGCGGACGCCGCAACGGAGGAGCGCGCGCGGACGCTCCTCGATCGCGTGGGACTTTCCGGTCGGCTCACGCACCGGCCGGGACACCTTTCGGGCGGCGAGTGCCAGCGCGCCGCGGTCGTGCGCGCCCTGATCAACCGGCCGAAGCTTCTGCTCGCCGATGAGCCGACCGGGTCACTCGACCGCAAGAGCGCCGAGTCGCTCGGATCGCTGCTCGCCGAGTTGAATCGCGAAGAGGGCGTCGCGCTCATCGTGGTGACGCACTCGCCAGTGCTCGCCTCCGAGATCGGACGCGTCCACGAGCTCCGGGACGGCAGCCTTACCGCGATGGCGCCCGCGTCATGATGAATCGACGCACGATCGTCTCACGGAGCGTGCGGTTCTACTCGCGCACGCACATCGGCGTCCTGCTCGGATGCGCGATCTCGTCGGCGGTGCTCGTCGGCGCGCTGTTCGTCGGTGACTCGGTGCATCACAGCCTCGAGAAGACCGCGATCGCCCGGCTCGGCAAGACGTGGCATTCGATCGACACCGGCAAGCGCCACTTCCGCAGCGACCTCGCGACGCGCATGGGTGAAGCGCTGTCGGTCGACGTGGCTTCGGCGCTCCGCGTGGGCGGCATGGCGATCCACCAGCCGGACGACGGCGGCGACTCGCGCCAGGTAAACCGGGTGGAAGTCCTCGGAGTCGACGCGTCGTTCTTCCGGCTCGCGAACGAGAACCCGGGGCTCGAGCTCGAGCGCGGGCAGGTGGCACTGAACCGCAAGCTCGCGGCGGCCCTCGGCGTCGATGTCGGAGACGAGGTCTCGCTCCGGATGTTCAAGCCGGGGCTTCTCTCACGGGACGCGCCGCTCGCCGCCCGCAACGAGCGCGACACGCAGCGCAGCCGCAACGAGGTCGTGGCGATCCTCACCGACGAGCAGTTCGGTCGCTTCAGTCTGAAGTCGGATCAGTCGAGCCCCTACAACGCGTTCGTCGCGCTCGAGCCGCTGCAGAAGTCCCTCGATCTCGAGGAGCGCGCGAACACGCTCCTCGTCGGCGACGTCGACTTCGACCGCGCCCGCGAAACACTCCTCGCCATGTGGAAGATCGAGGACGCCGAGCTCGCGATCGAGACGTTCGCCGATCTCGGTGTCGTGCAGCTTGGCACGCCGCGCATCTATCTCGATCCGGCGGTGTCGGACACGGCGCTCGCGCTCGATTCGGCGGCCGCGGGCTCGCTCACCTACCTCGTGGACTCGATCGAAGGGCCGGACGGTGCGTCGACGCCGTACTCGTTCCTGACGTCGGCGACGCCGGGCGCCCCGAGCCCGCTCAGCCTCGTGCCCGGCGGCATGAAAGACGACGAGATCGTGATCAGCCGCTGGCTGGCCGACGAGCTCGGCGTGACGAAGGGCGGCAACCTCGAGGTGACCTACTCGGAGCTGACCGGCGGCGACGAGCTCATCCCGAAGAAGAAGACGTTCCGCGTGCGGGACGTCCTCGAGATGGACGGGCTCTCCTCGGAGCGCGAGCTCGCTCCCGAGTTCCCGGGCCTGACCGATGTGGACGCCTGCGCCGACTGGGACATCGGCATCACGACCGACGAGGAGAAGCTCGCCGACGAGGCGAACGAAGCCTACTGGGAAGACTACCGTCAGACGCCGAAGGCCGTCGTGACGCTCGCGGCCGGGCAGGCGATGTGGGGCAACCGCTACGGCGAGCTGATGTCGGTGCGATACGCGGCATCGACCATGACCGAGGCCAAGCTCCGCGAGGCGCTGAAGGATTCGGTCGACCCGGCGAGCGTCGGGCTGGTCCTTCGCCCGATGCGCGAGGAAGCCATCCGCGCCGCCACCGAGTCGATGGACCTGGGGCAGCTGTTCCTCGGGATGAGCTTCTTCCTGATCATCGCGTCGCTCCTGCTCACGGCGATGCTGTTCGTCTTCTCGATCGAGCAGCGGGCGCGAGAGATGGGCGTTCTGCTGGCCGTCGGCTTCAGCGTGCGCCAGGTGCGAACGCTCTTCCTCACGGAGGGCGCGGTGCTCGCGTCGCTCGGCTCGCTTCTCGGAGTGCCGTTCGGGTGGGCCTTCGCGAAGTTCCTCATCCGCGGGCTCGACTCCGACTGGAGCGGCGCGGTCGCGGACGCGTCGATCCTGTTCCACGCCGACGCGAGCTCGGCGGCGATCGGCGCCGTTTCGGCGACGGCCATCTCCGTCATCGCGATCAGCTTTGCGATGTGGCGGCAGGCGAAGCGCCCGGTGCGGCAGCTCGTTTCGGAAGACTTCTCGCAATCTCTCGAAGAAGCTTCACTCGAATCGTCGCGAGGGCTCGTGCGTCGCCTGGTTTTCGTCGGGGCGACCCTGGCCGCGATCGGCACCGCCGGTTTCACGATGGTCGCGGGATCCGGCAACCCGGCCATCCCGTTCTTCGCCGCCGGGTCGCTGATGTTGATCGGCGGGATCGCGCTCGTTCGCATCCTGCTGGCCCGGCTCGCGACGGCAACGGCGGGCAAGCTTTCGGCGGCCGGGCTCGGCGTGCGGAACACGGCGCGACGTCCGGGCCGCGGCATGGCCACCGCGGGCATCCTCGCGTGCGGATGCTTCATCGTGTTCTCGGTGTCGGCCATGCGCGAGGATCTCGATCGCCAGGAAGGTGTTCGCAATTCCGGGACCGGGGGCTTCGAGCTCTACGGCGAGTCGAGCATCGCGGTGCACGACGACCTGCGATCGGAGCAGGGCCGCGAGGAGTACCGGCTGACCGACGAGGCGATGATGGACGGCGTCTCGATCCTGCCGCTTCGCGTACGCGACGGTGACGACGCGAGTTGTCTCAACCTCAACCTGTCGCTGACCCCGCCTCTCATCGGCGTCGAGCCGATGCACCTGGCGGCGCTCGGTGCGTTCGTCCCGGAGAAACACGCCGAGCCACTGTACGGATTGCTGATGGCGGACTATGGCGAGAACGTCGTGCCGGCGCTGATCGGCGATTCGGCGACGGCGGTGTGGAAGCTCAAGAAGGCGGTCGGTCCGCGCAAGGGTGCGCTTCTCGACTACACCGACGAGCGCGGCCAGCCGTTCCAGGTCAAGCTCGTCGGCGCGCTTCCGAAGCGGCTGACCGTTCTTCAGGGAAGACTCCTGGTCGCGAACCGGGACTTCACGCGCGTGTATCCGTCCGAGTCGGGGCATCGCATGTTCCTCGCCGACGTCCCGGAGGATCGCGTGCCCGAAGTCTCGCAGTATCTGACGCGGAAGCTCGAGCGAGTCGGACTCGATCTCATGCCGAGCGTCGCGCGGCTCGAACAGTTCTACGCCGTCGAGGCGACGTACCTCATGATGTTCGTGGTGCTCGGCGGTATGGGGCTGCTGCTCGGGACGGCCGGCGTGGGAATCCTCGTGCTTCGAAACGTCATGGAGCGGCGGGGTGAGCTCGCGCTGCTCCGGGCGGTCGGATACTCGGCGGCCGAGGCGGGACGCGTCGTGATGGCCGAGCATCGCTTCCTGCTGCTCGCGGGGCTCGTGACCGGAACGGTGGCGTCGGCGCTCGCGATCGCGCCGAGCCTCGCGCGTCCCGATGCGACGATCCCGTGGGGCTGGCTCGGAGTGTTTCTGGCAGGGACGACCGCGCTGTCACTCGCGTGGATCTGGATCGCAGCGAAGCTGGCGCTCCGGGCCCCGCTCGTCCCGGCGCTCCGGAGCGAATGACAGCTGCGGGATGGAATTCCGCGGACAGGTGCAATAGAATCCGAACGAATCGACTCCGGAATCGAGAACCCGGTTCCGAACGCGCCGCGGGCGAGAGCCCGACGGCCCGTCCCGAGGCAACGAGCCTGGGGGCGCGAGACGACGAGCCACACCCAACGAGAGAGGGGTCCACGATGCGCATCACCCGGATACTGGTAACGCTGACCGCCGCGGCGCTTTTCGTTTTCCTGGGGACGGCCGTCCTCGCGAACGACTTCGTCAACAACTGGCACAACTGGCGCGGCCCGAACTTCGACGGCAGCTCGCCGAACGGCGACCCCCCGATCGAGTGGAGCGAGACGAAGAACATCAAGTGGAAGGTCGAGATCCCGGGCGAGGGTGCCTCGACGCCGATCATCTGGGGCGACCGCATCGTCGTGCTCTCGGCGGTGAAGACCGACCGCAAGCCGGGCGACAAGGCGGTCGACGCGCAGGACGGCGGCGACTCGTCGACGGACGAGAGCGGCGGCGAACAGGACGAGCCTCGAGAGGACGGCGGTGAGTCGCCGGACCCGGGCCCGGGCCTGCGCGGCGGGCCGATGCCGGATCCGGAACCGGCGCCGCAGGAGCGTCGGGGCGGGCGCCGTGGCCGTCGACGACCCGAGCCGCCGACGACCATCTACGAGTTCACGGTCCACTGCCTGAACAAGAACGACGGCAGCACGATCTGGAAGCGCATCGCCAACGAGGAAGTGCCGCACGAAGGCAAGCACTCGACCAGCACGTTCGCCCCGTCGTCGCCGATGACTGACGGCGAGCTGTTGTACTGCTCCTTCGGTTCGCGCGGCACGTACTGCTACGACTGGGACGGCAACCTCATCTGGGAGGTCGACCTCGGCGACCAGCGAACGAGCAACACGTTCGGCGAAGGATCTTCGCCCGTCGTGTACGGCGACTCGCTCGTTCACCTCTGGGACCACGAAGACGATTCCTTCATCGTGTGCCTCGATGCGAAGACCGGCAAGGAGCGCTGGCGCGTCGCGCGCGACGAGAAGACCACGTGGAACACGCCGCTCATCATCGAGCACGAAGGCGTCACGCACGTGATCGCGAACGGCTCGAACCGAACGCGCAGCTACGATCTGAAGACGGGCAAGGTGATCTGGGAGTGCGGCGGTCAGGTGACCAACCCGATTCCCTCGCCGATGGTGCTCGACGGTGTCGTGTACTGCATGTCGGGATACCGGGGCAACGCGATCTTCGCCATCCCGCTGTCGGCGCGCGGCGACATCACCGATTCGGACAAGATCGTGTGGAGCCGGACGGATGCCGCTCCTTACATCGCGTCGCCGCTCCTGTACGACGGTCTGATCTACCTCACGAAGAGCCGCAGCGGCATCCTCTCGTGCCTCGACGCGAAAACGGGTGAGCCCCACTACGCCGAGGTGCGGCTTCCCGAGACGGACATGCTGTACGCGTCGCTCGTCGGCGCCGCCAACCGCGTGTACATCGCGGCGCGCAACGGTCGCGTCCTCGTACTCGAGCACGGGAAGGAGTACAAGCTTCTCGCGAGCAACCTGCTGAGCGAGGGGATCGACGCGTCGCCGGTGGTTGTCGGCAACGAGCTCTTCCTGCGCGGAACGAACCACCTGTACTGTATCGCCGAGACGAAGAAGAAGGCCCTCTGATCCCGCTTCGGACGATCCGTTTCTGGCTGCTTGTCGCGCTCGTTCTCGCACCGTCGATCGCGGGCGCGCAAATCGTCCTCGATGGGGCGCGTTTCTACCCGGCGGGCGACGGTGCGCTGTTCATGACGTTCGGCGACTTCGACGCCGACGGGAATCTCGACGTGGCGTTGCCCGTCGGCGACGAGCAGCGGATCGAGCGATTCTTCGGAGACGGATTCGGACGGTTCCAGGAGTCGCCGTTGGTGTCACTTTCGTCGGCTCCGCTGACGCTCGCGGCCGGCGACTTCGATCAGGACGGCTTCGACGATCTCGTGGCCGCACTGCCGGAATCGACGGAGCTCCAGGTCGTGTACGGCCGGGCGGATCGCGGCGTCTCGACGACGACCGTTCCCGTCGGCGGCGGACAGAACCATGCCGTCGTCGCCGACGTGAACCTCGACCAGCGAGACGATCTGATCGTCGCGCTTTCGGGGACCGACCGGATCGCGGTGCTTCTCGGGGATGGCGCGGGCGGGTTCACGCGGCAGCCGGACCTCCAGTTCACGCTGTCACCTGTTCGCGTGCTCGTGACCGATCTGGATGACGATGGCTTTCCCGATGTCGTCGGCGCGTACTCGACGACCCAGATCGCGACCTTCCGCGGCAACGGGACCGGCACGTTCCAGCCGATCGGTTCGGTGACCACGATCGGCGGCCAGCCGTTCTGGATATCGGCGGGCCAGTTCGATGGAAACTCGTTTCCCGACATCGCCGTCAGTCGGTCGGGCCCGAGCGATATCGAGGTCTTGCTGAACGACGGATCGGGGTTTGCTACCGGCCCTCCCATCGGAGGCTTCGTGTCGCCGGGGCGCGTGCGCGTGCAGGATCTGAACGGCGACGGACTCGACGACCTGCTTGTCGCGGATCGCCACACGACCGGTCTCCACATGCTGTTCGGCAACGGGCTCGGGCTGTTCGAGCGGGCGGAGCTGATCCGCACCGAGGGCGACCCTTCGGATTCGTGGCTCGTCGATCTCGACAAGGATGGTCAGCGCGACCTCATCTTCCTCAACTCGCCGAAGATCGAGATCGGTGTGCGCCTCGCCAAGAGGCCGCTTTCGTTCACGGACCGTGAGGTGTTCGCGATCGAGGGGGGCGCGCGGTTCGGCACGAGCCTCGACTTCGACGGCGATCAGACGAGCGACGTCGTGGTCTCGCGGCCGGACGCGAACGACATCCGGTTGCTGCGCGGTGACGGGCTGGGGGCTTGGACGGAGCACGCGACGGTCGCGGTTCCGGGCTCGCCGCGACGCGTCGTGGCCGAGGATCTCGACGGCGACGGCGATCCCGACCTGGCGGTGGTATGTCAGGGGGATGGGCGCATCCGCGTGCTCCGCAACGACGCGGGCGTGTTCTCGATCGTGGCGGCACTCGCGGCGGTCGATCCGACCGACGTCGTGATCGGGCGCTTCGATGGCGATGCGTTCCTCGACCTCGTGGCGTCGAGCGGTTCGGGACAGCACGTGCGCGTGTTCACGGGCGATGGAACGACGTCGGGCTTCGCGGCGCTCGCCGATCATTCGACCGGCGGCACCCCGACCGCGATGGGAGCCGACGACCTCGACGATGACCAGGATCTCGATCTCGTCGTGAACGATGCGGCCGGCAATGCCTGCCTCGCTCTGCTCAACGACGGGACGGGCGCCTTCGGCGAACCGATCGCGTCTCCGCTCGGAGAGGAAGTGGCGGTGACGGATCTCGCGATCGCGGACTTCGACGGCGATCGAGTCCCGGATCTGGCGATCGGCGAAGGCGCGGTCGGACAGGTCCTGATCGCTCGAGGCGACGGGGCGGGTGGATTCCAGCCCCAGGGCGCGCCCTTCTTGATCGATCAGGGGGCCGTGTGGCTCGACACGGCCGACCTCGACTTCGACGGCGACCCGGATGTGGTCGCGGTGACCGAGGGAGCGCCACCGTACTTCCGATCTCCGCTCGTCGTTCTCGAGAACGATCACGGACGCGGATTCCAGCGCGACGGATACCTGTCGACGCGCGCGCTTCGATTCACGAGCCGCCCGGTCTTTGCCGACAGCGATTCCGACGGCGATCTCGAGGTCCTCTCGGTGGCTTCGCCCCTGGCGTCGATCGTCACGCTGCGCAATCGCTCGCTCGACGATCTGGCTTGCCGGATCGGCAACGTCAACGGCGGAGCGGGCGCGGTGACGGACGTCCTGTTCGTGAACGACTCGGCGGGTGCCGGAGTCACGCGTCGCGTCTCGCTGAGCGCGGGCGAACGCATCCGCATCACGATGGATCTTCCGCCGGCGGAGAGCGGGACGGCGCCTTTCGTCGTCTACGGGTTCGCGTCGCTGCCTTCGGTCCGTACGACCGCGATCCTGCCGAAGCGCGTGGGCGTCTTCTGCCTCGACACGCCGCTCGACGGCGGGGGATCCGTCCGACAGATCTGGAACAACATCGGATTCCGGTCGCAGCTCGGAGTCCCGACGCTCCCCTCGGTTCCCGCGCCGAGCGTGTTGCTCGATCGCGACCTGACGTCGCGAGCCGCCGACGTCTTCCTGCAGGGGATCATCCTCGATCGCGGTTCGCGGCAGGGGACGGCCGCCGTCACCAACGGCGTGCACGTCTCGATCCGCTGAGGCCGTCGGTTCAGTCGCGGGGCTTCCGCAATCCCATCACCTTCAGACGCGAGGAGAGCGTCGCGGGGTGAACGCCGAGGAACTCCGCGGCCCCGCCCTTGCCGGAGATCTTCCATCCGTGATGCTCGAGGACGGCGAGGATATTCTGCCGCTCTCGGTCTTCGAGCTCGGCATAGGTGAGAAGCTCGGCCTCCTCGGGTTCCGCCGTGCCGACGGTCGCGGTCGTCGTCGCGGCTCGCGGTGGCGCGGACGGGCTCGGGGAAAGCTCGAACCGTAGAGGCCCGACACGGGCGCGGATGACGGCCCGCTCGACGACGTTCTGCAGCTCGCGGACGTTGCCGGGCCAGTCGTAGCGGACGAGCTCCGATACGTGACGCTTCGTGAGCTTCGGCGCCTCGATGCCGAGCCTTTGGCTGTGGCGTTCGAGGAAGTGGGCCGTCAGCGCCGGGACGTCGTCCTTGCGCTCGCGAAGCGCCGGCACCTCGATCGGGAACACGCTCAGCCGGTAGTAGAGATCCTGGCGGAAACGTTTGGCCTCGACCTCCCGCTCGAGATCGCGGTTCGTTGCGGCGACGATGCGGACGTCGGCGCTCCGTGTCGTCTCCTCGCCGATCCGCTCGAAGGTTCCTTCCTGAAGCACACGCAGCAGCTTGCTCTGCATGTCGAGGGGGATCTCGCCAACCTCGTCGAGGAAGAGCGTGCCGCCGTCCGCGAGCTCGAACCTACCGA
>CAZQZX010000115.1:10042-20694 GCA_964597885.1 uncultured Planctomycetota bacterium
CCTGGAAGCGGCCCGCGCGGTCGCGCACGGCGCCGGTGAAGGCACCCTTGACGTGGCCGAAGAACTCGCTCTCGAAGAGCTCGTGGGGGATCGAGGCGCAGTTCACCGTGATCATCGGTCCGGAGGCGCGCTCACTCTGCGCGTGGATGGCGCGTGCGATGAGCTCCTTTCCGACGCCCGATTCTCCGAGCACGAGCACGCCGGTGTCCGTGGGCGCAACGAGCTCGACCTGCTGCAGGATCTTCTCGAGTGCGGGGCTCGCGCCGATGATGTCGCCGTGGTGCGTGGCCCGACGGACTTCATCGCGCAGGTACTCGTTCTCGAGCTCGAGCTGTCCGCGCAGCTGTTCGATCTCCTCGAAGGCGCGCGCCGAGACGAGTGCCGCCGCAGCGTAGTCGGCAATCATGCGGAGCCACGTCAGCGAATCGTCGACGAGAGGCACGCGGAGGAAGACGCCGATCACACCGAGCACCTCGCCCTGGTACACGAGCGGCTGGCCGACGAAGCCGCGGATGTTCTCGCGGAGCACCCAGGCCGGGTCGGCGATCCAATGCGAGCCTTCGTTGATGTCGGCAAGCTCGACCGGCTCACCTCGCGCCGCGATGTGACCGATCTTGCGCACGCCGATCGGGAAGCGCTGGAAGCGACCGTCCAGTCGATCCCAGTTCTCGTCGGGGGAAAGAGGCGAGCCGGCGCTCGCGACCAGGTGCAGGCACTGCTCCTGATCCGGGCATTCGGATCGGAGCGCGCAGCTCTCGCAGATGTCGCCGGGTCGGATGAGCCAGATCCTCGCGAGAGCCACGTCCTCGAGACCGCGCAGCCGCCCGACCGCGAGCGACAGGAGCTGGTCGACGGACCTCTGCCCCGCGAGCTCGAGCAGCAGGTCGCGGAACGCCTCGAAGTTTCGGTCTTCGCAGATGGACGGACCGGTCATACCTGAAGCCTACATGAGATTTCAGGAATGGGTAGTGAAATATCATGAAACATGAAATCTCATGAGGTGTGTATTTGGGGGCATCATGACGCAAGCGAATACTGGGTAGCGACTTAGGGGTTGCAGTGGTCGAATGGCACGCCTTGTGCCTTAAGGAGAGCGTTGTTTTTGACAAGTTCTCAACCACGAAACAAGGAGCAAGACCATGTCGCTGCCGAACCCAGGATTCACGATCGACACCAGCAACACCGCCCTGGTTGTGACCGACCCGCAGAACGACTTCCTGAGCCCCGACGGGGTGACCTGGGGCGTGGTCGGCGAGAGCGTGACCGAGAACGGGACCGTCGACAACCTCGAGGTGCTGTTCAAGAAGGCGAAGGAGGTCGGGCTGCCGGTCTTCGTCTCGCCGCACTACTACTACCCGCACGACCACGAGTGGCACTTCGAAGGCGCGCTCGAGAAGCTGATGCACGACATCCACATGTTCGATCGCAAGGGCCCGCTCAACACCGAGGGCTTCGAGGGATCGGGCGCTGACTGGCTCGAGCGCTACAAGCCCTACATCAACGACGGCGACACCGTCGTGGTGAGCCCCCACAAGGTCTTCGGACCGGAGACGAACGACCTCGTGCTGCAGCTTCGCAAGCGCGGAATCACGAAGGTCCTCCTCGCGGGAATGTCCGCAAACCTGTGCGTCGAGAGCCACCTTCGCGAGCTCCTCGAGCAGGGCTTCGAGGTCGCGGTCGTCGCCGACGCCACCGCCGCCGCGAAGGTCCCCGGGCTCGACGGATTCGCCGCCGCGTCCACGAACTTCCGGATGCTCGCGAGCGAGGTCCTGAGCACCGAGGAAACCGAGAAGCGGCTCGACGGCCAGCCCGCCACCGAGACCGGCGCGGCGTGCCCCGCCTGAGAGGCGACCGGAACCCACGAACGCGGGATCAACAGGAACACGAACCGAGACGAGCAACGATGACTCACGAAGGTGAGAAGGAGCGAACGATGTCGACGAGAATGAAGAAGCAGAACGGGAAGGTCAACGGGGGTCTCTTGGCACTGGTGGCGAGCCTCATCGTGCTCGCCGGCCTGGGCATTGCACGGTCGCAGGCGGCGGAACGGAAGTCGGTCGCGATCGCGGCGACGTCGGAGGTGACGCGGGTGGTGAAGCCCGAAGTGTTTCACCGGACGACGAAGATCGACGGTCTCGACATCTTCTACCGGGAGGCCGGCCCGAAGGATGCGCCGGTCGTGCTCCTCCTGCACGGTTTCCCGACGTCGTCGCACATGTTCCGGAACCTCATCCCGGACCTCGCGGACAAGTACCACGTCGTCGCGCCGGACTATCCGGGCTTCGGCAACAGCTCGATGCCGACGGTGGATGAGTTCGAGTACACGTTCGATCGGCTCACCGACGTCGTCGAGAAGCTGACGGTCAAGCTCGGGCTCGAGCGCTACAGCCTCTACCTGATGGACTACGGCGCACCGGTCGGGTATCGCCTCGCCATGCGCAACCCCGAGCGGGTCGAGACGTTCATCGTCCAGAACGGCAACGCCTATGTGGAAGGCTTGCAGGACTTCTGGGATCCGATCCGGGCCTACTGGAAGGAGCGCAGCGAGAAGAACGGCAACGAGCTTCGCAACTTCCTGAAGATCGACGCCACGAAGTGGCAGTACACGCACGGTGTGCGCGATGTCGAGCGGATCAGCCCCGACAACTGGAACGTCGACCAGCGGTTGCTCGACCGTCCGGGAAACCAGGAGATCCAGCTCGCGCTCTTCTACGACTACGGCTCGAACCCGGGGCGCTATCCGGCCTGGCAGAAGCTCTTCCGTGAGCTGCAGCCGCCGACGCTGATCGTCTGGGGCAAGAACGATTACATCTTCCCGGCCGCCGGTGCGACGCCCTACCAGCGCGACCTGAAGAACGTCGAGCTGCACCTCCTCGACACCGGACACTTCGCCCTCGAGGAAGACGGCGATCTCATCGCGAGCCTGATGCGGGATTTCCTCGCTCGCAACACCGGAACCTCGAAGAAGAACTGAGAGAATACAACACCACCCGGGAGCTGGAGACGTGCCATGAAGACCGAGAAGCCTGTCAGCGACATTGCCTTTTCCGCGAGCGTGAAGGCCGCGCAGACCGAACGCGGATCGCGAGCCGCCTATGCCCGCATGGAACAGAAGGGTGGCTGGAAGAGCGAGATCGACGGCGAGCTTCGTGAGTTCATCGCCGAGCGGGACTCGTTTTACCTGGGCACCGCCAGCGCCGAAGGCCAGCCTTACATCCAGCATCGCGGCGGGCCGCGCGGGTTCCTGAAGGTGCTCGACGATCGAACGCTCGCCTTCGCGGACTTCTCGGGGAACGCGCAGTACATCTCGATCGGCAACGCGGACGAGAATCCGCGCGCGACGCTGTTCCTGATGGACTACGTCCACCGACGCCGCATCAAGGTGTGGGGAACCGTCGAGTACGTCGAAGGCGACGCCGAGCTCGCCGAGAAGGTGCACGACGCCTCGTATCGAGCGCGTGTCGAACGGGTCGTGCTCTTCCGCGTCGAGGCGTGGGACGTGAACTGCCCGCAGCACATCACGCCGCGCTACACCGAGCAGGAGCTGGCGCCGATGATCGAGCACTACCAGCGTCGGATCCGCGAGCTCGAGGCCGAGGTGCACCAGCTGCGAGGCGACGTGGAGCCCGGAGGGGCCGCTGCGGAGGCACCGGACACGAAGGGCTCCTGAAGACGACAGGCCGGATCCGGCCGCGCACGTCAGCGAAGGAGTGCGACCTTCTCCTCGAACAGGTCGAGGGCCCTGCGCCAGACGCCGTCCGGATCGCCGTCGATCTGCAGAAGCGTTCGGGTGAGCTGGGAGGAGTAGTCCTCGCTCGATTCGACCGGGAGCAGCGACGGCAGGTGATCGATCGCGATCAGGTCGAGCGGCGGCTCTTCCTGAAGGCGGAGGTTCGGCTGCTCGAAGGTCGTGCAGCGATCGTAGATCGGCAGCGGGTTGTAGTCGCCGTACGGGTCGCAGCTCACGTCGGCGATCACGCCGAGGCGCCGATCCGGCTCTTGCAAAAGCTCGGTGGTAACGAAGGGCGGGACGGCCGAGAAGATGAGCACGCAGTTGACGAAAATGTCGTAGTCGAGGATCTCGCGGAAGGGCCCGCCGCCGCGCGTCTCCTCGATGTCCCAGCCGGTGCACTCGAGATCGAGGGCTCGAGCGAGGTCCGACGCACCGGTTCCGGTGCGGCCGAGGGCACCGATGACGAGTACGCGCGGCCGGCTTCCGTCGCTCCCGGCTGCCTGGTCGATCTTCCCGCGGAGGTCGTCGAGCAGCGATTCCTGGCTTGCGTACCACCCGAGCGCCGGAACGACCGGATCGGACCCGAGCCGCTGTCCGCACCAGTTCATCACGGCCACGGCGGCGCCCGCGAACCCGGCCCAGTATCCGAACGCGGCGACGCGTCGCCCGTTCGCGTCGGTCAGAAACTCGAGGTCGTAGAGCGACCCGCCGCCGGTCGCGAACCGACCGAGAAGCTCGCGCCATCCGGCCTGGTCCTTGTACGCGTGCGCGAAATAGATGTGACGATGAGCGAGCGGTGCGCCGTCGTCCGGGAGCTCCTTGAGACCGAGGATCAGCGCATCGGCCGGTGCATCCCGCCAGGAATGCTCGGCGGCCATCGTGCATTCCACGCGCTCGTATTCGTCATCGGCGACGCATCGCATGGCCGATCGCTCGACCGTGAGGCGATAGCCCGCGTCGAGAAGCTGCTTGGCATGCTCCGGCACCAGGGGCGTCCGTCGCTCATGCGGCTTGCTCTCGGAACGCAGCCAGATCGTTGTCGCGGTCATGTTCGGTTTCCTGAGTGGGCGGGAGGTATTACGGTTCTTGCGGGTGGCCGACGGGCAGGGCGTAGAGCGCGTACTCGCCCTTGCCCATTCCCATGATCTGCTGCAGCTTCTTCGAGTCGAAGCCGCCGATCGGGCATGCGGCGAGCCCGAGCGCCGCGGCCTGGAGCAGGAAGTTCTGCGCGGCGTGCCCGGCCTCGACGTGGACGAACACCGGGGCGCGACCGCCCTTGTAGACCTCGTTCGTGCGCGCGTAGATGGCCGAAAGGACGAACACCGCGGCGGCGTCGCGGATGACCTGCTGGCTCTTGCAGGCCGCGTGGATCTCGGCGCGCAGGTTGCGGTCGTCGAGGAGCTCCAGCGCGTGGTCGCCGGGCACGTAGCGAAAGATGCCGTCCACGGTCGCGACGTAGAGCTCGAGCGGATAGAGCGAGCCGGCCGACGGCGAGGTGCGCCCGCCTTCGGGGCTCGTGACGCCTTGCGTCGCCCAGGCGAGCTGCCCGATCGTCGCGCGGCTCAGCTTCTTCTCGGAGAACTCTCGCGACGAGCGGCGGCTCGCGAGGATCGCTTCGAGCGAACGATCACCGTCGGTGTCCGGCGCGGGGAGCTCGAGCGTCTTCAGAGGCTCACGCGAAGCCGGCGCGGGGCTGCTGTCGCCGCAAGCCACGACTCCTGCCACGAGCGCAACGAAGAGAATCGATCGCATGCTCAGAGCGCCTTCTTCTCCTTGGGCGCCGCGGCCGGCGATCCGCCTCCGACCGAGATCATGTGCGTGAGCGTCCGGACGTAGAGGGTGCCGCCGGCGACGGCCGGTGTCGCGTTCGACGGCTCCCCGAGATCGACAGTCCCGAGATGCGCGAACTCGCGACCGGCCGCGACCGTCTCGAGCTTGCCTTCGGTACTCACGCAGAGGATCGAGTCGCCCACCCGGATCGGCGACGCGAAGTACTGACCCGCGATGCGCTCCTGCCAGATCGTGGCGCCGGTCGCCGCGTCGAAGCAGCTGACGATGCCGCCGTCGGCCCAGAGGAACAGGAGGTCGTCGCGAACGACGCCCGTCGGCACGTACGGCAGACCGCGGTCGATCTTGTACCGCACGGCTGCAGGGGCGTCGCCACTCGGGAACGCCACGGCCGCGCTCTCTTTGCCGCCCCCGCCCGTGCCCGCGGTGACGAACACGATGTCGCCCGCGACCACCGGCGACGCGACGCATCGCTTCGTGAAGAGACCGCCGACTTCCCAGAGAACCTTGCCGGTCGCCGCGTCCACGCTCGTGAGACCGTGCGAGGTGCTGGCGAGGAGAACCTCGGCCGTGCCGTCGCCGCGGCGATGCACCGTCGGCGTCGAGAACGCGGCGCGCGTGGTCGTGCGCGGGACCTTCCAGCGCGTGGCGCCGGTCTTTCGGTCGAGCCCGAGGATGGAGCTCTCCTCGCCTTCGTTATCGTTCGCCACGATCAAGGTGTCGCCCACGACGACGGGGGAGGCCCCGCTGCCGTGACGCGCCTGATGCCGTCCGATCTTCTTCTTCCAGACCTCGCCTCCGTCGTGGTCGAGCGCCAGCGCTACGAGGTCGGCACCGTTCGTCCACGCGACGTATACCTGCGCGTCGTCGACGGCGGGTGTGGCGGAGGCGAAGCTGTTGAGACGATGCTGCGAGTGCGGCTCGAACGGATCGGCGGCGCGCCAGAGCTCCTTTCCGTCGGACGTCCGGTGGCAGACGACGTAGCGCTTCTGCGCCTCGGCGTCGACGCACGTCAGGAAGACGCGATCACCGAAGACGACGGGAGAGGAGTGCCCCTTACCCGCGAGCTCGACGCGCCAGTTGTAGTCCTTGGCGGTGAACGTCGTCGGGATCGTCTGCGCGTCGCTCACGCCGGCGCCGTCGTTACCGCGAAAGTGCGTCCATCGATCGGTGCCCTCGTCCGCCGTGGCGATGGGCGTCGCCACGGCGAGGAGGGTCGTCATGCATGCGGCAAGAACGAGCTGTCGAGCGGATGCGGGCATTACTCGTCCTTCTTCGGCATGATGCGCGCGGCGAGAAGCTGCGACCGCGTCCGGAAGAAGATCGTCCCTTCCGAGATCGCCGGACTGGCCATGCAGGTCTCGCCGAGGTCGTTCACCGAAACCTTCTTGAACTCGGGGCCGGCCTCGATGACGTAGACGGCGCCGCGCTCGCTCGTGAAGTACAGCTTGCCGTCGGCAGCCACGGCCGAAGCGCTGAAGCCACCCGAGCCGCGTCCGATGCGGTTCTTGTACACCTCCTTGCCGGTCTTCGCTTCGTAGCAAGTGAGGACCCCGTTGTCGGCGCAGCAGTAGAGGTGGTCGCCGTACACGAGAGGCGTCTGCATGTAGTTTCCGCCTCGGGCGTATCGCCAGGTCATGTCTTTCGTCTCGTCGGTGTTGGCGAGCTCACCCTTGGCGCTCGTCGGAATGGCGTAGATCGGCGCCATCATGCCGTGCGCGCTCGTGAGGTAGATGTGGTCGTGACCGATCACCGGGGTCGGCGTCGGAAGGTCGCCGCCTCCGACGAGCTTCCACACCTCTTTGCCGGTAGCGAAATCGTAACCGCCGATGTGCTTCCAGCCGTTCAGCGCGATGCGCTTCGTTCCGTCGTGCTCGTAGACGGTCGGCGTGCTCCAGCCCGGCGTCTCTTCGCGCTTCGTCTTCCAGAGCTCGGCGCCGGTCGCGACATCGTAGAGCGCGACGTAGGACTGACCCTGTACGTCGACCTGGAGGATCAGCTTTCCGTCGTGGATGACCGGCGAGCTCGCGAATCCCCACTGCGCGGTCGGCACCATGAAGAAGCCCGAGTCGAGCGTGCCGAGATCCTTCTTCCAGAGCAGCTTGCCTTCGGTGTCGTAGCAGTAGAGCCCCTCGGAAGCGAACATCGCGACGACGTGCTTGCCGTCGGTGGCCGGCGACGAGGCGGCGTGGCTGCCCTTGGGGTGTCGCTTGATCTTCGGAACCGCCTCGCACGCGGTCTGCTTCCACAGAACCTTGCCGCTCGCCTTGTCGATGCACATCAAGATGAAGTCGTGCATGACGTCTTCCGGCACGGGCTCGATGCTGCCGTACAGGCCGACCTTGAGCGGCGCTTCCTTTCCGTCCTTGCGAACGGCCGTGGTCACGTACACGCGGTCGCCCCAGATGACGGGCGCTGAGTGAGCGAGTCCGGGGATCGTCGTGCTCCAGGCGATGTTCTCCTCGAAGGGAACGCTGAACTCGGCCGGCGTCTCGAAGCCTTCCTGGATGCCGCTCGCACCGGGGCCGCGGAACTGCGGCCAGTTCTGCGCCGCGTCGACGTTCGTGCGGATCGAGGTCTTCTCGGCGCCCTCGCCGTCGGACTGGTCCGTGTTCTCGGCGGGCTTCTTCTCTTCGGTTTCCGGAGCGCGAACGATCCTGCCGAACATCTGGCCGCCGTAGTTGCGACCCGACCACGTGCCGGCGTACTGATTGCGATAGATGAGAACGCGCGCCGTGTACGTACCGACACCCGGGATGCTCATGTCGGTCAGCGTGATCACGGGCGTGTCGCCGGCCCACTTGACCGAGAGCGGGATGGGCACCGTCGCGTCGACGCTGCCGTACTGGATGCGCGCATCGAAGCGCCAGAGGTCCCGGCCGAACTTCGTGACCTTCGAGATCGTGTACGTCTCCTTGTTGAGCGGCTGATCCGAGTCGACGCCGTCCATCGTGAAGTACCCGACCAGCTGGGATCCCGACAGCGTCTTCTCGAACTCGGCCTCGAGCTCGGCCTTGCGTTCCGGGTCGAGATCCTCGGCGTGCGCGTGCGGCAGCGCGAAGGTCGCGAAGACCCACCACAGCGAGAGAAGAACGGTGAACGATCGATCGATTCTCATGGCATTCCTCGGAAGTGGTACCCGTTGCCGGCACCGCCGCACCTGGTGCGGCGTTGCCGTGACCTGCTCGCCCGAACCCGCGCGACCTCGAGGGAGGCGCGCCCCCGCCGACGGGGACTCCGGATTGTACGCAATTCCAGGCCGGGTGTTGCACCCCCTGGTTGCAGTCGTATTTCCTCCCCCTGCGGGAGGTTGCCCCAGGGCGGCGTGCGTGTCATTCTCACCGCGTTCCGGATTCGCGGCTCGGCGAGTCCGGCCCCCCGTGGCCCGAGCGAACGGGCCGGGTCGAGCGGGGCGAGAACGGAATCGAGAATGGAGTCAGGAATCATGGTCATGCGTCGTCATCAGAGTGGATTGTGGGCGTTCATCGGTGTCGTGGCCCTTCTCGTCGTCGGATGCGGCGGCGGCGGATCGAGCGAGCCCGAGGTGAATCTGAGCGTGGATCAGACGAGCCAGCTGATCGAGAGCGAGGCGGATCTTCAGCTCGTCGACGTGCGCACGCAGGAGGAGTGGGACGAGGGTCACATCGCGGGTGCGATCCACATCCCGGTGGACGAGCTCGGCGGCCGTCTCTCCGAGCTCGACAAGACGAAGCCGACCGTCACCTACTGCGCGGCCGGCGGTCGCAGCGCGCGGGCGTTGAACTTGCTCGAGCGGGAAGGGTTCAACACGAAGGGACACCTCGCCGAGGGGATCCGCGGCTGGATGGCGGCCGAGAAGGAAGTCGTCACCGACTGACGGATCGCCGGCGGCGTGCGATCGACGCGATCTTCCGGTCAGCTACCGATCAGCACGAGGATCCAGCGACCGACCACGAGCGCGAGCGCCGTTGCGAGGATCGCGTGGCGCCCGAGCTGAGGCATCCTCCGCCAGGTGCGAACCGTCGGCGCGCGGAAGATCCCGACGGCGATCGCGAGGGCGACGAGTGCGAACGCCGCGGGATGCTGGTGCCAGGCCGCGACCGGATCGGCGTTCGCGATCGAGACGCACGCGCTCGACATCCCGCACCCGGGGCACGGGACTCCCGTGGCCGTGCGGAAGGGGCACGGCACGAACGCGAGGCCGCGCGCGGCCGTCTCTCCGAACGCGAGCCCGACGGCGGCGACGATTCCGAGCGCCGCGAGGAACGCGCGAGCGAGCGCGGCGTCGCGGCGGCTAGAGGTCTCCGGTTTCGCCATAGAATCGGTTGATGTCGTACTGCTGGATCGCGAGCGAAGCCATGCCGAAGCCCACCACCGCGAGCACGACGCAGATGACGGCGAGGTCCTGGTTCACGCGGAAGCCCTCGTTCTCCTGGATCTCGTTGATGCCCTTGGCCATCTTGTACTCATAGTAGAGCGCGAAGATGCCGCAGGTGATGATGCTGAGGAGCAGCCAGTTCACGAAGGAGAAGTCCCGGCGCCCCAGCCACGCGTTCAGCACCTGCATCTGTTTGTACTGCCAGAACAAGCCGTAGATCCCGCAGGTGACGATGGTCAGCAGGATCCCGACGGCAATCCCCACGACGGCTTCGTGTTCGGGGTACGGCGATCTCTCGGACATTTTCTTCTCCCTTGCAAGGTGACGTTCAACCTTGGTGCGGCGACATTGTGACAGATCCGGTGGTGGCGGAGAAGCGCCAGCCGGGAGGTCCAGGCATCGTGCGGCCGGTTTTCGGTCGCGATCCGCTAAACCCCAGGGCACCTTGGTGCAAGCCGTCTTTCGTCCAAGAGGGGCATGGACGGGCGCCGGGATGTCGCGTAATCTGCTAGGGCGTTGCGGGCATTGGGGATGCCCGTTCTGAAGGAGGGCATTCGCGTGGCGAGCACGAAGCCGGATCCGTACGGTCCACCGACTCGATGGACGATTCTCGACGCGGCGCTGGGTCGCATCGAAGGCGCGGATCGGGAGGAGGCCTGGAAGGAGCTCGTCGATCGCTACCGCGAGCCGATCCGGATGACCATCCGCAGCCGGGCACGTGCCCACTTTCCCCCGAGCCGCGCCGACGAGATCGTCGATGACTTCTTCGGCTAC
>CAZQZX010000116.1:0-20665 GCA_964597885.1 uncultured Planctomycetota bacterium
AGGGAGTGAAGGGATGAGCGACCGACCGCGGATCCTCGTCGTCGAGGATGATGACACCATGCGTTCCGGCCTGATCGACTGCCTCGAGCTCGAGGGGTACGACGTCGCCCACGCGGCCGACGGCCGGGCCGGACTCGAGCTGGCGCGCGGCGGCGGCCACGATCTCGTGCTGCTCGACGTGATGATGCCCGAGATGACCGGGTTCGAGGTGTTGAAGGCGCTTCGCTCGGAGGGATTCGACGCGCCCGTCATCCTGCTGACCGCGCTCGGCGAGGAGCTCGACCGCGTCCGCGGTCTCGAGCTCGGCGGGGACGACTACGTCGTGAAGCCCTTCAGCCTGCGCGAGCTCATCGCGCGGATCCGGGCGCGTCTCCGGCGGGCCCAGCCGAAAGAGGGCGATTCGGTCCGGATCGGCGAGGCGGTCGTCGACTTCGAGGCCTATTCGATCCGCCACGGCGGCGAAGACCACGAGATCTCTCCCAAGGAAGCCGGCATGCTGCGCCTGTTCCTGGAGTGCGAGGGCAAGGCGATCTCGCGACGGGAGTTCCTCGATTCGGTCTGGGGATACGAGACGTTCCCCACGACGCGTACCGTCGACACCCACGTGCTGAAGCTGCGACAGAAGATCGAGCCCGATCCGGAGTCGCCGCGCTTCATCGTGACCGTGCACGGGGTCGGCTACAAGTTCACGCGCGAGGGTTGACGTCGAATTGGCATCGCGGTGACAACCCGACGCGCCGCGAGCGGTAGGGTGATTCGTGACGCTTGCGCAACGGACGCGAGCCACGAAGCACCGACCGCGACACGGCAAGGAGACACGAGATGAGACACGAGACGACGCGACGAACGGTCCGGACCGAAGGACGATGGAAGGCGTGGATGACGCGGCTCTCGGCGCTGGCGCTGGCGACGCTGCTCGCGGGATCGGGCGCTTCGATGGCTCTCGCGCAGAAGGCCAAGGACGACGAGAAGAAGCCCGCGGAAGAGAGCCTCGCTTCGAAGATCGAGAAGCTCTACGATCGCGCCGTCTTCCACGAGACCGTCGAAGGCGACCTCGCTCGCGCCGTCGCGGCGTACCGCGAGCTGCTCGCCACGAACGGCGTCTCGACCGAGCTTCAGTTCCGCGGCCGCTCGCGGATGGCCGCGTGCCTGCGCCGCCTCGGCCGGGCGGAGGAAGCCGATGCCGAGCTCGCCACGCTCGTGCGGCTCTTCCCGGATCGGGCGCGAACCGTGGCCGCCGACGCCGAGCGAGGTTCGGGCGGATCCGGCGTCGAAGGTCGTGCGTGGATCCTCATCGAGCGTCTCGGCAGTACCGACAAGACGACGGTCACGAGGGCGCAGGGCGACCTGCGCTGGTTCGGCGAAGCGGTCGTCCCGTTCCTCGAGAAGGCGCTCCGCGGCGAGAACCATGACCGCACCAAGAACGCGGCGGAAGCGCTATTCGACATGAACAAGGCGAGCGCGAGCGACGTGCTCATCCGCGCGATCGGCGACGAGGACACGATCCTTCGACGTTCGGTGATGCAGGTGATCTCGAACAAGGCGAACGGATCGCGATCTCGCTTCCTCGACTTCACGCCCTACGCCGACGCCTTTCGTGAGCGACTCGAGTCGGACGAGGAAGCTTCGATCCGACACAGCGCGCTCCGTCTCCTTCGGTTCGCCGATCCGGACTGGCTGATCGCGAACGCGCGGAAGCTGACGCGTGATGACGATCCGGTCATCCGTTCGAGCACGATCCACCAGATCAAGGAGATCCACAGGAAGGAAGTCCGCGAGGTCCCGCACGAGCTGGTGAACGATCTGAGCTTCCGCATGTCGGAAGACGAGGACGTCAACGTTCGAAGCAGCGCGATCTCGCTCGCGGTCGAAGCCCTTCCTGTCCCGCTCGCGACGAACTGCCTCGCGCAGGTGATGGGAGACCCGTCGGTGAACGTCCGGATGTCGGTAGTCCGCTACCTCGCCCATCCGCTCGGGGAGAAGGGCGGCAAGTACCGTGACGGGCTGCTCGACCTGGCCTCCCGCATGGCGACGGACCGAGACGCGAGCGTCCTTCGCGAGCTCGCCCGCACGCTGAGCCGGCTCATCCCCATGGCCTCGCCGCCGGCGGTGGGACGATCGATGACCGCGATCACGCCCGTTTTCGAGAAGTTCCGGCTCGAGGATCGTCGAGAGATTTTGCGCGTCCTGACCAAGAACCCGCACGAGGCCGCGCAGGATCTCGTCCTCGCCGCGTTCGTCGACCCGGACACGTGCGCTACGGCGGCGGACTTCATCGCTCAGGCCTGGAACAAGGACTGGGCGTCCCCGGTTCCGGCGGTCCTCGACGTGATCGAGCGACGCGTTCCGAACATGGCCACCAACGACGGGCGAGGGGCGAGCTTCAACAACTCGGCGGGGATCGCGTTCAACCGCTGCAAGGATACGCTCGAGACTCACGGTACGGCCGAGACGATCCCGCAACTGATCGCGCTGTACCCGAAGCTGATGGTCGGTCGAACGAAGATGGACGATGCTGCGGATGCCGTGATCAACGCACTGTATCGGCTGTTGATGGACCATGTTGCGGATACGACCTCGAGCGATTGGATCGGCTCGTACGAGGTCTTCTCGGGGGTTCGAAGCGTCATCCCCAGGCTCTCGAAGATCCTCGACGAGAGCGGGCGACCGGAGCTGATCGAAGCGCGCGAGTACTACGTGCGCCGCACCCCGGATACGATCTTCAACCTGACCGGCCGGCTGGCCCGCGCCGGAAACGCCGAGGCTCGCGAGAGTCTTCTTCGCCTGGCGACCGACAAGAGCCTCACGCCCGAGCTTCGATTCACCGCCGCGTCCGGTCTGAGCCGGACGCCGGGAATCGAGAGCCGCGGCTTCGAGCTCTGCGAAGCCCTCGCGATGGAGCTGAACGGGAAGGACGACGAAGAATCGGAGTCCGTGGCGATCGACATCGTCCGCTATCTTGCGGGCGATGCGGACGCGAACGCTTCGACCCGCCGTTTGTGGGAAGCGAAGGTGCACCGATTGGCGACGCTCCAGGGGTGGGATCGCGGCCAGACCGTCCCCATGCTGATGGAGATCGTGGACCGCGACCTCCTCGCGAAGGCGTTCGTCGACAAGAGCCCGCATGTTCGCTCGACGGCGCTGAAGATCGCCGGCAGCCTGCAGGAGATGGCTTTCGCCGAGGCGGCGCGTCAGGCGGTCTCGGATCCGGAGCCGATGGTGCGGTCGGCGGCAGCGATCGCGCTCGGCAGCCTTCGCGACGCGGATGCCGTCCCGGTCCTGGTCGAGCTGCTTCGCGATGTCGCGCCGCAGGTCCGCACGCACGCCAAGAAGTCGCTCGAGCAGATCCGGTTCTACGTCGAGCAGAAGGGCTGGTGGGATGACTGGCGCATGACCGGCGGCTCGCGCAGCGCGGTGGGCGGCGTCATCGCGATGCTCGAGGATCCGGATCGCGATGTTCGGATGCGTGCGATCGCTTCGCTCGGATCGCTTCGCGCCCCGGAAGCGCTGCCGGTGCTCCTGCGCCTGATGAAGAGCGACGACGAGGGTGTGCGCAAGGCCGCGACCGAAGCGGTGGACCGCATCAACGAGTCGAAGTAGCCCGGATGCACGGTCGGGGCGTGCCGCTCAACCCGCGCGCCCCGACCGATGCGATCGCCTACCGGCTTCTCAACTACCGGCTTCTCAACTACCGGCTTCTCAACTACCGGGCTCCGATCGAGACCATGTCCTGGAACGCTTCTTCGCTGACGTGGTAGATCCCGCCGTCGGTCGTCATGACGAAGCGTCCCATGTGGTCGTTCGCCTGCGCCTCATAAAGGTAGATGGTGAGCTCGGGATTGCTCTTGTCGGCCTTCGCGTCCGGGATCTCGTCGAAGATCTCGTCGAGGTCGATCATGTCCATGAGCATCGCGGTGTCGCTGGCGGCGCGTTCGAGCGTCTTCTTCTTGGCGACGAGCTTCGACCGCGGGAGGTACTTGTACGAGACCTCGAGATCGGCGATGTCCCCGTCCTCGGTCTCGTACTCGACCGTGAGCGGGTCGTCGTCAGACGGGACGAGGAACATCGACTCGTCCTCGATGAGGCCGCGACTCAACAGGTCGCCGAGGCTCGTGGGGTAACGGTTGCCGGAGCCGAAAGTCTGGCGGTGGAGCTTCAGCGCTTCGTGGATCCGTTCGAGCCGCGCGCGGCAGACCCGCTGTTCCCACTCGGCGCGGTCCATGTCGAGGGCGATTCCGGTCTGGATCAGCGATAGCGGCGTCGAGACGCTCATGGCGAGCGCGGTCAGCGGGTCGCCGATCGGGGATCGCGCCGTCATCTCGAGCGCGCCGTCTCGCCAGGTGATGCGCGCGTCTCCGCTGTGGAGATACTTCGCCACGATCTTCGGGTTCGGCAGCTCGGCCATGCTGACGAGGGGCTCGCCGCCCATGCCGGACATGCGCTGGACCTGCGACATGCCGAGCTGGATGAGCGGCAGCAGTCGTTCATACATGAGTCGGAAGATCTCGCGCGTATCGTAGTCGCACACGAGAACGTCCTCTTGCTGCGAGCTGGTGTCGGCCGTCCAGGTCTCGCCTTCGCCCTGCAGCCCGTTCACGAGGTCGCGGAGGGTCACGGGGGTCTCGGCGAAGTACAGCGCGCCGTCGATCACGGCGAACGAAGGCTGGATCGGCGTCGCGTTGTTCGGGATGCGGACCGTCGTCATCTTGACGCCCTTGTACTCGCGATCGTCGAAGCCGATGCCTTCGAGGGCTTCCTTCAGCGCGGCGAGCTCGGTGTCGTACTGCGTGGGGTCCTGGATCCCCGCCGTCAGGACGAGTCGTGGAACCGGGAGCAGCCCGCCGACCGCGGGGCCGACCAGAAGGAACGAGAAGCCCCCGTCGAAGACCCCGAGGAACTTCCGGATCTGGGCCGGCGTGATGCGGATGTCGTCCTCGTCGTCGGCTTCTTCCTCGATCGCGTCCTGGTCCTCGTCATCCGAACGGCGCGAGGCCTTGAGCTCGGCGAAAGCCGCCGTGAGCTTCTCGGGAGAGAGGCTCGCGTGGATGCGGAACAGGGCCGGCTCCATCGGCGGAAGCGGCGGCGGCGTTCCCGGCCCCGACTCGGGGATGGGTCGCAGCGCTGCGGCGACTCCCTTGCTGCGATCGGGGAGCTCGAGGCGGATGAGCTGGTTGAAGTCGGAACCGTCGACCCCGATCGAGGCTTCGAGCGACGTCATCGAACTGAGCCCGAGGTAGTTGAGGATCCGATCCATCTGCTCGACGGTCTCTTCTTCGTGCTCGAGAAGACGAACGAGATCGATCAGCGAATCCATCTCGCAACGGATCGTCGCCATGCCCGTGCTCGCCGGATCGGTCGGCGCGGTGCGGTTCGATTTTGAAGTGTCGTTCTTCTCGAGGGCGTCGAGCGTCTCGTTGGCGTTGATGCCGAAGTACAGCTCGTTCTCGGTTACGAAGTACCACAGCGGCAGTCCGTCGCTGCGGTCGGGCACGTCGTACGTCGTCACGGTCGCGCCGCCGATCTTTCGGCTGCGGTCCACGGTGAACGTGTTGTCGCTCTCGTCTTCCGCGATCGCCTCGATCTCGCGGATCGCTTCGTCGATGACCTCGCGATCCTTGGCCGCGAAGCGCACGACGGCGATCATGCGTGCCTCGGATTCCTTGTTCTCGGGCTCGTCGGGAGGATAGACCCACAATCCGCCGCCCTCGTGCTCGAGCAGCGCGAGCTTCTCCGCGATGCGGACCGCGCGCGCCTCGGCATCGAGCTCGACCTCGAGCTCCTCGGCGATGGCGATGAGCTCCTCGGTGGCTTCGGTCTTTTCGTTGTACTTGCGCGCGACCATGGCCGCGACGCGCTGGACGTCCTCTTCCTTCTCGAACATCTCGCCGAGCGAGGTCGAGCGCGCCATGGACTCGAGGAGGGCGTACGCCGACAGACGCATGTGGAGGATCGCGCCTTCGGGCGGCGTGAAGCGTGGCGCGAAGCGGGGGACCGTCGGCTCGGCTTCCGGCGCGGCGTCGGGCGCGGCATCCGGGGGCGAAGCGGCGTCGGTCGCCGGCGGTTCGGTGACCGGGGGCTGCGCGAGGGCGAAGGTAGCGATCGGCATCACGAGGAGCACGATCGCCAGGGAAAGCACGGACGCTGCGACGTGAGGGTGTCTCATCGAACGGTGGTTCCTTTCTTTTCGCCCCGACCCACGAGCCGCGATTCGGTCGCGTGCTCTACCAGATCTTGTACTCCTCGATCGAATCGAGGTCTACCCCGGCTTCTTCCGCGACGGTGCGGATGCCCGCTCGCAGCGTGCGATCCTCCTGCAGGTCGTAGAGGAGCGACGCGTAGTCGTCGCGATCCCGGTCCTGCAGCAGGCGGCGGCGGATCTCCGCGCGTGCGATGCGGCGGGCCTCGTCTTCGTCCACGTGACGCCGGACCTTCTTGAAGTACCCGTCAAACTCGGGATATTCAGCGAACTGTTCGCCATCGAAGCGAGCGAGGGCGACCGCGGCATCGGCGTGCTCCTCGAGGAGGCGCGTCACGTATTTGTCGAGATCCTTGCCGTTGCGCACGCGCATGATCTTGTCCTGGAGCGACCCGCGCGGCGTTCGCTCGCGCACGGCGAGATCGGGCTCGACCCCGACGAGGTGGATGCTGCGCCGATTCTCGGGGATGTAGTAGCGCATCATCGTCAGGCTGAGCGCGTAGGCCGACTGCGTCGTGCCGAGGGCCGTCTTGCTCGTGAAGCCCGGCACCTGGATGCCGCTCTGGCCGATGCCCTTGCCGAAGCTCGTCTCGCCGATGATGGTGGCGCGCTCGTTGCCCTGGAGGCTTCCGGACGTCATCTCGGAAGCGCTCGCGCTCGATCGGTTGATCAGGATCGCGAGCGGATAGTCGCGGTCGCTCTCCGCGTCGGTCGACCGCACGATCTCGTCGTCGGTCTCGTCGCTACCGCGCTGTCGCGTCTCGTTGATCGTGATGATCTTGCCGGAGGGCAGGAACTTGTCGACGATCTCGGTTGCATCGACCACCGTGCCGCCGGGGTTGTTGCGCAGATCGAAGACGAGCCCCACCATCCCCTCCCGCTCGAGCTCGACGAGAGCCTGCTCGATGCTGACGGAACACGCGGCTTCGAACGCCTTCAGACGCAGGTACCCGATGTTTCCGGGGAGGAGCGCCTTGATGACCACGCGCTTGGTGTCGTCCTTCGTGGGCGTGAGGGAGAACGCGTAGGGGCGGTTCCAGCCTTCGCGCAGGATGTGGAAATCGGCCTCGGTGTTGAGGGACTTGCGCAGCTCCGTGCGCTCCATTTCGGTCGTGAACTTCTTGCCGACCTTCACGAGCTGATCCCCGGGACGAATCCCGGCGTAGTAGGCCGAGCTGTCGAAGAGCACGAAGTCGACCCACCAAGCGTCGTCTTTCTGCTCGACGGTGAAGCCGTTCGTCTTGTCGTTGTCGTCGAGAAGGCCCGGGAGCCAGTTGGGGCGGATCTTGCCCTCCGGGTCGTTCGACAGCTGGAGCCGCGAGAATCGATCGCCGAGGCTTCCGACGAGCGAGAGCGTCGCCGCGTTCGTCAGGCGGATCAGGTCGCTTCGATCGGTCTCGAAGGGGATCGTTCCGAGCGCGGCGAGAAACGTTGCCGGCTTCCGGCCGACCGGCGCGTCGAGCAAGCGCTCGAGCAGTCGGCGCTCGAATCCGTCCGCGCCGAGCGGATCCTTCGGCGCGTCGTCCCCGGTCTGGAACAGTTTCTTCATCCCCTGGATGGCGGCGCCGGAGAGGGTGTCCGCTTCGACGCGCTCCTTCTCGTCGAAGTAGAAGAAGTTGCGGCTCACGTGGTCGCGGATGCGTCGATAGATGCGCTGCGCGTCGGCGGCGTCCGCGAACCAGGGGAGGTCGTCGCTCTCGAAGGAGTCATCGTTGCGCGAGAGCCAGCGGTCCCACGAGCGGGCCGCTTCGGCCGTGGTCGCGCCCGCGGTCGGGCCGTCGGGGACCAGCTCGGCGAGTCCGGCGAGCGCTCGCGCGCGCACCGCGCTGCTCGAATCGGCGAGCGCGGCGCGGATCAGCGCCGGAGCCCCGTCGCGCGAGCTGCCGAGCGCCATGCCGTCGGCGGCGAGGAGCCGTACGCCCTCGTCCGCGTCGAACAGCGCGCTCGCGAGCACGATCGCGGCCTTGCGATGATCGGTGCGCGAACGCAGCGCGGTCACCGCGGCACCACGCACGGCGGCGCTTCGATCTCGGGCATAGAGGTTCGCGAGCGTATCGACGCTGTCGTCGTCGGCGTACTCACCGAGGCCCGTCGCGATGGCCTCGCGGACGGTGTCGCGCTTCTCGCCTTTGAGCTGGTCGGCCAGCATCTTCTGACCGTCGGGGTCGCGGAACTTGCCGATGGCGAGCGCGGCAAACGAGGCGACCTCGGCGCGCTTCGAGTCGAGGGGATCGGCGAGGTCGTCCAGCTCGAGTCGCCGTGCGGCCGCCTCGGCGAGGCGATCACGCGCCGTGCTCGGTGCGGTGCCGAGCGTGGTCGCGATGCCGGCGAGATCGTTCGCGCGGATCGTTTCGCTCACCGCGAGGATGGCTTCTTCGCGGAGCACGGGGTCCCGATCGACGAGCAGCGGACGAAGCCCCGCTCCGCGCTCACGGCCGGTGACGAGCGAGTACAGCCAGAGCGCGTACGAGCGCGTGGCGCGATGGCGATCTCCGTCGCGGGCGATGCGCAGCAGAGAGGGCGCGGCCGCGGTCCCCTGGGCCAGGACGGCTCGATGTTCTCGGTCGTCGCGATCGGCGCCGGCGCGGATGCGCTCCATGGCGCGCCGCACGCGAAGCTCCGTCCACAGCGGATGGGCAGGCGCGTCTTTCTTCTTGTCTTCCGCGAGCTCGCGCATCGCGAGGATCTCGGCGGCGGGCGAGATATCGCGGAGCGCGTCGGCGGCGGACGGCGCGTCGAGATCGCCGCGCAGCGCTTCGCCCAGGATCTCTCGAGCTCGGTCGTGCTCCTCAGGCGTGACGCCGAAGACTGCGCCGTAGATCCTGAGGGCCCGGTAGGCGAGGGCGGGCTCGGGGGCGTCGCACAGTGCGCGCACGCGTCGGGCCGCGACGTCACCGGCCGCGATCAGCTCGCGGGTGGCCGCCTCGCGCCGGGCGAGCTCGGGATGTCGGAGCTCCGAGACCCATCGTTCGATCGCGGCGCGCGACGCGCGCTTGTCCCGGGTATCGTCGGCGCTCGCGACGCGGAGGCCGGCCAGGGCGGCAATCAAGACAAGGACAAAGGCGGCGACGGGCGCCAGCCGACGGGTACGTCTCATGGTGACACTCACTCTTCTAAGCCGCGGTGTGGACGGGCTCCCCAGGTCGATCGTACCAAGGAGCGGGGCTCGAAAGAGGAAGCCCCGGATTCTTGTCGACCGAAAGCCGCGGAAATCCTTAGAGGTCAAAGGCGTGCGGAGCGAGCGAGTACCGGAGGAAGAGGTCCGGGCTCGCCGGCGGCCGGAGAAGTCCGACGGCGAGCCCGAACGGGACGATCTGGCGCCGGAGTGCGCTTTCGTCTCGGATTCGGAGGATCGTCCGCTACTCGAAGGTGAAGCGGACGACGTTGCTGCGCTTGCAGGAGCTCCGCACGGCGGCCTGCACGAACACGCTCTTGCCGGTGGCACTCGGCGGCACCGGAATCGACTTCGTGGCCACGCCCTCGCTGTCGGCCGTTCCCTTGCCGATGATCCGCGGATTCCTGAGGAAGATAGCGAGCGACTCACAGCCGGGGACGCCGGTCCCACGGATGCCGCCCGAGTACGCGAAGACGACCTTCTCGCCGGGGGCGGCGCCGGTCGCCGTGAACGTGGTCATCGCCCCCGGGATCGCCGGACTCGGATGGAAGAGCCGCAGGTCGTTCTGCGGGAGGAACACGAGGTGCGTCGGGCCGGCGATGCCGCCGCTTCCCGGGGTGACGAACGCGTCGAGGAAGTCCCCCGAGAAGCCGTCGTAGCGGAGCACGGAATTCGTCCCGAACGAGGCGACGTAGAGGTGTCCGTCGAGTCCGAACTCCATGCCGTGCGGGGCGGACAGCCCGCCGCTCCCGGCCGGGACGAACGTGTCGAGGAACACGCCCGTCTCGCCGTCGTAGCGAAGGATCGGATTGGTTCCGAACGAGGCGACGTAGAGATGACCGTCGGGCCCGAAGATGAGGGCGTGCGGATCGCGGAGCCCGCCGCTCCCGCTCGTGACGAAGTCGCCGATGTAGTCGCCGGTCGTTCCGTCGTACTCGAGGACGCGATTGTTCTGGCCGCTCGCGACGAGGAGGTTTCCGTCGGGCTTGAACAGCATCATCTCGGCGCCGGCGAGCGAACCGTCGCCCGAGGTCACGAACGTGTCGATCGGCGTGCCGTCCGGCTGGTAGCGCAGCACGCTGTTCGTGTTGTAGCTCGTGACGTAGAGATTGCCGTCGGGACCGAACTGTGCGTCGGTCGGTCCGTCGAGGCCGCCGGCTCCGGGCAGGACGACGTTGTCGACGAAGGCTCCTTCGTCGGACGGATCGAATCGCGCGACCTTGTCGTTGCCGAACGACGTCACGTAGAGCAAGCCGTCGGGGCCGATGCGGACGCTGTGGGCGAGGCTCAGCCCTCCCGGCGGGTACGCCTCCGCGAACGAGCCCGCGATCGCGTCATAGACGTTGACGTTGCTGCTCGTCCAGCCGCAAACGACGAGCTGCTCTTGCGGATGGTGGGCGCGGGCGACCGGGCTCGCGGCGACCGCCAGGGCGAAGGCCGAACACGCGAGGCACGCGAGCCTCGAGAATGCCGCGCGCCTCGCTCGAACGGGGGTCCTCGTGTCGTTGTGCATGCTTCCTTTCCTTCCTTCTCTCCTCGTGTTCGATCGTGAGATTCAGGCAGTCTTGTCAGCGGAGACGTCGCGTGGCCAGGAGGCTTCCCGCAAGGGCGAGCAGAGCGGCCAGTACCGCGAGCGTCCCGGGGTTGCCGGCCGGCGCGGCGCGAACTCCGATCGAGCCGGGCAGCACGTAGACCTTTCCCGCACGGGTGTTCTGCTCGGAGCTGATCACGTGGTCGAGGAGGCCGTCGCCGTCGGCATCCGACTCGAGGCCGATCGCGTCGAAGCCGAGCGTCGCCCCGGGGATCGTGTGTGTGAACGTCTCGAGGACCGTGCCGTCCGAGGAGACGGCGATCGCGCGGCCGGCCCCCGCGGCCCCGGAGTTGGAGAGCCACGCGGCCAGGAAAAGATCGGCGCGGCCGTCGCCATCCAGGTCCCCGGCACCGCGTCCGATTCCGAACTGTTCGCCGGGTGCGATCCCGTCCACGCCGAGAAGGGTGGACCCGTCGACACCCGAGAACACGTAAGCCCGGCCGCGTGAACCCGCGGCGCTGATGTCGGCGGCGTACAGATCCGGGGTGCCGTCGCCGTCCACATCGCCCGGGCTCTCCAACCAGAACTGTCCCAGATTCAGACCGTCTCCCGGCGAGTCGATCGGCGGGAAGAGCAGCGATCCCGTCGCGCCCGAGTACACGTATACGCGTCCTCGGTTGGTAGGGCCGGCCGCGTTGGCGCCGATGAGAATGTCGGCGTGGCCGTCACCGTCGAAGTCGACGTCGCCTCCGACCGACGAGCCGAACGAGTCGTTGGAGGCTTCGCCGTCGAAGGTCCAGATCGCCTGGCGCGTCGCACCGGAGAACACGGTAACGCGTCCGAAGTTCGGTCCCGCGCTGTCGTCGTTGGGCGCACTCACCAGGACGTCGTCGACTCCGTCGTCGTCGACATCGCCGGCCCGCGCGACGGCCGTCCCGAAGGCATCGCCTGCAGCGGTGCCCGTCCAGGTCTGCACGATCGAGCCGTCGGCTCCCGAGTAGACCCGCGCCGCGCCGCGCCCGCTGATCGCACCGGGGGCGCCGCCGATCACATCCGGCACGCCGTCGTCGTCGAAGTCGCCGGCGCCGTCGACCGCGAGACCGAGGCTCCATCCGGTGCTTCCGGTGTGATGCCGGACGAGCGATCCGGATCTCGCGTCGTAGATGTAGAGCCGACCGAATCCACCGACCGCCGAGGGTGCGGAGACGACGAACTCGTTCGTGCCGTCGCCGTTCAGGTCGCCGACGATGTCGACCAGCCATCCGAACTGATCGCCGGTCGCCTCGCCCTCGAGCACGTGGATCGGAGTGACGTTCTCGACGAACTGTGCACGGGCCGCTCGGCAGAGCGCCGAGGGGGCGATCGCGACCGCTGCGATCAGGAGTCCGAGGGCCGCGCGCATCAGACGGCGTGCCTCGGTGCGTACCGGAAGCCGTTCCGGCCGCGCGATTCGCGCGGCCTTCGGACTCCCACAGGAGTGGGGTCTTCTCACACCTCGTCTCCGTTTTCCTTTTCCCGGCGAAACTTGCCGAAGCGCCCGTATAATGAAGGTCGCCCGTCGAATGAGCGAAACAGGGGGTCCGGCCCCGACGCTCCTTTCGAAGAAAAAGGATCAGCCATGGCGGAAGCCATTCCCGATCTCGACCGTGCTCTTTCTCCCGGCGCCGAAGGTGTCGCGAAGCGCGGTCTCGCCGAATCGTCCGAGCACGCGGAGCTCGCTTACGCGGAGCTTCGCCAGCTGGCCGAGCAGTGCATGCGAGGTGAGCGCGCCGACCACACGTTGCAGGCGACGGCGCTCGTGCACGAGGCCTACCTGCGCATCCTCGAGCGGCGCCGCACGCCGTGGCGCGACCGGGCGCACTTCGTGGCGACGGCGGCGCGCACGCTGCGACACGTTCTCGTCGACCACGCTCGAGGAGTCCGTTCGGTCAAGCGCGGTGGGGGACGGGCCCGCATCCCGCTCGACGACGACCGTCTCGAGGCTCCCTCGCAGGCCGTGGCCGGCACGTCGAACGCGAGCGCGGCGGCGGCCGAAGGGAAGCGCGGCTCGAAGAGCGGTCTCGGCGGGCACTGCGATCTGCTCACGCTGAACGACGCTCTCGAACGTCTCGAGGAGCACGATCCCGACAAGGCGAAGGTCGTGGAGCTCCGTTTCTTCGCAGGGCTCACGATGGACGAGATCGCGTCGGTGCTCGGCATCACGACCCGAAGCGTCGAGCGTCGATGGGAATTCGCGCGCGCGTGGCTGTATCGCGAGATCGATCGAGGCTGCTAGCGATGATCGATTCGCGCCGGCCTCCGGAAGAAGCGGACGAGATCTTCGCCGATGCCCTCGAGCTCGAGACTCGCGATCGGGCGGCGTTCGTGGCCGAGCGTTGCCGCGATCGCACGCGACTGCGTGCCGAGGTCGAGTCGCTGCTCCGTGCACACGAGGCGAGCGGGGATTTCCTCGGAAAGCCCGTCGACATGGATCAGGGGCTCGTCGGCCAGCGGATCGGCGCCTTCGCGATCGACTCCGTGATCGCGCGCGGCGGTATGGGGACGGTGTACTCGGCCCATCGCTGCGACTCGATGTACGAGCAGCGCGTCGCCGTGAAGGTCATCCGGTCACCATGGATCTCAGACGGGATCCGCGCCCGCTTCGAACGGGAGCGCCAGACGCTTGCGAGCCTCGAACATCCCGCGATCACGCGACTGATCGACGGAGGCACGACGCCGTCCGGCCTGCCCTACCTGGTGATGGAGTACGTCGACGGGGAGCGGCTCGACGACTTTCGAAAGCGAGCGGAGCCGAGCATCGAGGAGCGGCTCGAGCTCTTCTGCCGCGTCTGCGATGCGGTACAGTTCGCGCACCAGAAGCTGGTCGTGCATCGTGATCTGAAACCGGGGAACATCCTCGTGTCGAAGGACGGCGCCCCCAAGCTCCTCGACTTCGGGATCGCGAAGATCCTCCATCCCGAAGAAACGGGGTCGAGGGATCGATTGACGACCGAAGCGACGGGAAGAGAAACACACGGAACGGAGACTCTCGGGACGAGCGTCGGCGCGCTCACGCCCCTGTACGCGAGCCCGGAGCAGGTCCGGGGGCGCGCGGCGACGACGGCTTCCGACGTGTACTCGCTCGGCGTGATCCTGTTCGAGCTTCTCACCGGGCGTCGGCCTTACGACTTCGATCGCGTCCTCGGGTACGAGCAGGCGCGCGCGATCTGCGAGGACGCGGTGCCCCTGGCGAGCCAATGCGTACCCGATGCGCCGGGCCTCGGGCGACGCCTCCGCGGGGATCTCGACGGGATCCTGCTGCGCGCCCTCGAGAAGGTGCCGGAGCGGCGCTACGGCACGGCGCGCGAGCTGGCGGACGATGTCCGTCGCCACCTCGCGGGCGAACCGGTTTCGGCGCGGCGGGCCACGGTGTTCTACCGCGCCTCGAAGTTCGTGCGTCGCAACCCGACCCTCGTGGTCGCGGCGACGCTCTTCGTCTTGCTGCTCGTCGGTGGGTCGGCGGGATCGTTCCTCGCGTTCATCCGGATCCGGGATGCGGAGCGGGCGGAGCGCGGCGAACGAGCGGTGGCCGAGGCGGCGCGACTCACGGCCGAGCGAGCGCAATCCGAGGCCGAGGACGTGCGCCTGTTTCTCGAGGACTTGCTTGCGGAGGCGAACGGGTACCGTTACGGGCGAGGGGCGACGGTGCTCGATCTGCTCGACGACGCCGCGCATCGCGCGCGCACCGAGCTGGTGGCGCGGCCGGCGGTGGAGGCGGGGGTGAGCCTCTCGCTCGCGAAGGCGCACGGGGGTATGTGGAACTGGTCGACGGCCGTCCCGCTGTTGCGCCGTGCGCTCGAGCTGTACCGGGAGCTGCCGGGAGATCGTCGCGCCGAGATCGCCGAGACGCTTTCGATCCTGGGGCGCGGCCTCTGCTTCGTCGACGACGAGGCGCTACCGCCCGAGCCCGGTGACGAGTGGGAGGCGATCGGGCTGCAGCGCGAGGCGCTCGCCCTCAGAACCGAGCTCTTCGGGCCGGCGCATCACCTGATCGCCGAGAGCAAGACGAACCTCGCCTACGCGATGTGGGGCGGTCCGCGCTACCGCTATGCCGAGGCGGACGCGCTCTACCGCGAGGGGATCGACCTGTTCCGTCGCGTCGGTTCCGACGTGCACGTGGACTTCGCGCGCGCGCTGATGAGTCACGCGATCATGCTCAGCCGGCTCGGCCGCTCGGAAGAGGCGCTCCCGCTGCTCGAGGAGTCGGTGGGAATCTACCGGCAGTCGAAGGATCGTGCCGACCTGTACGCCGTGCACACGCTGCAGACCTACGGGAACTTCATGATGGAGTCCGGCCGGTACGACGAGGCGGAAGAGCTCCTCGAGGAATGCGCGCTGCTCACGCCGGAGTTCGCGCGAATGCGCGTGCTCCGCATCGATCTGCAGTACTCCGAGATCGAACGTCAGCGCGGCAATCTGAGCGAGGCGCGCGCGCACTTGCTTCGCGCCCTGACGATCCTGTGCGAGGTGGATGCCGACAAGTACACGAACGATGCGGCGACGTTCCGCGAGATCGGCCGGCGCTTCGCGGCGGGCGAGCTCGAGCGGCCGGCGCGGCAGCTGCTCGGGGCGCATTTCCGCAATCGCGGATCGGATCTGCCGTCGGTTGCCGGGGCGCTCATCGATGTCGGCGAACAGCTGTCCGCCGAGTCGCACCTCGATGCTGCGGCGCGCGTTCTCGCGGACTGTCATCGAATTCTCATCGCGCGTCGGCCGCCCGAGCACCCGGACCGGCGTCGACTGGCCGTGGCGCTCGATCGCGTCAGGGACGCGCGAGCACGCAGTCGATCTGAGACGCGAACAGCTCCCGCAGACCCGGAACCTTCCGAAGAGGATTGAGCCCCCACGCCATGTGCACGGTGAGGCGCTCGATCTCGAACGGGGACTCCCGGACGAATCGGTGGAACGCCGAGACGGTCATCCGGTTGAAGGACAGATCGTCGTAGGTGTTCTGCGTCGGGATCCGATCGGTCTCGCCCTTCAGGATGTGACGAGACGTGACGACCGCGCGCTCCGAGAAGAGCAGCGTCAGCCACGGGCCGGGAAAGATCTCCCAGAGGTGGATCCCGTGCGGGTGGTACCAGAGCGGCCCGAATGAGAGCCACGCCTTGCCGCCCGGCGCGAGCACGCGATCCCACTCGCGGAGCACGGCCGCCGGATCGGAAACCCGTTCGAACGTGCGCAAGCACAGGATCGAATCGATGCTGCCGTCGTCGAGGGGCAGTCGCGTCGGCTCGCACTTCGCGATCTCGATCGGCATCTCGCGCTTCGGATCGACGCGCTCGACGTACTTCTCGGAGACGTTGAGGAAGAAGTCGTCGATGTCGACGCCGATGACGCGCTTGGCGCCCTGTTCCGCCATCCACACGGCCGGTCCGCCGCGTCCGACTCCGAAGTCGAGAACCACGCGATCCTTCAGGTCGATCGGCTGGAGATGGGCGACGGAATCCGCTGTCGCACTCTGTCGCCATTCGGAGTAGCGGAGCTGCGACTCGATATCGAACAGCGGCGCGTGCCAGCCCGAGTACGACTGCCGACGCAGGCGAAAGCCGAACAGGCGATTGTACGCCAGGCAGAGGCGAACGGAGAGCGGCCAGCGATCGGCCATGTCAGCGATCTTCGAGACGCGTGCGTACAACCAGCTCGTGAAGCTCGCGCGCGGTCGTCGGCGTGTCGGGGAGCTCGCTCTTCTCGCGCGCGGTCGCGAGCTCGGCGAGCAATCGCTCGACCTCTCGCTCGTGTCGGTCTAGGTCGACGTCGGGAAGGGTCTCTTCGCCGGGGGCCGATAGCGCCCACGACACCAGATCGTCGACGAAGGAGAGCTGGAACGTCTCGTTGAGCTTCGAGAGGTTCGACTCGATCGACTTCGTTCGCATGAGGTGGATGCCGGTCAAGATCAGGCGGTACAGATGCAGGATCTGCTTGGCCGGCGCGGGAGACTCCAGCGAGACGATCTGCCAGTGACTGCGCGCGAGGTCGGCGTAGTGGCGCGCGTGTGAAGCCGTCAGGCATCCACGCACGATCAACTTCAGCTCCTCGTGAAGCGGCGACGAGTCGACGATCAGCGGCGAGTACAGGAGCTCGAGGGCGAGCCCGTTGCCGTCCAGCACGTGGTTGGCGAAGGTCGTGAGGTCGTGGCTCAGGAGCTCGACATCGCGCCCTTCCTGCGTCTCGGCCATCTCGACGGTCTCGTTCTTGCGAAAGAGCCCGATGACGTCGCGGAGCGGGAGGATGTGGACGCCGCGCACCTCGACGCCGGCATCGGGCGAGGCGAAGCCGTAGAGATGCGGGCCGCAGACGCTGCGCAGCGCGATCGGATAGGACGGCGAAAGGGAGCGGGCCACCTCGACCACCTCGGGGATGGACGACGGACGACCGCCACGACGGGGAAGGCGCGGGGGCTCGTTCATCCGGCGAGGATCTCCGCCAGCGTGCTGCCGTCGACATTGCCGCCCGAGAGGATCACGCCGACGTCTCCGCAGGCTTCGACCTTCCCGGCGAGAAGAGCCGCCACGCCGAGCGCTCCCGACGGCTCGACCACCAGCTTCACGCGCTCGAGGAGGAAGCGCGTCGCTTCGAGGATCTCGTCTTCGGTGACGGTCTGCATGTCATCGACGAGCCCGAGAACGAGCGGCATCGTCAGCTTGCCGAGCGACGGCGTGCGCGTTCCGTCCGCGATCGTCGGCGGGTTCTTCACGGTGTGGAGCTTTCCGGTGCGGAAGGTCTTCGTCGCGTCGTCCGCCAGCTCGGGCTCGATGCCGATCACCCGCGGCGGTGGGCCTTCCGTCGTGCCTTTGCACGCGATCGCGCTTCCGCTCAGCAGGCCGCCGCCGCCGCACGGCGCGATCACACAGTCGAGCGGTCCGGCCTGCTCGAGCAGCTCCGCGGCGACCGTGCCCTGGCCCGCGATCACGTTCTCGTGGTCGTACGGCGGGATGAGCGTCAGCGAGCGTCCCTCGAGCACCTGGGCCGCGATCTCCTCCCGCGTCGTCTCCTTCGGATCGAAGTCGATGACCTCGGCCCCGTACTCCTCGGTGGCGGCCCGCTTCACGCGCGGAGCGTTGCACGGCATGACGATCGTCGTCTTCACGCCGAGCATCTTCCCGGCAAGAGCGATGGCCTGCGCGTGATTGCCGGACGAGTAGGCGATGACGCCGCCGGCCCGTTCCTCGTCGCTCAGGCACGAGATCGCGTTGTAGGCGCCCCGGAACTTGAAGGCTCCGACCCGCTGGAAGCTCTCGCACTTCAGGTGAACCCGGGCGCCGACGCGCTCGTCGAGCGTCTTCGACGTGATCACCGGAGTGACATGCGCCACACCGGCGAGCCGTTCGCGCGCCGCGTGGATCTTTCCGAGCAGGGCTTTGGATTCCGTCGCGATCATGGCGCCAGCGTACCAACCCCGCGCGATGCTTCCCAGACGCGGCCGGACGCGCCTGGGCCCGGGTTGGTAGACTCCAGGCTTCTCCACCCGCGCGGCTACGGTCGCCGGTATCTCCTTCGCGGGCTTCCTTCGCCTCCCGGAATCGATGAGCTCCAGCTCCGCCAGCTCCCGACGCGCTCCCGACGGACCGGTCACGGTCGGGGAAGTGCTGCGTACGTGGTGGCCGCTCGCCGCGAGCTGGCTGTTGATGGGCCTCGAGCTTCCCGCCGTGGCGGCCGTCGTGTCGCGCCTCGATCCGAGCGAGACCAAGTCGCAGCTCGCCGCGTACGGAAGCTTCGTGTTCCCGATCGCCGTGCTGATCGAGGGCCCGATCATCATGATGCTCGCGGCGTCGACGGCTCTGTGTCGCGATGCCGCGTCGTACTTCCACGTCCGGCGATTCATGATGTGGGCGGGCTTGGTCCTGACGGTCGTCCACGGAGTCGTGGCGTTCACGCCGGTGTACGACGTGCTGATGCGCGGCATCATCGATGCTCCGGAAGCCGTGATCGAACCGGCGCGACTCGGGCTGATGGCGATGTTGCCTTGGACCTGGGCGATCGCGTATCGTCGATTCCAGCAGGGCGTGCTGATTCGCTTCGGGCGCTCGCGGCTCGTCGGCGTCGGCACGATCATCCGGTTGCTCGCGACGGTTTCGGCGCTCCTGACCGGCTACGCCATCGGTTCGATCCCCGGCGCCGCGGTCGGTGCGGCCTCGGTCTCGTTCGGTGTCATCGTGGAGGCGATCTACGCCGGCATCGTCGTGCGTCCGGTGCTGCGCGAGCACGTGATCCCGGCTCCTCCCGAAAGCGAGCCGCTGACAGGGCGCAAGTTCGCGCACTTCTACCTCCCGCTCGCGCTGACGCCGGTGCTCACGATCGTGTCCCAGCCGATCATCGCCTGGGGGCTCAGTCACATGCCGCGATCCGAGGACAGCGTCGCCTGCTGGCCCGCGATCTACGGGCTCGTGTTCCTGCTGCGAAGCCTCGGGATGGCGTACAACGAGGTCGTCGTCGCCCTGCTCGGTCGTCCTGAAGCGGTGCGATCGCTGGTTCGGTTCACGGCGCTCCTCGGCGCGTCGAGTGCGGCGGTCCTGGCGACGGTCGCGTTCTCGCCGCTCTCGCGCTTCTGGTTCACGGAAGTCGTGGTCCTCGAACCGGGACAGGTCGACCTCGCGGTATCCGCGCTCCGGATGGTGTGCTTCCTGCCCGCACTCTCCGCGATGCAGAGCTGGTTCCAGGGGCTGCTCGTCCATCGGCGGCGCACGCGTGCGGTGACCGAATCGGTCGCCGTCATGCTCGTCGCGCTGACGGCGGTCCTCGTCACCGGAGTGACGACCGGCGCCACGACGGGGCTCTACATCGGATTGCTCGCGTACGCCTCGGGATCGATCGCCAACATCGCGTGGCTGGCGTATCGGTCGCGCGCTACGGATACGGGACGTGCGTCGACCGATGCCGTCGGCGGAGACGGAACGGCGGCGGCTGAGGCGGCCGAGGAGAGTCTCGCATGAGAGCGGTCGTGCGGATTGCTGCGTGGTGGGTCCTGGCTGCCGTCACGATCACCGCCTGTGGTCGGTCCAACGTCGACTACGACCCCTCGCGATTCCTCCGCTTCGTGAAGACCGGCGATGATACGGGTCGGCTCGAGGCCGCGATCGTTCGCTACGAGAACGAGCGCGGCCAGGTGGTGACGCTCGCCTCGGCCGTTCACGTTGGCGATGCCGAGTACTACGACGCGCTCGAGCGGCATTTCGACGAATGCGATCGCGTGCTCTACGAGCTCGTCGCGGATCCCGAGACGATTCCGACCCCGGGCGAGCGGCGCGGTGGGGCGGTCGGGTTCCTGCAGCGGACGATGAAGTACATGCTCGAGCTCGAGTTCCAGCTCGACGCCATCGACTACTCGCGCGACGACTTCGTCCACGCCGACATGGATCCCGCCACCTTCGCGCGCGTGATGCGGGAGCGCGGGGAGTCGATCTGGACGCTCATGATGGACTTCCTCCAGCAGGAGCTCGCGCGCGCGCAGAACGGTGAGCCCTCGCGAGGCCTCTCGATGGCCGAGCTCGCCGCGGCGTTCGCGTCGCCGGACCGCGCCCGCCATCTGAAGCTGCTCCTCGCAGCGCAGTTTCACGAGATCGAAGACCTCTTCTCGGGCGGGGAAGACGGATCGGTCCTCGTGCACGGCCGCAACGAAGTCGCGATCCGCGTGCTGCGTCGCGAGATGCGCGGCGGCCACGACCGCCTGTGCATCTTCTACGGCGCCGGGCACATGGCGGACCTCGAAGAGCGACTCATCCGCGACCTCGGCTTCGAGAAGACCGACGACTCCTGGCTCGTCGCGTGGGATATGGAAGGCGAG
>CAZQZX010000117.1:0-20642 GCA_964597885.1 uncultured Planctomycetota bacterium
GGACGGCGCGGCAAGGCCCAGTTCGGCCTCATCGTGCAAGGCAACAGCCTCGACGCCTCGCAGGGCTCGGGTGTCGGAGACAACGCGTGCGAGTTCGACGGTGCCGAGGATTCCGACTGGCAGCCGGTCACGACCGCTTCGATCTACAACCTGACGGTCATCGGCCAGCCGGTCGATGGTGACGGCCTCACGGCCTGGCGTGACAACGCGCGCGTCCAGTACCGCAACTGCATCTTCATGGACGGTGGCGAGGCGCTCGTCCGCTTCGACAACGACGATGGGGACGGCGCCAACGGCTACGGCTTCAACGGCACGCTCTCGTGGGCGGACACCTGGACGACGGCTTACAACGCCGTCCCGCCGCACGCCAACGACTGCCCGGCGGGCATCTACACCGCGCAGACGAGCGGGAACCTGGCCGAGATCAAGGATTCGGTCTTCTTCCGCAACCTGAACCCGGCGGCCTACACCGAAGCCACCGCGCGTGGCGTCCTGAGCCCGTCCAACAACAACGTCCGCATCGACGATCCGGATCCGGCCGGTGCCCCGATCAAGCGCATCCAGCGCGGCGCGCCGGTTGTCCGCGGTGGTCGCACGATCCTCCAGCTCGAAGAGCTCGACCCGCGTCCGGCCAACGAAGCCCTGACGTCGGTCGCGGTCGCCCCGAACGACGGCTTCTTCACGCCGGCCCGTTTCCGCGGCGCGTTCGACCCGGCCTTCCCGTGCTGGCTCGACGGCTGGAGCGCGATGGACGAGTTCGGCTTCCTGCCGGACGAGATCCTCTGCTTCAACCTGGTCCGCAACGGCAACACGCTCGCGAGCCTGGTCGTCAAGAAGAACACCCCGCGAACGGCCACGATCGTCCAGAACGGCAACGTCCTTTGCGACGAGTCGCCGATCACGCTGGTGAACAACAACCCGCTCACGGGTGAGTTCAGCTGCGGCGGCCCGACCGTTCAGGTCGTGCAGCAGGGCGGCAACCTGACGTGGAGCGCGGGACCGTTCAACGGCACGCTCGAACCGCGTCGCCCGGGGATGTAATCGGGACGCGGCTCTCGAGCCGCGACAATCTATCGGTAGTGCAACAAGGAGGGGTCTCCGCTCGACGGAGGCCCCTCCTTTCCTCGTAAATCGGGCCTCCTGCGGGACAGGACGTGTCCGACCCGCCGTCGTAGGCCGGAATCCGCTAAAAGGCCAAGGCCGCGATGGGGTTACGCCTCCGATGAGGCGTGGGCGTGGCCGCCCACCTGATTCTAGGACGGCGCAAACATTTCTCTAACACGGCGGATTTAAGCTGCGGCCCCAAAGGCGTAGCGGTGACCGAATGAGGAGAGGGCGGGGTCACCGATTCCATCGCCGCGGATGCTTTCCGCTCCCACTGCAGGATATCCATACACGCTATGAATCCACGTTTCCGAGTCCTCGCCGTTTTGATTCTCGTCCTCGTGACGGGCGGCGTGGGGCTTCTCTTGGTTTCGACCGGTTCGGACTCCGGTGCGAAGGCCGATTCGGCCGGAGAAGGACGCCGGGGCAGTAAGATCGAGGACGCGCCGCTCACCGACTCCCAGGACGAGCTCCTGGAGTTCGCGTACGAGGTGGCTTCCGCCATTCCGCTGGATCCCCACATCAAGGATCGCTCCAAGTCGCAGGCGGCGGTCGTCGAGACGTGCATCGAGCTCGACCAGCCGGGCCGGGCTCGCCGGTACTCGGGACAGATCGAGAACTGGCGCCGGGGTGTGGCGCTCGCCGACGTCGCGACGCACCTCGTGCTCGAGGGCGATCGCGAGGTGCAGTACCTGCTCGATCTGGCCCGCGAGGTCGCCGAGGCGGCGGCGGTCGAGAGGCACGCGCAGGCCTGGCGCGTCGATCGCGTCCGGAGCCACATCGCTCAGACGTACCTCCTCCTCGGAAAGCAGGATGAGGCCGATGCGATCACCATCGGCCTGGCCACCTCCGAGACGGGAACGATGCAGGAGGCGCGCGCGCGTCAGGTCGAGCTGCAGAGCCTCGCCGGTTACCTCGAACGGCTAGAACCGTCGATTGCCGGTTCGGACTTCGATACCCGCCGGGGGATCCTGGCCGGGCTGATCGTTCTGTACGGACGGTTCTACGACAAGACGGCCGATCGCGACCTCATCCTCGAGACCATCGAGCGGGCCTGGGCGGAGACGCCTCTCCTGGTGCGCATCGAGACGATGATGGCGCTGATCGACGAGACGATCGAGCGTGGCGACCTCGAGTACGCGGAGCGACAGGTGGCCGACACCTGGAGCATGCTCGACAGCGTCGAGTGGCTGCCCGAGCACCGCGTCCCTCTGATGGGCCAGCTCGCGGCGCTGCGCTTCCGGGCCGGTGACGCCGAGCGAGGTCGCGCCGAGGCCGACGAGGCTTTCGCGCTGTTCGAGTCGGACAAGGAACGCATCGTGAACATTTACCGCGCCAAGGCGCTCCGGCCGATCGCCGAAGCGTACCTGGCGATGGGGGCGAGGGATCAGGCCGCGAAGGTATACGCGACCGCGATCGAGGAGGGATACGAGAATCCGAACAATCGACCGAGGGCGATGGATCTTGCGGCAACGTGCTGCTCGATGGCGACCCACGGTTTCGAGCCGGACGAGGCCATGATGGCCCGGATGCGAGAGATCCGCGAAGGATTCGGCGATCCGTGGTGAGACTTCTCCTCCTGGGGTGTCTCACCCTGTGGATTGCTGTGTTTCAGGGCGAAAAGGCCCTGGCTCAGAACGCACCGGGCTCGATCCGCGGCGTCATCGTCGACAAGGAATTCGGGGACCTCTTGGCCGGTGTACAGGTGACCATTCTGGATCTGAAGGGCAAGACGGCCACGAGCACGAACCAGGGGAACTATGTTCTCCCTGACGTGCCTCCGGGCCGATATACCGTCGGCTTCGCCCGGCAGGGGTACGTCCGTCAGATCAAGACGGAGGTGCTCGTGCGATCGGGTGAGCTCACCGACCTCGACGTGCGCCTGGCCGGTGACTTCACGGAGATGGACGAAGTCATCGTCGAGGAGAGCGTGCAGCTCGGCGGCTCGACCGAGGCCGGCCTGCTCAAGCTCCGCATCGACAGTCCGGCGCTCCTCGACTCGATCGGATCCGAGCTGATGAGCCGGGCCGGTGCGAGCGACGCCGCGTCGGCGCTGCGGCTCGTGTCGGGCGCCACGGTTTCCGACGGCAAGTTCGCCGTCATCCGAGGCCTTCCGGATCGCTACGTCAGCTCGCAGATCAACGGTGTGCGTCTGCCGACGGCCGACGAAGACAAGCGCGCCGTGCAGCTCGACCAGTTCCCCGCGCCCGTCATCGAGAGCCTCCAGGTCAGCAAGACATTCACCCCGGACCAGCAGGGCGACGCATCGGGTGGTGCCGTCAACATCAAGCTGAAGAGCATCCCACAGGAGAACTTTGTCCAGTTCAGGATGCAGACCAGCTACAACTCAAACGTTCGAAACCGGCGGGACTTCCTGAGCTATCGCGGCGGTGGAGTCAACACCTGGGGCAAGGACGACAGCGGTCGCGGCATCCAGTGGGACAACATCGGGGACAACTGGGACGGCGCCGCGGGTGTCCAGACGACGGACGCCCCCGAACAGTACAAGTGGTCGACCGCCGTCGGCGTTCGGCAGGAGTTCGACGAAGGCTTCACGATCGGTGGTTTCGCGAGCTTCTTCTACGAGCGCGACGCTTCGTTCTTCGACGACGGCGTCAACAACCAGCTGTGGGTGGAAGAGCCGGGTGCGCCGCTTACCCCGAAGACGATTCAGGGTGGAACGCAGGACGGCGACTTCAAGACGCAGCTCTTCGACGTGACGCAGGCTACCGAGCTCGTCCAGTGGGGTGGCCTCGGTACGGTGGGTATCGAGACCGAGAACAACTTCCTCGGCGCGACCTACCTCTACACGAGAACGACGGAAGATACGGCGACGCTCGCCGAGGATACGCGCGGCAAGGAGTTCTTCTTCCCTGGTTATGATCCGGACGATCCGCGCGGGCCGGGAAACCGCCCCGACGAGCGAGACACCGCGCCGTACATCCGCACCGAGACCCTCGAGTACACGGAGCGTGAGGCGGACACCTTCCAGCTGAACGGCCGACACCGCCTTCCGGTCGAGGATTGGGAGGCGACGAGCTGGCTCACGGTCAAGGCCCCGGAGCTCGACTGGACGTACTCGAAGAGCACCGCGTCGCTCGACCAGCCGGATAAGCGACAGTTCGGTTCGCTGTTCATCCCCGAGTCGTTCAACCCGGGGCTGCCGTTCATCATCCCGCCGTTCTCGACGCCGCCGACGCAGTTCCCGTTCAAGCCGGCGGCCAACTTCAACCTCGGTAACTTCCAGCGCATCTTCAAGTCCATCGAGGAAGAGAGCGACCAGTACTTCGTGAACCTCAAGGTTCCGTTCGAGCAGTGGTCCGAGGACGAGGGTTACCTCAAGTTCGGGTACTTCGACGACAAGGTCGACCGTGAGTTCGATCAGGAGACGTTCAGTAACTTCGGGGACGCCGACGCGAACTTCGAAGGCGACTTCGGCGAGCTCTGGAGCGAGCAGTTCCCGTTCGAGGATCACCCCATCACGGCGTTCAACGGCGACATCGACTACGACGGCGACCAGGACATCTCGGCCTGGTACGCGATGGCCGATCTGCCGATCTTCGACATGCTCAACATCGTCGGCGGGTTCCGCGTCGAGAAGACGGATATCAGCATCGTCAACGATCCGGAAGAGGAAGCCACCTGGTTCCCGCCCGGCTCGACGGCGCCGGTGGTCCTGAACCCGGGCGATGCGGACGTCGCCCTCGACCAGGAAGACGTGCTGCCGTCCATCGGCTTCATCCTTCGCCCGTTCGACAACGTCACGTTCCGAGGCGCCTACAGCGAGACGGTCGCGCGTCCGACCTTCAAGGAGCTCACGCCGATCATCCAGCAGGAGTTCCTCGGCGGCCCGATCTTCATCGGAAACCCCGACCTCGACCTGGCGGAGCTCCAGAACTACGACCTGCGACTCGACTACACGCCGTACGAAGGCGGACTTCTCTCGGCGTCGTGGTTCTACAAGGACATCAAGGACCCGATCGAAACGGTCCAGCGAGTCCAGCCCTTCGACTACACGTTCCCGGTCAACTACCCGTCGGGTGAGATCACCGGGTTCGAGTTCGAGGCTCGTCAGAGCATCGGCCGCTTCTGGGATGTGCTCGACGGTCTCGCCCTCGGCGCGAACGCGACGTTCCTCGACTCGAGCGTCCGCATCCCGGACAACGAGCGCGCCGAGTTCGAGCTCCCGAACATCGACGCGCCGATGAAGACGCGCGATGCGACGGGCGCCCCCGAGCACCTCTACAACCTGTTCATGACCTATGACTCCCGCCTGACCGGCACGCAGGTTTCGCTCTTCTACACGGTCACGGGAGACACGCTCATTGCCGGGGCCGGAACGTCGGCGGGGAACTTCGTTCCGAACGTCTACGCGAAGGAGTTCGATACGCTGAACCTGAGCATCGCCCAGCGCATCGGCAAGTACATCAAGCTGCAGTTCCAGGCCAGAAACCTGACCAACCCCGATATCGAGACGAAGTACCGCTCCGGTTATGTCCCGGGCGGCGAGCAGCTCCGGACGTCGTTCTCGCGGGGTGTCGAATACAGCGTGAGCTTGAGCGCGGAGATCCCGTTCTGATCACGCAGAGGACTCCACGCCAGGCGTGGATACGAATGGACGAGGTGAGCATGAAGACGCTGATGCTGGCGCTTTCGCTGTGCTTGGTTTCCGCGGGTGCGATGTTCGCATCCGAAGGAGACGACGGCGTGGTCGAAACGCGCGACGCGGTCGAGAAGTGGATCGAGGTCCGCAAGACGATCTCCTTCGAGAAGAACCGATGGAAGTTCGACAAGGAGATGCTCGAGGAGCAGGTCCGCCTCGGGGATCGAGCGGTCAAGTCGCTCCAGAAGCTCATCAGCGAAGCCGAGCAGAACCTCGGTGAGGCCGACAAGAAGCGCGGCGAGCTCGAGCAGGAGAGCGGCAAGCTCAAGGAATCGGCCAGCTCGCTCACCGACATGGTCGGCTCGCTCGAATCCCGGACGCTCTCGCTCCTGTCGCGTCTGCCCGAGTGGGTCCAGGAGAGCGTTCAGCTCTACAGCCAGCGCATCCCGAAGGATCCTGCCGAGACCGAGCTCTCGCTGGGACGCCGCTTCGAGAGCGTGGTCGCAATCCTGAACACGGTCAACAAGCTCAACCGCGAGATCCACGTCAAGTCCGAGGTGCGCGAGCTGCCCGGGGGGAAGACGGCCGAGGTCGACGCGATCTACGTGGGGCTCAGCCAGGGCTACTACGTCACGGCCGACAAGGATGCCGCCGGAATGGGGACCTCGACCGCGGAAGGCTGGGTCTGGAGCCCGGTCAACGACGCCGCCGAGAAGATCGCGGACGCCGTCGCGATCTACCGGGCCGACAAGGAAGCCGCGTTCGTGCGACTGCCGGTCAAGGTCGACTAATGGAGAACGGAACGATGATCTCACGCAACGTGACCCTTCTGGTTCTCCTGCTCGGCCTTGCGCTCCCTGCCCTGGCGCAGGAGGGGAACGAAGCCGATGGGAGCTCCTTCAAGACCGCGAGCGGCGACGTCAGCGAGAGGCTCGAGAAAGCGATCCTCGAGCTCGACACGCTCCGCGCGGAAATCATGGACGAGAAGCTTCCGCTGAGCCAGAGCCTCAACGAGCTCAAGTCGCAGCAGCTCGAGCTGCAGTCGGAGCTGCAGACGGTGTCGAGAACCCTCGACCGCCGGAACCTCGACCTCACGACGCTGCAGGAAGACATCAACCGGCGCAAGGCGGAGATCTCGTATCTCTCGAACCTGCTCGGCGAGTACATCAACAACCTGAAGTCGGGGATGCACATCGCCGAACGTCAGCGCTACCGCGACGAGATCAAGGAAGTCGATCTCGCCATGGACAACCAGAACCTCACGGATCAGCAGATCTTCGAGGTTCAGGCGAAGATCCTCGACATGTCGCTCGGCCGTCTCGATGACCTCCTCGGGGGAACTCGCTTCGAGGGCTCGGCGGTCGTGAGCGAGGGGCGGGGCGTCGAGAACGGGACGTTCGTCGTCATCGGACCGTACGTCCTGTTCCGCTCGGAAGACGGCGGCGACGTCGGGATCGCGGAGACGCGGCTCGGCGGATCGCTCGAGCCGGCCCAGATGCCGTTCCCGGAAGAGGAGGACTTCCTCGCCGCGGGCGCGCTCGTTCAGACCGGCGCCGGCGAGATGCCGCTCGACCCGACCCTCGGCAACGCGCTCAAGGTAGCCGCGGCGACCGACGAGTCGCTGGTCGAGCACGTCAAGAAGGGTGGCGTGGTCATGATCCCGATCTTCGCGATGGCGAGCCTCGCGCTCCTCGTCGCGATCATCAAGTGGATCGGCCTGACGGCCACGCGTCGCCCCTCGAAGAAGCAGGTCGCGGGACTCCTGGCGGCGATCGGCAACCACGACGAAGCGCGCGCGAAGGAAGCCGCTTCGGAGATGAAGGGCCCCGCCGGCCGCATGCTGCACGCGGGCGTGGAGCACATCCAGGAGCCCAAGGAGCTCATCGAAGAAGTCATGTACGAGTCGGTCCTCTCGACCCGGCTTCGTCTGCAGCGCATGCTGCCTTTCATCGCGATCTGCGCGGCGTCGGCGCCGCTGCTCGGTCTGCTCGGTACGGTGACCGGTATCATCAACACCTTCAAGATGATCACGGTGCACGGATCCGGTGACGTGAAGGTGCTCTCGGGCGGTATTTCGGAAGCGCTCATCACCACCAAGTTCGGCCTGATCGTCGCGATCCCGTCGCTGATCCTGCACGCGTTCCTCGCGCGCAAGGCTCGCGGCATCCTCGACCACATGGAGAAGTGCGGCGTCGCGCTGGTCAACCAGATCGCGAAGACGCCGTTCGGCGAGGAGACGATCCGCGATCCGCAGCCGGTGGACCGCGAAGCCGTGCGCATGGAAGTGAAGAAGGCGCTCGACGAGTTCCTCGTCCCGATGCTGCGCGAGCACCGCGAAGAGCTGCGCCCCCGGGTCGCCACGACCGCCGGGGCCGGAGTGCCCTCCAAGGGCGACAATGAGAGCAAGTGGGTGGATCTCGTGCCCGGGGCCGGGACGGCCGATCCGTGATGAGCACGACCCACTGGATTCTGTTCGAGATGCCGACCTGGGTTCCGACCTGGGCGGACGTGACGAAGCAGGCGGAAGCCGTCTGGGCCGAGGCGCTCAAGATCTGGCTCGACGGCGGCTGGGCGATGATCGCGATCGCGGTCATCGCGCTCGTCATGTTCTCGCTCGGAATGCACATCAGCCTTCGCCTGCGCTCGAAGGGGTTCCAGTCGGTTCCCGAGAAGACGTGGCGTCGATGGCTCGATCACTCGGACGAGCGCAAGGGGCCGATCGGCGACCTGCTGACGTTCGTGACGGGCAACCGGACGCTCAAGGAGATGGGGATCGCGTTCGAGGAGCTCCGCGGTACCGAGGTCAAACCGTTCGAGCGCGATCTTCGCGTCATGAAGATCTGCGTCAGCGCGGCGCCGCTGCTCGGGCTTCTCGGCACGGTGACCGGGATGCTCACGACGTTCAACGCGCTCGCGACCGGCTCGGGCGGCGACAAGACGATGGCGATGATCGCCGGCGGAATCTCCGAGGCGCTCATCACCACCGAGACCGGCCTCGTCATCGCGCTGGCGGGTCTGTTCTTCCAGTACTACCTCGGCCGGAAGCACGATCGGTACAAGGCCTTCCTCGCTCACCTCGAGACGGTCTGTACGCAGAATCTCTACAAGCAGCTGCGGAGGCAGCGGATCGCCGCGTAAGGCGCACCGTTGTCGAAGCAGAACGAAGGATAAAGAGAGGTCAACATGGGACGGTTCCGACAGATGTCCGGCGACAGCGGTGACGAGAGCCAGATCGATATCTCTCCGCTGATCGACTGCGTCTTCATCCTGCTCATCTTCTTCATCGTGACCACGACGTTCGTCGAGGAAACGGGCGTCGAGGTCGACAAGCCGACCGCGGCTTCGGCCGTGCGGCTCGAGAAGACGAGCATCCTGATCGCGTTGACGGAGAAGGGTGAAGTCGTGTACGGCGGGAACAACATCGGCGTCGGCGGCGTGCAGCGTCAGGTGCGACAGCTGATCCAGGCGGAGATGGTCCCCGTGATCATCCAGGCCGACGACGACGTCAAGTCGAGCCTCCTCGTGAAGGTGATCGACGAGGCGAAGCTCGCCGGCGCGCAGAAGGTCAGCATCGCGAGCCGAAAGAGCTCGGGCTAGGAGAGCGCCATGGCGCGTCCCAACAAGTTCGTCCGATCCGTGAAGTTCGTGCTGCATCGCGGCATGGTCCTGTGCGGTGCCGTGGGCATGACCCTGGCGCTGTTCCTGGTCCTTCCCCTGATGCAGACGATCGCGAACAAGGATGATTCGGACATGATCGTCCGGAGCATCGATCCGGCGAAGCTTCCCCCGCCGCCGCCTCCTCCCGAGGAAGAGCCGCCGGAGGAAGAAGAGCCCGAGGAAGAGCCACCGAAGCTCGAGGAGGAGGCGCCGCCTCTCGATCTGTCGCAGCTCGAGATGGCGCTGAGTACGAGCGGCGGCGGCGACTGGGGCTTCGACTTCAAGGTCGAGCTCGAAGGTGTGGGCGGCGGAAAGGGTGTCGACGCGCTGTTCTCGTCGACCGACCTCGACCAGAAGCCGCGCGCGATCTTCAAGCCGCTCCCGACGCCGAACGCGAAGACGCGAAAGAAGGCGCCGGGTACGGTCGTGATCGTGTTCACGGTCAACGAGCGCGGCCGGGTGGAGAACCCGGTGGTCCTCGAGACCGACGATCCGGTGTTCGATCGACCGGCCCTCACCGCGGTGAAGCAGTGGCGATTCGAGCCGGGCAAGAGCGACGGCAAGGCCGTCAGCTTCCGCATGAAGGTTCCGATCACGTTCCCGAAGTAGAGCCCGAGCTCGATCGACATCGACTCGGAACGCAGTTCATCTCCCGGAAAGGGATTCGATACATGAGATCTTTCATTCTCCTGCTCTCGTTCGTGTGGCTTCTGGCCGGTTGCGCGACGATCGCCGAAGAGGAGCCGTGGCCGACGACGGACGAGTCCGTCGCGACCGAGGACGGGTCCGCGAGCCCGACGGTCGAAGCCTCCGCTCCCGCCAGCGACTCGGCCGCCGAGCTCGGTGCGGACGGTGAAGCCGTCGCGATGGACGCGGTCTCTTCCGACGACGATATCGACGAGACCGAGTATTCGAAGCCGCGCCTCACCAAGAAGCGAGCCCCCCTCGATCCGGATGCGGTCGCTCTCCTGAACAGCTCGACGTTCAAGAAGCAGTTCATGGAAAGCTACATGGCCGAGACCGAGATCGAGCCGCGGATCGACTTGGAAGAGCTGGCCGAGCTCGAGAAGATCATGGGCTACATGGCGGCCGAGAAGCTCGATCGCGCCGAGAAGGCGCTGCAGAAGATGCGGCGCAAGGCGTCGGCGAGCGCCGTCTTCGATCTGACGATCGCGAGCCTCTGGTTCCAGCAGGAGCGACTCGACGAGGCGGAGGAAGCCCTCCTGATCGCGATCGACAAGCACGCGAAGTTCCGTAGGGCCTGGAAGAACCTCGCCGTCATCCACTTCAAGCGCGGGGACTTCGCCGCGACGATCCCGCCGCTGACCGAGGTGATCAAGCTCGGCGGCGCCGACGTCGTCACCTACGGAATGCTCGGCATCTGCTACTCGAACATCGAGGATTCCCTCGCGGCCGAGACGGCCTTCCGCATGGCGATCTTGCTCGATCCGTCGTCCATCGACTGGAAGCGAGGCCTGGCGCGCTCGCTCTTCGAGCAGCAGCGGTTCGGCGATGCGGTGGCGCTCACCGATCGGCTGATCGCCGAGTATCCCGAGCGGGCGGACTTCTGGGTCCTGCAGGCCAATGCCTTCATCGGCCTCGGTCAGACGATGCGTGCGGCCCAGAACTACGAGATGGTCGATCGACTCGGGAAGGCTTCGGTGCAGAGCCTGACGAGCCTCGCCGACATCTACATCAACGAGAAGCTCTTCGACATGGCCGTCGAGGCCTACACCCGCGCGATGCGGATGGAGCCGGAGAAGGGCGATCCGAAGCGTCAGATCCACGCCGCGCGCGTGCTCACCGCGAACGGTGCGCTCGACGAAGCTCGCCATCTCATCGCGGAGATCGACGACGTCTACGGGGATCGTCTCGAGCAGAGCCAGCAGACGGAGCTCCTGTGGATCCGGGCCAAGGTGGCGCTCGCCGACGAGGCCAGCGACGAGGAAGCGCGCGTCCTCGAAGAGATCGTGCGACTCGATCCGCTCGACGGCAAGGCGCTGATCCAGCTCGCCATGCACGCACGGCGCACGGAGCAGCCCGAGCTCGCCGGGATCTACTACGAGCGGGCCGCCGCGATCGAGGAGTTCGAAGCCGAGGCGAAGCTCCGCCACGCGCAGCTTCTCGCCGCCGAGGGCAAGTACGCGGAAGCGATGCCGCTGCTGAAGCGCGCGTACGACCTGAATCCGCAGGACAGCGTCCAGGTCTTCATGAAGGACGTCGAGTCGCGCATCGCGCGATAGATCCGGACCTTCTGAAGTGAGGCGGGCACGAGCTCGGGCTCGTACCCGCCTCGAAGCGCCACCCGCGACGCGACTCCGTAGAGCGCCGCGAGCCGTCCCGTGCTCTCGCGGAGATCGAGAGCCCGGGGGCGTTCTGTTCGCTACTGCACGTTGTAGATCAGCGGGTTCGAGATCGACGCGCCCCGTGTGGATGACGATTGCGCATTCACATGCACGGATTGGCCCGTGAAGAAGGATCCCGAAGGCATGTTCGCGGCGTCCACCACCGGAGCCGTGGGCTGGATGAACGCCGGCGAGTGCGCCGGGTCGGGCTTCAGCGCCGCGAAGTAGCTCGACGCGCCGATCAGATCCGTTCGCCCGACGTTGTTCTCGACGACCGCGTGCGTGCTCCGCAGGAACGGAAAGCACGTGTTCCCGAGGTCGAACAGCGACGTGACCGTGGTGATGCCCGGCACGCCCGCGTCGAGGTGGAAGACGAACCGCCCGTCGCCTCCCGGCGCACGATGCATCGCGGTCGAAAGCGGTGCGGTCTGCGGCACGATGACGGTCGAAAAGGCACCTCCCTGGCTCGCGTTGGCCCAGAGAAGGTTCATCCCGGTATCGTTCGGCTGACAGTCCTGGATGCCGATCGAGCGTATGAGGATGTAGACGCTGCTGCTGGAGTTGTCGACCATGATGAGGCCATGCATGCCGTTCAGGTCGAACTCTTCGACGTCGTTCGTGAACGTCGAGTAGACCCCGACGTCCCAGGTGCAGAGGCAACTGGGGTCGACGACGTTGCAGTCGTACTGGCCGACGCAGGTGACCTGCCCGCCTCCGATCGGCCCCGTCGCCTGGACGAGCGTGGCCCCGCTACAATCGGAGGGCACCAGGGCATCGCCGATCGCGTTGCCGAAAGCTCCGGCGCCGGTGTTGTCCTGATTGGCGTACTGACACAGGAACGCGCCGTTCGCCGTCATGTCGATGCAGGTGTAGGTGTCGTTGACGATCTCGTCGTAGCACCCGATCTGCCCGGGCTGGTTGTCATCGATCACCATCGCTCCGTAGAGCAGTCCGCCGGACAGGGGCACGCTCACTCCCGTCGCGGCGCCGGTTCCCCGGACGTACTGGTCTACCGTGCTCGCGGCGGTATCGACGGCCCAGTACACCGACGTGTTGCCGTTCGGCACCGCGACCCCGGTCTGGGTCGATCCCGAGAAGGCCGTGCTCCACGTCGCGATCAGGTTGCAGGCCGCGTCCATCTCCCAGGTGCGGAACGTGCCGAAGAGCTCGTTCACGAGGAAGCGTGACGACGCTCCTTCGACCACGGTATCGGCACCGAACAGGGCCGCCGTGCCGGGGTAGGACGCCGAGCACGTCAGGACCGCGCCCATCTGATACGACTCGGATTCGACTTTCACCGGAGAGTCGAAGAGGCCGGCGACCGAGTTGTCCTGAGCGACGGCGGGGGTGGGGGCGAGGATGGCCCAGAGGACCGCCAGAGCTCCCCAGGAGTAAAGAGAATTCATCACGAGGCTCCTTTCCTTCGCAGACGTTCGTCTGCCCGTTGTTGACGTGGGCATTCCGTACCCACGGATCGCAGCTCGAAAACGGCGCGGAACCACAACGGAGGAAGGGTGCGTCGGGCAGAGCCTTGCCGGCCGGCGGCTTCTCGATCGAAGTCGTCGCGGACGGCGGCTCGGGACAGAGCATCGCCACGGCGCGAAGGGAAGGTCTTGGTGAGGCGATCGAAGAGGCCTCTCCGGGCTGCTTTGGGGGGCAGCCGGCCACGTCGATCCACGCGCATTGTCGCAGAAGCTCGCTGCGCTGTAAAGGAAGACCTCGTTCCCTTCCGCGGGGGAACGGGCTATGCTGAGGCCTCTTCGGGCTGAGGCACGCTCGAAACGAAACCGAGGGAGGAGAATCCCATGAAGAACACGTGGAAGTGGATCGCGATCTGCGCACTGGCGTTCGGCCTCGTCGGCTGCAAGGCGTTCGAGGAGTGGCTCGACAAAGACACGGACGGTGACGCGGTCGAAGCCGGGCAGGAGCCGGTCGCCGCGAGCGAAGCACCGGACGAGTCGGACGGCGGTGCGGAAGACGACTTCACGCCGCCGGACATGCAGATCGGTGAGGCGACCTTCATGGCGCCGACCCATTCCGAGCTCGAAGCCTTCTGGGATACGGTTCGCAATCCGACCGAGACGCAGATCAGCGGACCGGCGCCCGAGATCGGCGCGCGCATGCGGGCGCGTCAAGCACGCATCGCTCAGTTCAAGGCGGACGGCAAGCTCGGCGAGACCTTCCGCGGACTGCTCGCGACTCCGCCGGGCGTGCTCCTCGGCAGCGACGGCGAGCTGTTCGCGCTGCTCACCACCGAGAATGCGGATCGCACCGCGCTGTATCAGGCGTTCGCCGCGCAGGAAGGCCGTCCGGCGAAGGACGTCGCGCTCGAGAGCGGGTCCGTCCTTCTCGGGCAGGTTCGTTTCAACGAGTGGCACGAGGTGCGCGGTGCCGGCTGGAAGTTCGTGAAGGCGACCGCGATCACCGACGAATAGCCTCGAGCGAAGGGTGGTGAGGATCGTGCCGATATCTCGATGCGCGCTCGTGTGGGGGATCGCGTGGTGCGCGCTGACCGCCACCGCCTTCGGACGGGCCGAGGATCCGCCTCGCCTCGAGCTCGGCCAAGAGATCCGAGCGACGATCGGTGAGGACGATCCCCCGATCCGCACCGAGATCCTGACGCGCCAGTACACCGACGCGCGGGTGCTCGGGAAGACCTTCTCGATCCGGACGCCGGACGAGGGCGCCTGCTTCCTCGAGGCGCGCTCGTACTTCTTCGACGCGTATCTCGTCGTGCGCGCTCCGGACGGCGGCGTCGCGGCCGAGGACGATGACGGCCTCGTCGCGACGGACGCGCGAATCGACGGGAGCGCGCTGCGTCCCGCGACCGACTACACCGTCGAGGTCGGCGCGCTCGACGACGGCCGGGGCCCGTTCGTGATCCGCTTTGCGAAGGGGTCGCCTCCGGAACGGCCGCGCGCCGAGCGCGATCGCGAGACGATCCGCGAGCTGCTCGAGGCCGTTCGAGTCGTCGAAGAAGCGCGCGGCAGCGAGCACCCGGAGCTGGCGGCTCGACTCGACCATCTGTCGAAGGCGCTCTCGGAGATGGGTCGCTACCGCGAGGCCTTGCCGTACGCTCGTCGCGCCCTCGAGATCGCCGTTTCGAGCGGCGGCGAGGACGATCCGCGCACCGCCAGGCGGCGCAACAACCTGGCGATCGCGTTGCGGGGCCTCGGCCAGTTCGACGAGGCCGAGGCGTTGCTGCGACGTGCCCTCGCTTCCCTCGAGGACAATGCGAGCGCGGACCCGATGGCGATCGCCGCGGCTCTCAACAACCTGGCGGAGCTCCTGAGCGCGTCCGGCCGATACGAGGTGGCCGCGGAGCTCTACGAGCGCGCGCTCGCGTTGCGACGGTCGCGTCTCGGTCCCTCGAATCCACTCGTCGCGCTGGCGCTCCACAACCTCGGGATGAACGCGCTGGCTCAGGGCGACTACGAGAAATCCGGCGAGTACCTGCGTGCGGCACTCACGATCGTGCGGGAAGCGCTCGGCGAGAATCACTTCGGCACCGTGTCGTTCCGGCTGAGCCTGGCGACGCTCGCGATCGAGGAAGGACGCTACGCCGACGCCGAGCGCGAGATCGTTCGCGCGGAACGCATCGCGGGACGGACGTACGGAGGGGCCCATCCGCGAACGGTTTCCGTCCGGTTGAGTCGGGCCGAGCTCCTGTACGAGCGCGGCCGTTACGCCGATGCGCGCGCCCTTTACGAGACGGCGCTCGAGGAGTACGAGACGTCCCTCGGGAAGAACCACCCCGAAGTCGCCCGCCTGCTGAACAGCCTGGCGGTCGTGATCTCGGCGCAGGGGCGTTTCGAAGAGGCGTCCCCGATGTACGCGCGAGCGATCCGGATTCGCGAGGAAGCGCACGGTCCGGATCACGAGAGGACGCAGCGCGTGCGGCACAATCTCGCGTGGCACTTGGCGGCGCAGGGGCTCGACGTCGAAGCGGTGGCCTTGCTCGAGAGCATCGTCGAGAGTCGGGAGACGTGCCTTGGCGCCGATCATCCGGCGACCGCGCGCAGTCGCAACCAGCTGGCCGCCGTGCTGGCGCGCGTCGGCCGTGCGGCGGATGCGAAGGTCGAGCTCACGCGAGCCCTCGCGGCGGCGGAAGCCAAGCTCGGGCCGGGACACGACGACGTGGCCGGGATGCTGAACAACCTCGCGGAGCTCGCGCGCGACGAAGGTGATCTCGAGACAGCCGAGGCGCGGCTTCGTCGAGCGCTCGACATTCGAGCCCGGGCGCTCGGAACCGATCACCCGCGCACGGCGATCCTGAGGGCCAATCTCGGCGACCTGCTCGCGGATCGGGGCGCGATCGAGAAGGCGCTTCCCGAGGTCGAGGGCGCGGCCCGCGATCTCGAAGAGACGTTCGGGATCGCCCATCCGCACACGATCGCGGCGCTGCGCCTGCTCGCGCGAGTGCAGGCCGACGCCGGGGATCTCGACCAGGCGCGGATGACGGCGACGCGTGCGCTCGACGCGGGACGCGAACAGGCGGATCGGGTTCTCGGTGCGCTGACCGAGTCCGAGCGCCTGCGATACGCACGCGAGGCGCGGACCCTGCTCGAGCTGTATCTCGGCCTGCATCGCGATGCCGGGAACGAGGAGCTCGAGGGCGTGTATCGCCGCGTGCTCGAGTGGAAGGGCCGCGTGTCGCGAAGCCTGCTCCGCGACGAGCGGCGCTGGGCGGATCGTCTCGACGAGGAGGCGCGCGACCAGCTCGCCCATCTGCGCGACATGCAGCAGCGGATCTCGAACGAGCTGTACCGCACGGCTTCGGCGACGGACAGGCCCGGTGAAGCTGCGCGGCGGCTCGAGAACTTGCACGTCGAGCGATCTCGCCTCGAGCGGGAGTTCGTGACGGTCGCGTTCGAGGAAGCGGGCGCGAGCCTGCCTCCCGGCGGGCCGTCTTCGAGCGCGGATCCGGTATCCGGTCTATTGGATTGGCTGGCCGAGGGCGAAGTGTCGGTCGACTTCCTCGTGCACCGGGCGTACGAGCCCGCGAGCCGGGCGGCCGAGGACGATGCGGAGCGCGTGCCCGGTCGCTGGTCGCCGCCGCACGTCAGCGCCTGGGTGGCCACCCGAGGAGGCGAAGAGGATGCGTCGCTGACCTGGGTCGATCTCGGCGAGGCCGACGGGATCCGCGACGCGGCCAAGGACTACCTCGACGAGATGGTCGCGAGCCGCGGAGTTCGCGTCGGAGAGGGAGACCCTTCGAGGCCGTCACCGGCGTCGCTCCGGTTGCATCGCCGACTGTGGCAGCCGATCGAGGCGATCGTGGGCGCGGCGCCGCGCGTCGTTCTGTCGCCGGATCGTTCCCTCGGTACGGTACCGTTCGAGACGATCCGTGGGAGCGATCGCGCCTATCTGATCGAGCGTCACGCCTTCGTCTATCTTCAGTCGCTGGCCGATCGGCCGTCGCGATCGAAGGCGGCCGGCGCCTCGAGCGAGGGCGGGGCACCGAGCCTCCTGCTCGTCGGCGCCGTGAACTACCGCAAGCGAAGCCGCAACGCCGCGCGGCTGAGCGCGGATGCGGCCCGCGACGAGGCTCCGTCCTCCGCAGCGCCGGCGCGCGGCGGTTTCCGCGAAACGTGGCGTCCGCTGTCGGCGACGCGCGAGGAAGTCGACGCGGTCGCCGATATCCACGATCAGGTGTTCGGCGAAGGCGGTCGCGTCCTGCTGACCGGCGACGCGGCGACGGAAGATCGCGTTCGCGTGGAGATGCCGCGGCACGCGTGCGTCCACCTCGCCACGCACGGATACTTCCAGCCGAGCGGCTTCCCGTCGGCGTGGGCGCGGGTGCGCGATGACGAGCGAGGCGATCGCGTGGAGATGCTCGAGTCCGTCGAGCGCATCACGGGGCTGCTGCCGGGACTGCTCTCGGGGCTCGTCTTTGCCGGCGCGAATGACGAGACGCCCGTCGGCGGGGCGAACGGTCTTCTCACCGCGGAGGAGCTCCACTACGCCGACCTTTCCGGATGCGACCTCGTGGTGCTCTCGGCCTGCGAGACCGGGCTCGGCGAGCCGGCGGCGGGCGAGGGCATGATCGGCCTGCGGCGAGCGATCCGACAGGCGGGAGCGCGCACGGTGATCAGCTCGCTGTGGTCGGTGCTCGACGACGCCACTCGCGAGCTGATGGTCCGCTTCTACGAGAACCTGTGGATTCGAAAGATGAGCAAGCTCGACGCGCTCCGGGCGGCACAGCTCGAGACGTTGCGACGCAACCGCGCCGACTACGGCGAGGCGTTGCCGTCGAGCTGGGGAGCGTTCGTCCTCGACGGCGCTCCGGATTAGGCGAGCTCCGCGAGGGGCGGTCGGAGGATCGAATGGCGACGTGGATCGCTCTTCTGCGCGGGATCAACGTGTCGGGGAAGAACCTGCTCCCGATGAAGGAGCTCGTGGCCGATCTCGAGTCGCTCGGATACGAGAACGTGCGCACGTACATCCAGAGCGGCAACGCGATATTCGAGTCGCCGGCGAGGAGCGGCGCCCGCCTCGGAGACGCGATCTCCGAGGCGATCGAATCGCGACACGGGTTTCGGCCTCCGGTCCTGGTGCTGTCGCGGCGGGACCTCGCGCAAGCGATCGACGCCAATCCGTTCCCCGAGGCGGAGGACGATCCGAAGTCCGTGCACCTGCTCTTTCTCGCGGAACGACCGCCGCGACCAGATCTCGCCGCGCTCGAGGCCCTTCGCGCGGCGTCTGAGCGATTCGAGCTCGAGGGCAAAGTGATGTACCTTCACGCACCGGAGGGCATCGCCCGATCGAAGCTCGCGGCGCGCGCGGAGAAGACCCTCGGGGTCGATGGAACGGGGCGGAACTGGCGAACGGTTCGGAAGCTCGAAGCCCTGGCCGACGCTCGCTGACCGCGCGCGGCCCGGACCGGCCCCTTGCACTCGGCCGTCCGGTCATGCACAACATCACGACACATCCAGACCTTGCGAGAGGGAATCCATGAGAGGGCACGAGTCGATGCCGGAGAAAGCGGACGGACGGAACGAAGCAATCACGCGACGGACGATGCTCCGCCGCCTCGGACAGGGCGGAATCGTCGCGGCCACGGGGGCTTCGACTCTTCTGGCACCGCGTACGGGACTGGCCCGACAAGACGTCTCGGATGCCGAGCTCGCGGTGACCCCTCCGCAGATGCTGCCGCTGGTCGGCGGATGGGAGAACTTCGGCGGCGAGTACGCGCCCGCCACGTACCGCACGTACGGATCGCTCGTCGTGCTGAGCGGCCTCGTCATCGGCAAGACGTGGACGATCGGACGGCTGCCGGCCGAGCTCGCGCCCTCGCAGCGGCTGGCATTCCGGGTCCAGGCCGCGTACGGACAGCCGGCGCAGGTGGACATCCTTCCGGATGGAGCGGTCCGGCTGGCGTCGGGGTCGGGCTCGTTCTGGGCGAGCCTTTCCGGGATCGCCTACACGATCGGCGAAACCCGCCGCATGGGATTGATGTCGGGATGGTCATCGGTCGAGGAGGCGTACGGCGCGCCGGTGGTCGGCGACGTCGGCGGCTTCCGCGTCGCGCAAGGCGTGGCCCGAGGTGATCGCGGACACGCGGTCGGTCAGCTCGGCAGCCGCAACCGCGCGCGTCACGCGTACTCGGTCACGAGCGGCCTGCGCGTGGCTCGCCTCGATGTGCATCCGCAGGGGCGCATCGTCGAGTCCGGCGGCGTGCGACCCGACGGATGGCTCGGCTTGGGGGGCATCGTGATGGGGCCGGATGAAGGCAACAGGCTGCCCCTCGCTCCGCCTTGGTTGCCGTACGCTCGCGGCTACGCCATGCCGAGCTTCCACACCGAGGGGGGCCTGACCCTGCTCTCGGGTCGCATCCGCCATCCCGGAGAGCTCAAGCCGTGTCTCATCGGCGGTGGGCTGCCGGCTCCCGAGACGGGTCGTCTCATCTTCGGCGCCAACAGCGGCGACATGGACGTGCGCGTCGATGTCCTTCTCGACGGCCGACTGGGTCAGGTCGACGATCGTCAGGTGGACTGGCTGAGCCTCTCCGGCCTGATCTACTGATCGGTCGGATCGACGCGCCGCCGGATCCAGGGAACCACCGCATCGATCATCGCCGCGGCTCCTTCGTTCGTGAAGGAGTGGTCGACGTCTTCGAGCTCGACCAGCTCGGACCGGCCCTCGGAAGCCCGGTGCAGGTCACGGGAGTGTCCGACGGGGACGACGTCGTCGGCCGTGCCGTGAACGATCCGCCACGGAATCTCGATCGAGGTCGCGAGCGGCTCGACCGAATCGATGCCGAGGAGGTCGGACCGTAGCGTCTCGGAAAGCGGGCAGTGCGGCTTGTCGAGGAGGTGGGCTCCGAGCTCGAGCTGGCCGAACATGCGCGTGAAGAACTCACCGGTGTGCGTCATCGCGGCGAGGGAGACGAGAGCGCGGATGCGCGGATCGCGAGAGGCGCGCGTGATCCCGACCGCGCCTCCCATGCTGTGCCCGGCGTAGAAGACGGTCCGCGAGCCGAGCGCGTCGAGGACGGCGCCGAGATCCTCGACTTCCTTCGTGATGCAGGAATCCTCGAAGCGACCCTCGGAGTCGCCGTTCCCCGAGAACGCGATCCGCATCGACGCGATCCCGGCCTCGCGGAGCGCCTCCGAGAGGGCGACCGACCAGGGGCGCACCTTGTCGGACGTCAGCCCGTGGCCGATGACGACGACCGGGTCCCCGGCCGCGTCCCGGCCGTCGGTCCAGTCGTAGGCGATGCGCTCGCCCAGGACATTGCGGATCTCTTGGTTCATCGTATGGCTCCCGCGTTTCGCAAATCGATCGATTGACCGAGATTCTAGCGCCGCCGCAGGCTTCCGACGAATCCGGCCGGCCGTCCCGGGCGAAGTCGTAAGGAAACCTCACCAGGAGGAACGGATGACGTATGCGCGCGCTCGGCTCTGGCTCGGGATCTCGAATGTAGGGACCCT
>CAZQZX010000118.1:0-20633 GCA_964597885.1 uncultured Planctomycetota bacterium
AGTACAGGACGATGACACGCCGATGCTCGGGCGCGAGGTTGTGGATCGCCGCGGCGAGGAGCCGCTTCTGCTCGTTGAACGTGGCGTTCTCGGAAGGGTCCTTGGTGTTGGGGCTGCGCAGGAGGTTGCGAAGCGCTCCGTCCTCGTAGCTCCGGCCCGCGTTGAACTCCTGGTCGAGCGAGAGGATGTTCATCGCGCGCACGCCGGCGAAGACCGTATCGAGATCTTCGCCGCGGATGCCCGTCGCTTCCTCGAGCTCGTTGATCGTCGGCACGCGGCCGAGCTTGGCGCACAGCTCATCGGTCTTGCGCTCGACGAGCCGGATCTTTTCCTTCTGCGAGCGGGGGATCGGGTCCTGCCGACGGAGCTCGTCGAGGATCGAGCCCTTGATCTGGGTGTAGGCGTACGTTTTGAACGACGCGCCGCGACCCGGGTCGTACGTCTGCACGGCGTGGATCAGCCCGAGGACTCCGACGCTGAAGAGATCCTCGACGTCCATGTGCTGAGGGACCGCGATGGGCAAGCGACCGATGACGTACTTCACGAGCGGGAGATACTCGAGAATCGTCTTCTCGTGATCGAGGGCTTGCGCTTGCCCCTGTCCCTGCCGGTACTTGTTCTTGACGTATTCGCTCATGGTGTCCCCTCGTCCGTCGGACGCGCCGACGGCGCTGTTGCTGTCTTCCCCGTTGTGGCTTCCGGTTCCCGGGACTCGGTCCCCGGATCCGTTTTGCTCGGCGCCTTCGTCTCCTCGGGCGGCCGGCTGGCTTCGACTCGCATCACGATCCGCAGCAGAAAGCTCGTCATCAGGAACAGGGCGATTGCGCATGCGATCCCTTTCCAGATCGTCTGGCGAAACGGAATCCCGCTTGCTGCTGCTATGATCCATACGAACACGAACCCCAGTGCTCCGGCGTAGATCCCTCCCGTCCTTTCCCTATCGGCAGCGGTCACTGCATGGCTTGATTTCATGACACGCTGCCTCCATGCGCGGTGTCGGATCCGAGCAGGCGTGACGCCAGGAATCGGAGGCTATGGGCGGCCTCCGAGGTCGGATCGGACTCGACGAAGAGACGCTGCGACAGGCTGGCTCGAGTGACGGTTCGTTGACGACCGAGCCATGTGAAATTCTGCAAGTCCAAGCTCAAGAAGGACTCGGCCGCGCGTGAGATCTTGCTCGCGGTGTGGAACGCCTCGCTCCTCGAGCTCGCGAGGTTGACGGCGAGGTGCAGGCCGTCGGTGCGACCCAGTCCGGCCAGCACTTTGATGAGCGCGTAGGCGTCCGTGATCGCGGAGGGATCGGGCGTCGTGACGATCACCACGTCGTCGGTCGCGAGGAGGGCTTCGATCACCCCGTCGCCGATTCCGGCGGCGACGTCGAGGATCGTGACGTCCGGGGCCGGTGCGATGCGGCCGATGTGCGTCAGCAGCTGGCCGACCTCGTCGGACGCGAGCTGCGCCATCTCGCGGTGTCCGCTGCTGGCGGGCAGGATCCGGAGCCCGCGAGGGCCGCGGCGCACGCACTGCTCGACCGGCGCCCCTCGCAGGACATCGCGAAGCGTTTCCCCGGGGTCGAGCCGGAAGACCACATCGAGGTTCGCGAGCCCCAGATCGAAGTCGGCGAGCAGCACGTCGCGGTTGGCCTCGGCGGCGAGCACCGACAGATTGGCCGCGAACGTCGTCTTGCCGACGCCGCCCTTGCCGCTCGCGATCGCGATGGAGCGCCCCGGAAGGATGCGCTCGCGCGTCGTGACCGGGCTGTCGGTACCCTCGATATGTCGTAACGGATCACTCATCGTTGTGTCTCGTCTCATCGCGCCGTCAGCTGACGGGGACCGGTGCCTCGAACTCGACTTCGATCATGCCCTCGTTCTCGATCTGCTTGGCGCTGGTCGCCTCGTTGTAGGAGAGGACCGGCGTGCGGGGGAGGACTCCCGTCAGCAGGTCGGACAGGGCGCGCCTCAGGCTCGCTTTCACGAGAAGAACGGTATCCACGCCTCGGTTGGTCAGCTCGCCGACCTGCACGGATGCAGTCTCGAGGAGACGCCGGGCGATCTCGGGGTGGATGGCCCCCGGTCCGTACTCGGACGCCGCCGCGAGCGAATCGTGGATGTGCTGCTCGAGACGCGGCTCGAGCGTGAGCGCGTGCAGGCGACCCTGGTCGTCCTCGTAGTCGTCGCAGATGGCTCGCGACAGTCGCTGGCGAACCATCTCGCACAGGATGTCGGCGTCTTTCGTCTTCGGAGCGTGGTCGGCGCAGCACTCGAGGATGACGCCGAGGTTGCGGATCGAGACCTTCTCGCGCAGCAGGTTCTGGAGGACCTTCTGCAGTTCGCCGACCGAGAGCAGATCCGGCACGAGCTCGTCGACCACGGCCGGCGAGCGCTCCTTGAACGTGTCGAGCAGCTGCTGGATCGAATCGCGCGTGAGGATCTCGGCTCCGTTCGAGCGAAGCACCTCGGTGAGGTGCGTGATGAGCACGGCCACGCAGTCGATGACCGTGAAGTTCAACATCTCCGCCTCGACCTTGCGCTCCGGTCGGATCCACAGCGCGGGCAGGCCGAACGCGGGCTCGGTCGTCGGGACGCCCTTCAGGTCCTTGGCCGCGTCGGTGATCGGTCCGAGCGCGAGGCTCCAACCGGGACGGAGCTTGCCGGCCCCCATCTCCTGGCCGCGGATCAGCACGCGGTACTCGTCCGATCCCAGCTGCAGGTTGTCGCGGATATGGATCGGCGGGACCACGACGCCGAGCTGGGTGGCCAGCTGCCGGCGCACGTTCGTCACGTGGCCGATCAGGTCGCCGCCGCGTTCGGGATCGACGAGCGGCACGAGGCTGAACCCGATCTCGATCCGGATGGGATCGACGGTCAGAAGCTCGTCGAGCGCCTTCTGATCGAGCACTTCGGAAGGCCCGGCCGACTCGTCGTCCACGGTGGCTTCGGCCTCGACCGGCGTCGCTTCCGTGATGCGGCGGCGCAGCGAGAAGTACGCCGCGGTGAGGATCACCGACATCGCGTAGAAGGGAACCTTCGGGAGACCCGGGAAGCTTCCGATGGCCGCGGTCATCAGCGCCGCGATGCCGAACGCGCTCGGCTTGCTGAGGAACTGGTAGCTGATGTCGACCGAGATCCGTTCCTTCGACGCTTTCGTAACGAGGATACCGGCCGCCACCGAGATGAACAGCGCCGGGATCTGGCTGACAAGGCCGTCACCGACCGTCAGGATCGAGTACTTGGTGAGCGCTTCCGTGATCGACAGGCCGCCGCGCAATCCCATCACGATCCCGCCGATCAGGTTGATGCCGGTGATCATCATGCTCGCCATGGCGTCACCGCGGACGAACTTCGTGGCACCGTCCATCGAGCCGTAGAACTCGGCTTCTTTGGAGAGCTTCGTCCGGCGGGCCTGGGCGGTGTCCTCGTCGATGAGCCCCGAGTTCAGGTCGGCGTCGATGCTCATCTGCTTTCCGGGCATCGCGTCGAGATAGAACCTCGCCGCCACTTCCGAGACGCGGGTCGCACCGCGGGTGATGACGACGAACTGGATGATGATCAGAATCAGGAAGATGACCATTCCGATCACGAAGTCGCCGCCCACCACGAAGTCTCCGAAGGCTTGGATGACTCCGCCGGCCTCGCCGCGCATCAGGATCGATCGCGTCGAGGCCACGTTTAACGCCAGTCTCATGAGTGTCGTGAACAGGAGAATAGCGGGGAACGTGGAGAGCTCGAGCGATTCGCGCGCGCTGAGCACGATCATGAGCACCAGGATTCCGATCACGATGTTCATCGTGATCGACATGTCCAGGAGGATCGGAGGCAGCGGAACGATCAGGATGATCAGCAGCGCCACGAAGCCGAGCGCGAACGTCAGCTCGGCGTATCGCAGCGGCAGCGCGCTCATCGGGGGGAGGCTGTCACGGTCGCTCATCGCTGATTCCTCTTCCGGTTCGCGGCGCGCTTCTCACGCAGCCTGTAGACGTAAGCGAGCAGCTCGGCGACGGGGCGGTAGAGCTTCTCGGGGATTTCCAGTCCGACGGTCGCGAGCGCGTAGAGGGAGCGTGCGAGCGGCTTGTTCTCGATGATGGGGATGTCCTTTCCGCGCGCGATCTCTCGGATTCTCTCCGCGATGCGATTCACGCCCTTGGCCACGACCTTCGGGGCGCCGGGCTGTCCGGGCGTGTACTTGAGGGCGACGGCGATGTGGGTCGGGTTGGTGACCACGACGTCGGCCGTCTCGACATCTCCGTACATCTGCTCGAGGAGGATCTGGCGCTGCATCTCGAGGATGCGGCGCTTGACCTTGGGGTTTCCCTCGACGCTCTTCATCTCTTCCTTGTGCTCTTCCTTCGTCATCTTCAGCTCTTCGGAGTGACGCCACGCCTGGTAGCGCCGGTCGAGAAGGGCGATGACGAAGAGCGCGATCACGGTGCGGATCACGACGAGGCTCGTGATGTAGAGCATGTACCGCAGCACCTCGCCGAGCGGCTGCTGCGCGAGCATGAGGATCTCGGGGATCCGCGGTTCGATGGTCACCCAGAGCACGATCGCGATGGCGGCGACCTTTCCGAGCGACGTCAGGAGCTTCATGAGCCCCTGCTTCGAGAAGATCTTGTTGAAGCCCTTCGCGGGGTTCAGCTTCGCGAGGTCGAAGCGCATTCGTTCCATCGAGAACGAGATCCCACCCGTCTGGTAGACGCCGACGACGAACGCGCCGGTGACGTAGATGGCGAGGATCGGGGCCGCGATCTGGAGCACTCTCCAGAGCGTTCGGCGCATCAGGTAGACGCTGTCGGCTTCGGTCAGGGGACGCGAAAGGCTCGCGACCATCTCCTCGAGGAACGAAGCGGTCCCCGAGAAGATGCCCGCGCCCGCGAAGTACATCGACACCAGCATCGTTGCGAGAGAGATCGCGACGGAGAGCTCCTGGGACATCGGGAACTGACCCTTGCGCTTGGCCTTCTCCTTCTTGCGCTGGGTCGCCGGTATTTGTTTCTGCCATTTTTCCGTCATCGCGTCCTCCTGGCCTCACCACTGCCTGACGAACGCGAAGATCATGTCGGTCTGCTCGCTCAGGATCTGATGCGCGCGACTGGCCATCTCCGGGAAGAAGATGACGAGTGCGGCCATGCCCCCCAGGATTCGCGCGGGGAACGAGAAGTCCATGACGTTCATCTGCGGGACGGCCTTCGAGAGAAGACCGATCGCGAGAGTGAGCGTGACGAGCAGGAAGAAGACCGGCATCACGAGCACGGCCCCCTCTTTGAAGATCCCGACCATGTAGCGGAAGAACCACTGGATCCAGTCGGGCAGAGCGGCGGTGGCGGCGGGAGGATCGACGACGTGCGACAGGGCGAGGAGCTCGAGGATCTTGTGATGGAGGTCGAACGCGACGAAGATCGCGAGCGCTGCCATCTCGAAGACGACCGCGAGGATTCCGCCCCCGGCGCCGGTGTCGGGGTTGACGACCTGCGACATCGAGAAGGCCATCTCGTGCCCGACGATCTCTCCCGCGAGGACGAACGGAACGAAGATGAGCTTGATGAGGATGCCGAGCAGCACACCCACGAGGAGCTCGCGCGCGGCGAGCACCACGAGGAAGAAGTCGAACGACAGCGTCTCGGCCATCGGGTTGGGAACCGCGAGGAACAGGATGATCGAGATCATCACGACGAGACCCGCCTTCACCTGCGTCGGCACGTTCGCGCCGCCCAGGATCGGGACGAGGAAGATCAGGCCCGTCGTGCGGCAGAGATAGAGCACGAAGAGCGCGATCGGTCCGGTCGTGATGTCGAGATCGAGGGTCACGGTTCTACCTGACGAAGCTCGCGAGATCTCCGAGGAGCGGTCGCGTGTAGTCCATCATCTTCGCGACGATCCAGGGCATCGTGTAGAGGATCATGCCCGCGACGACGAGCATCTTCGGGACCATGGTGAGCGTTTGCTCGGAGATACTCGTCACCGTCTGAAAGATGCTGACGCACAAGCCGGTGATCAGGCCGGCCACCAGAATCGGGACCGCGATCGAGAGCGTCGTCATCATGAGTCCCTTCAGCAGCGTCACGACCATCGAGGCATCCATGGGCTTTCCTTTCCGGTGTCAGTTGAAGCTGCGGAAGAGGGACTGGACGACGAGGTACCAGCCGTCCACCAGAACGAACAGGAGGATCTTGAACGGGGTGGAGATGATGATCGGCGGCAGCATGAACATTCCCATCGAGAGCAGGATGCTCGCGACCGCCATATCGATGACCAGGAAGGGCAGGAAGATCACGAAGCCCATCTGGAACGCCGTCTTCAGCTCCGAGAGCACGAAGGCCGGAATCAGCACGCGAAGCGGGACTTCGGCCGCGGTGCGAGGCGGGGCCTCACGGCTCAGCTTGTAGATGAGCGCGAGATCGGTCTCGCGCGTCTGCTTGATGAGGAATCCCGAGAGGATCACGCCGGCACGCTGGCCGGCATCGGCCATGCTCATCTCTTTCTCGAGGTACGGCGTGAGCGCCTGCTCGTGGATCTCCACGAGGATCGGCGACATCACGGCGAGCGTGAGGAAGAGCGCGATGCCCACCATGATCTGGTTCGGTGGAAGCTCCTGCGTCGACAAGGCGCGGCGCAGGAACGACAGCACGATCACGATGCGCGTGAACGACGTCATCGTCAGGAGGATGGCCGGCGCGAGCGTGAGCGCCGTCATCAGGATCAGGATCTGGATGGTGGTGGAGAGCTGTCGCTCGCCGTCCTGATCCTGGTCGGCAAGCTGGATCGTCACCGGGAAGTTGACGTTGGAGAGATCCGGGTCCGAGATCGGCGAAGCTCCGGCGGGGGATCCCGACCCGAGCGTGGGGCCGGCGATCGGGTCGGCCACCGGATCGGCGGGGCCGGCCGGGATCGACGTGAGGCCTCCACCGCCGCCGGCCGGCGATCCCTGCGCGTGAACGGGCGCGGACGTCGCGACCAGACCGAGCAGGAGCAGACCGGCCATCAGGGCGATGCGCAGCATGCGTCCGGTGAGAGCGGTGCGGTCGAGCGTCATGCCTCGTCCTCCGCAGAATCGTCCGAGAGCGCGCGGCCGAGCGCCTGATCGAAGGCGGCGTTCTCGACCGGTCCTCCCGCGTTGCCGAGCTCGGTCAGGAGCTGGATGCGGTCGCCGCTGATCCCGATCAGGAGCGTGCGTCCCATCGCTTCCACGGTGCACAGGTAGCGCTTTCCGCCGAGCGCGACGGTGTCCGCGATCCGGACGCGGCGTCCCAGCTGCCCGCCGACGCGGCCCGGGGCGTACCGCCGGTAGAGCCCCAGCCCGACGTAGAGCACGCCGATCCCGAGGATGAGGATGAGTCCGACGCGCTGCATCTCGGGAAAGCTGTCCCGGAACGGCACCGGGACTTCACCCGGCGCGAGCGCGTCGTCGTCCTCGCCTTCGTCCGGGGCGGCGGTGTCGGTCTCGGTCGCGGGGGGGGCCGCGGCCGGTGCCGGCTCGGTGAGGGTCGCCGGCTCGCTTGCGGCCGTCTCCTCGTTCGCGGCGGGCGGGGCCGAGGGGGTCTGAGCCCACGACGTCGCGGTCGTGCTCAGGGCCGCGAGAAACGCGGCGATCGGTAGCCATCGACGGATCTTGTCCATGGCGGGTCTAGGGGCAACCGGGGTGCCAATGGCCGGCCCCGGTCGAAACGATCTGCTAACTCGCTCGGGGGCTTCAGGATCGAGTCAGAGCGTCGTTCGCGATAGGTGTGGGGAGAAGGGGGGATGACTGTCGGCTTTCCCGACAGGTGTCCGGCATTCCGACGGCGCTAGGCGTCCGAGGAGGGGGACGGCGAGGGCTCTTCGTCGAGCATCCTGGCACGGCACTGACGCAGCACCCGATCGGCTTCCTCGGCGGTCTGCAAGATCGACTCGACGCGGCGCGCGATCCGGTCGTCCGGCTTCTCGAGCAGGATCGACTCGGACTGCACGAGCACGGTCGTGAGCAGGTTGTTCAGTCGGTGGACGGTGTCGCGAACCTCGGCTCGCATCTCGGCCGGATCGTCGAGTCCCATGCGCTCCCCTCCCTTGGAATCGCGGTTGGTGGGCTTCCCGTCCTTCATCGGCCGGTCGGACCGAACGATTGAGCGCCGGTATCAGAGGGGATCGTCGAGGATCTCCCAGGCGGCGCTGCGCTCGAGCGTCTTCACCGTGTCGAGGCTGCCCTGAAGTGTGAAGAGCAGGCCGTGGTAGCGGGCGCGCTCGTCGTCGCGCACGCGCTTGACGTGCTGCACGCATCCCTGGATGCGATCCAGGAGGTCGCGGAGCTCCTGCTCGGTCGCGAGAATGCGACGCACGACCTCATCGCGATCGTCGTCGACGATCCGGTCCCTTCTTTCTCGTTCTTCCATGTGCGTTCCCTCGGAGCGGCAGCTTACCCCTGGCCTCCGCTCGCTTCTTACCCCGCAGCCGTGGCTCGTTTCTTACCCCGTAGCCGTTGGCTCTTTACCCCGCAGCCCCTCCCCGTCGCCCCCCGGTACCCGGCAGCTCGGGCCCCCGTCCTGTCCACGGGGGCGAGCCTCCGCGTTACTGAATCGCAAGCCTTGGGCCAACGAGGGGTCGTTTTCTCGGTTCCGACCTAAGAGGCGCATCGGCAATCGTTTGCGATCTGTCGTCGAGGAGCGCGGTGCGAGCGGTTCGCGTTCCGAATTGACTCAGATCGAGAGGATTCCTGATCTGAGATAGAAAACGGACGGGTCGGCGACCGGTTCCGGAGCGCGTCGGACGCGGATCGGGCGCTTCCGGCACTCGAAAACAAAAAGGTCGTTGCTCGCCAACCGGGCTCCTTGATACCTTTCTGCCGCCTCACACGGCGGGTGAGGGGCTCCCCCCGAGCAATGGCGGTTCATCGAGTGGAGAGGAAACCCAGTATGGCCGATGCGCCCACCTCGCAGGATCTGCGTTCGCAGTGTGTCAACACCATCAAGATGCTCTCGGTCGATGCGGTCGAGCAGGCCAACTCCGGCCATCCCGGCGCTCCGATGGGCTGCGCCGAGATCGCGTTTCACCTCTTCACCGAGGCGATGCGATACGACCCGAAGGACCCGAACTGGGTGAACCGGGATCGATTCATCCTCTCGAACGGGCACGCGTCGATGCTGCTGTACTCGATGCTGCATCTCGCGGGGTACGACCTCTCGCTCGACGAGATCCGGAACTTCCGGCAGTGGGGTAGCGCGACGCCGGGGCACCCCGAGTACGGGCACACGCCGGGCGTCGAGGTCACGACGGGCCCGCTCGGCCAGGGCTTCGGGCATGGCGTCGGAATGGCGCTCGCCGCGAAGATGACGGCGGCGCGCTTCGACAAGGGCGACTTCTCGCCGATCGACCACCGGGTGTTCGCGATCGTCAGTGACGGTGACCTGATGGAAGGCGTGGCGAGCGAGGCGGCTTCCATCGCCGGGCATCTCGGGCTCGGCAACCTCATCTACATCTACGACGACAACAAGATCACGATCGACGGCTCGACCGACCTGGCGTTCACCGAGGACGTCGAGAAGCGATTCGAAGCCTACGGCTGGCACACCGATCGGGTCGACGGACACGATCTCGACGCCATCGGCCGCGCGGTGTCGGGGGCGATCGCCGAGGAAGGGCGGCCGTCGCTGATCCTCGCGCGCACGCACATCGCGCACGGCTCGCCGGGCAAGCAGGACACCGCGGGCTCCCACGGTGCGCCGCTCGGCGCCGAGGAAGTCGCGGCCACCAAGCGCGCTCACGGCTGGCCCGAGGAGCCGAAGTTCCACGTCCCGGAAGAAGTGCGCACGTACTTCGCCGAGCGAACGTCGGAGATCCGCCGTGCGCATGACGAGTGGAAGTCGGGCCTCGAAGGCTGGCGAGCGCGGCACGCCGACCTCTCCGCGGAGTGGGACCGGATGTGGAGCCGCGAGCTCCCCGCCGATCTCGAAGCGCAGCTTCTCGCGCACGCGACCGAGAACCGCAAGGACGCCGAAGCCACGCGTGCGAGCTGCGGCAAGACGCTGCAGCGCGCCGCCGAGCTCGTTCCGTCGCTGATCGGCGGATCGGCCGACCTCGCCGGCTCCAACAAGACCATGATCAAGGACGGCGGCCACGTCGGCCCGGATCCGGATCTTGCCGGCCTCGAGACCTACGCGGGCCGCAACCTCGAGTACGGGGTTCGCGAGCACGCCATGGGAGCCATCGCCAACGGCATGACGCTCCACGGCGCGCTGCGGCCGCTGACGGGCACGTTCCTGATCTTCTCGGACTACATGCGTCCGTCGATGCGGCTCGCGGCGCTGATGAACGTCCCGACGATCTTCGTGTTCTCGCACGACAGCGTCTACCTCGGCGAGGACGGCCCGACGCATCAGCCGATCGAGCATCTGTCGTCGCTTCGCGCGATGCCGAACCTGACCGTGTGGCGGCCCGCCGACCAGGTCGAGACGGCGCTCGCCTGGGCCGCGTGTATCCGCTCGTCGGACGGGCCGACTTGCCTCGTGACGACGCGTCAGGGCCTCCCCTGGCTCGAGCGTCCGGCCGACTTCGATCCGTCGTTGGTGGCGAAGGGCGGCTATGTCCTCGCGGAAGCGGAGGGCGGCTCGCCCGAGGTCGTGATCCTCGCGACCGGCTCCGAGGTGCATGTCGCCCTCGAGGCCCGCGCCGAGCTCGGCGACGAGGGCAAGAAGATGCGCGTCGTGTCGCTGCCGTCGGTGGATGCCTTCCTCGCCCAGCCGGCCGACTACCGAGAGAGCGTGATCCCGTCCACGGCACGCCGCGTCTCGTTCGAGATCGGAGCGACCTGGGGTTGGGAGCGCCTCGTCGGACAGGACGGCCTGATGATCGGCATCGACCACTTCGGCGCGTCGGCGCCCGCGAAGGTGCTCGCCGAGAAGTTCGGATTCACGGCCAGCCAGGTGGCGGCGTCGATTCGCGAGTGGCTCGGGTAGGCCCGAGCGAGCACTCGGATCGACGAACGCGCGGAGGAGGGCGAAGCGCGGCGCGTCTACGCGCGCGTGGCGAGCTCGCGGTCGAAGTCCTTCCAGACCGGCTCGAAGCCGCGGCGGGAGATCGCGTCCGCGACGTCGGCGGGGCTTCGCTCGTCGACGATGTCGAACTGTCCTTCGCTGGCCTCCGGGCTCGAGTAGCCGCCCGGCTCGGTGCGGCTGCCGGCGCTCATGCGCGTGACGCCGAGCCCGAGCAGGTGATCGCGTAGCGCGGCGGGCTCCCGGGTCGAGACGACCAGATCCGCGTCCGGTAGCGCGATCCGCATCGCGCACAGCATGTGGACGAGCTCGCGGTCCGAAACGGGGTGCGGCGGTACGAATCCGCCGGCGGCGGCCCGGATGCGGGGGAAGCTGATCGCGACGCGGCTCCGCCAGCACGTCCTCGCGAGATGCCGGGCATGCCGCGCGATCATGACCGCTTCGAATCTCCAGTCGCCGAGGCCGAGAAGGGCGCCGATGCCGAGGGTCCGGAATCCGGCGGCGCCGGCGCGTTCGACGGCGTCGAGCCGCCATCCGTACCGCGTCTTCGGCCCGCGCGTGTGGTAGCGAGGGTAGATCTCGGGATCGTACGTTTCCTGATAGACGACGACGGAGTCGGCGCCGGCGGCGTCGAGCTCGCGATACTCGGGCTCTTCCTGCGGGGCCAGCTCGATCCCGATCGACGCATAGCGCGGGCGGATCGACTCGATCACGCGTCCGACGGCGTCGACGGGCAGATGCCGGTTCGACTCGCCCGCGACCAGAAGCAGGTGCCGGAAGCCCTGGTCGGCGAGCGCACCCGCTTCGGCGACGGCTTCGTCCGTGGCGAGCGTCCGACGCACGATGCGGTTGTCGAGCGAGAACCCGCAGTACGTGCACTTGTTCACGCACTCGTTCGTGAGGTACATCGGCGCGAACAGCTGGATCGTGCGGCCGAATCGACGCTCGGTGATGGCGGCCGCGCGCTGGGCGATTTCTTCGAGCCTTGGCGACGCGGACTCCGAGAACAGGCCGGCGAGGTCGGGATCGGCGACCGAGTCGCCGGCGAGCGCGCGCTCGACGTCGCGGGAGTCTGCGGCCGCGATCGATCGACGCAGCGCATCGAGATCGGTCTGTTCGACGACCTCGGCGAACGATGCGGTCCGACGCGCGGCTTGCGGTCCGCGGGGCCGGATCATGGCGACTCCGTCAGGAATCCGGTGAGCGGGCTCGACGCCCGCGCGAGTCGGCTTTCGCCACCGGGGCCGGCTTCGCCGGCGTCGACCGCGAGCCGGAACGCCTCGGCCATGCGCACGGGGTCGTCCGCCACCGCGATGGCCGTGTTCACCAGCACCGCATCGGCGCCGCATTCGATGGCCTCGGCCGCGTGAGAGGGGAGCCCGAGCCCGGCATCGACGATCACCGGCACGCTCGCGTTCTCCACGATGATCTCGACCTGGTCTCGCGTCTTCAGCCCGCGGTTCGAACCGATGGGGGCGGCGAGCGGCATCACCGTCGCGCACCCGACATCTTCGAGTCGGCGAGCGAGCACCGGGTCGGCGTTGATGTAGGGAAGCACCGCGAACCCTTCGGCGACCAGCGTCTCGGCGGCGCGCAGGGTCTCGACGGGATCGGGCAACAGGTAGTTCGGCTCGGGCGTGACCTCGAGCTTAACCCAGTGCGTTCCCGATGCGGCCCGTCCGAGGCGTGCGAGTCGCACGGCCTCGTCGGCATCGCGCGCCCCCGAGGTGTTCGGGAGCAGGCGGTAGCGGTCGAAATCGAGGGCCGCGAGCGTCCGGTCGTCCGGTGCATCGAGGTCGACGCGTCGGAGCGCCACCGTGACGATCTCGGTGCCGGAGGCTTCGATGGCCTGCGCCATCGACTCGGGCGACGGGAACTTGCCGGTTCCGACGAGCAGCCGGGACGACAGCTCCACGCCATCGATGCGAAACGGTTCGAGGCGGCCCATCTTATCCACCTCCCACGAAGCGGACGATCTCGACACGATCCCCGTCGCAGAGCCGCGTGGCGGATCTCTCGGAAGGAGAGACGAGCGTCGCGTTTCGTTCCACGGCGCAGCGCTCCTTGTCGAGCCCGAGCGCGCGCAGGAGATCTTCCACCGACTGCCCCTCGTCGATCGTTCGGGTCTCGCCGTTCACGGTGACGGTCATGATGCGCGAAGGGTAGCTCTACGGACGATGCTGCGGCTCGATCAGCTGGAGCTCGCGGGCTCCACCGGGATCGGGCCGGCCGCTCGAACCTCGGGCGACGTGCGGTCCGCGAACTGCTTGAAGTTCTCGTGGAACTTGGCGGCGAGATCCCGCGCCTTCTCGTCGTAGGCGTTCGCATCGGCCCAGGTGTTCCGCGGGATGAGCACCTCGTCGGACACTCCCGGCACGGTCTTCGGAACCGCGACGCGGAAGATCGGGTCCTCGATCGTCTCGACATCCTTCAGGGCGCCGCACAGGGCCGCGTTCACCATGGCACGCGTGTCGTGGATCGAAAGGCGTTCGCCGACACCGAACGGGCCGCCCGACCAGCCCGTGTTCACGAGCCAGCAGTCGGCGTTGTGCTCGGCGATCTTGTCCGCCAGGATCTCGGCGTATTCGAACGGGTGCAGTACCAGGAACGGCGATCCGAAGCACGCGCTGAACGTGGCCTGCGGCTCGTTGCCGAGGCCCTTCTCGGTGCCTGCAACCTTGGCCGTGTACCCCGAGATGAAGTGGTACATCGCCTGCTCGGGCGTGAGCTTCGAGATGGGCGGCATCACGCCGAAGGCGTCGCACGTCAGGAAGACGACGTTCTTTGGGTGTCCGCCGCAACCCGACGGAATCGCGTTGTCGATGAAGTCGATCGGATACGCGGCGCGGGTGTTCTCGGTGAGCGAGCCGTCATCGAGGTCGAGCTCGCGGGTGTGCGGATCCATGACCACGTTCTCGAGCACGGTGCCGAACCGCTTGGTCGTCGCGTAGATCTCGGGCTCGGACTCCTCGCGCAGGCGGATGACCTTCGCGTAGCAGCCGCCCTCGAAGTTGAAGACGCCCGAGTCCGACCAGCCGTGCTCGTCGTCGCCGATGAGGCCACGATCCGGGTCGGCCGACAGGGTCGTCTTGCCCGTGCCGGACAGGCCGAAGAAGAGCGCCACGTCGCCATTGCTGCCTTCGTTGGCCGAGCAGTGCATCGCGCCGACCTTCTTCTGCGGCAGCAGGAAGTTCATGACGGTGAACATCGACTTCTTGATCTCGCCGGCGTAGCTCGTACCGCCGATGATGGCGATCTTGCGGGCGAGGTGGAGGATGATGAACGTCTGCGAGCGCGTGCCGTCCCGCTCGGGATCCGCGAGGAATTCCGGCGCGTGGAGCACCGTGAACTCGGGATCGTGCTCGCGCATCTCCGCTTCTTCGGTGAGCGGGATGAACATGCATCGCGCGAACAGGCAGTGCCAGGCGTTCGGCGTGACGACGCGAAGCGGAAGCTTGTACTCGCTGTCGGCGCCGACGTGGCAGTCGAGGACGAAGAGCTCACGTCCCTGGTGGTAGGCCTGTACGCGGCCGAGGAGCGCGTCGAACTTCTCTTCCGAGATCGGCTTGTTCACCGGGCCCCACCAGACCTTGTCGCGGGTCTCGGGGTCTTCCACGAGGAACTTGTCCTGCGCGGAACGACCGGTGTGGATGCCGGTGTGCACGACGACCGGACCGTCGGCCGAGATCATCCCTTCGCCGCGTCGGGCGATGTGCTCGTACAGAGCCGCGGGAGTCAGGTTCCAGTGCACGTCACCGGGTACGATTCCGTGCTTCTCGAGGCCGTGCTTGGAGGCCCGCGGTTGAGGATCGCTCATCGGTAGGAGTCTCGCTGGGGGTCCGGATTGGAAAAACCGAGAGTTTAGCACGGGGTGCGGGACGTGCAAACCCGGCCTAGAGACCGATCTCCAGGCCCTGGAGGGCGCCGTTTGCGGCGGCGCGGCGAAGCCCGTCGGTGACGCGATCGCGCACGTCCTCCGGCCGGAGCGGACTGACGTGGATCCCCGTGACGCCCTCGAATCCGGCGACCGTGTGGTCGCGGAATCGGAGGTGGACGTGGAGCGGCATCGGCCGATCGGTGCGGGGGCGGCGCATCTGCCACTCCTCGTTGAGCGGCAGGTCCGGCCCCAGCGCCCGATGGCAGGCGTGGAGGAGGTCGGAGAACGCGCGCAGCTCCGAGTCCGGGATCCGGTCCGGTCGGGTCTCCTCGCCGAGGTGGAGGATCGTCACCGTCGGGTACGGCTGCCCGACCTCCACGTAGGCGAGGGCGTTCCCTCCCGCGCGGGCGATTCCGAGGCTCTCCCGGTCGACGAGCTCCGAGGCGTGGCGGCGCAGGGCGTCCGGGTCGTCGGCGAGCCAGGCCTCCTTGCGTGCGAGGAGGCGCCCGGGCGCGTCGATGCCGAGGAGCTGCTTGTGGAGATGCTCGAAGCTCGCCCCGGCCTCCGACCGCCAGTTCTGGAAGACGGCCACCGTCGAAACGTGGTCGTTGCCGGCGGCGATCGCGGCCGCGGCCTCGAGCGTGAGCCGGACGTACGCGTGATGCTCGTCCGGCGTCAGGCTTCCCGATCCGGCGAGCTCGGCGGACGAGGCGGCCCCGCGCGCGTAGTGGCGCTCGGCGACGATCAGCTCGTGGGCGCCCGCGAAGAAGGGCAGCGAGCGTTCCCGCAGGGCTTCGGCGTCGAGTGCGTCGGCGTCGACCCCGGTGTGAGCGTCGCGGGCCGCGAGGAGCGAGCGTACGTGACGTTCGCCCGCGGGCTCGGCGAGGTAGTCGGCCTGCCACGCCAGGCGGTCTTCCGACGGTCGGTAGCCGCGTTCGCGTATCCAGTAGTCGAGCGGGACGATCTCGTACAGGTTGGCGATGCGCCGGAACGCCGCCCGATCCTCGTCGAGACGGGAGGCGGGGCGTCGGCGGTCGACGACCGTATCGCCGGTCGCGGGATCGAGCCGCACCCGCGTCTTCTCGGGAGTGGTCCGGAGGTAGTTCGCCGCGCAGAAGTCGCAGTGGCCCTCGGGATCGCGCGCATCGATCGGGCGAGCGGGGGCCACCGAGTCGGCCGGCCGCGGGCGATGCTGGCGCGTGGGAACGCTCCACACCTCGGTGTCGGTGAACGGGCTTCGGTGTCGCACCGTTCCGTCGGCGAGGGTCCGGATGCGAGGCTCGTCGGAGCGGGGACGCATGCGTCGTCCCCTCAGGTCGATCGCCAGGGGTCGTTCGGCCCGTACGGCGTACGGCCGACCACCACGATGCCGTCGTCCGTCACGTGGAATCCTCGCTCGCGGTCCTTGTCCTCGTCGAATCCGATGCAGTCGTTCTCCTCGATCACCACCTGCTCGTCGACGATGCAGCGGGTGAGCTTGGCGCCGCGTCCGACCGTGACGCCGTCGAAGAGGATCGATTCGTCGACCGAGCTGAACGAGTTCACGCGGACGTACTTCCCGATGATCGACGAGTGCACGGTTCCGCCCGAGATGATCGTCCCGCCGCAGACCGTCGAGTCGACGGCGCGGCCGGTCCGGCCCTCTTCGCTGTGAACGAACTTGATGGGCGGCGGCCCGTCGTGCCCGCCGTAGATCGGCCACTGGCGGTTGTAGAGGTCGAGCGCTGGCGTCGTAGCGCGAAGGTCCATGCTCGCCGCCCAGTACGACTCGATCGTCCCGATATCGCGCCAGTAGGTGTTGTCCTCGCTCTTGGCGCCCGGGATCCGGTTTCGACGGAAGTCGTAGGCGAACAGCCGGTGACTCTGCACGGACCGCGGTAGGATGTTGCGGCCGAAGTCGTGCGCCGAGTCCTCGCGCTCGGCATCGTCGATGAGCGCGTCCTTCAGGAACTCGGTATCGAAGATGTAATTGCCCATCGAGACGAGCGCGAGGTCGGGGCGTCCGGGGATCGGCTTCGGTTTCTCGGGCTTCTCCTCGAAGCCGACGATCTTCCAGTCGTCGTCGATCTGGATGACGCCGAAGCGCGAGGCCTCCTCGATGGGCGTCGGCAGGCACGCGATCGTGGCGTCCGCTTTCTTCTCGATGTGGTACTCCCACATCTGCTCGATATCCATCTTGTAGATGTGGTCGCTTCCGAACACGACGATCTGCTCGGGCTTTCGCTCGAGGATCAGCGGGATGTTCTGGTAGATCGCGTCGGCGGTTCCCTTGTACCAGGTGCGACCCGCGGTCTGCATCTGCGCCGGCACCGGCGTGATGAACTGGCCGCGGATGAGGCTGCCCATCGACCACGCGCGGTTGATGTGCTCGGAGAGCTCCTGGCTCTTGAACTGGGTGAGCACGTAGATCGAGTGCAGGCCCGAGTTCACGAAGTTCGAGAGCGCGAAGTCGACGATGCGGTACTGTCCGCCGAACGGCACCGCCGGCTTGGTTCGGTACCACGTCATCGGCCCGAGGCGCGAGCCCATGCCTCCGGCGAGCAGGAACGACAGGATGCGGACGGGCCCTCTCATGCGACGCCCTCCGATCGGAAGCGCTCGATCGCGTCCGTGTAGAGCTCCTCGTATCGATCCGCGGATCGACTCCAGGAGAAGTCCTGCGCCATCGCGTTCTGTCTCATCTGATCGAAGGTCTCTCTCTCGTGCTCGTAGATGCGGAGCGCCTCGCGGATGGTACCGGCGAGTGCGCCCGTGGTCAGGTCGCCGAAGGCAAAGCCGGTCGCGGTATCGGGGGATCCCGGCGTCGGCCAGTTGATGGGGATCACGGTGTCGACGAGACCGCCCGTGTTCCGGACGATCGGCAGCGTGCCGTAGCGCTGGCTGTAGAGCTGATTGAGCCCGCACGGCTCGTAGCGGCTCGGCATGAGGAAGAAGTCCGAGCCGGCCTCGATCCAGTGGGCGAGCTCGTCGTCGAAGCGGAGCAGGGCGGCCACGCGATCCGGGGCGTGCGCGGCGAGCCCCGAGAGCGAGCGCTCCAGGTTCGGGTCGCCGACCCCGAGCACGACCATCTGCGCCGGTCCGTGCGCGAGCCATTCGCCCGTGCTCTCGAGCAGCAGGTCGATGCCCTTCTGCGACGCGAGCCGCGCCACGACGCCGAACAGCGCCGCGTCGTCGTTCACCGCAAGCCCGACGCGTTCCTGGAGGGCGCGCTTGCACGCCGCCTTGCCCGACAGATCGGCGGCGGTGAACGCGTGCGGGATCAGCGGATCGTCCGCCGGATTCCAGATCGTCGTATCGATTCCGTTCACGATCCCGGAGAGCGCCGCGCTTCGATGCTGCAGCACGCCCTCGAGCCCGCACCCGAACTCCTCGCTCTGGATCTCGCCGGCGTAGGTGGGGCTTACCGTCGAGATCCGGTCGGCGTTGACGATACCGCCCTTGAGCCAGTTCATGTCGCCATGGAACTCGAGGTCGCCGGGATGGAAGTGATCCTCGCCGAGCCCCGTCAGCGCGAGCTCCGAGGAGCCGAAGCGCCCCTGGTGCGCGAGATTGTGGATCGTCAGCAGCGTCGGTCGCCGCGGCTCGCTCTTCTTGGCGAAGATCGGCACCAGCGCCGCCTGCCAGTCGTGCGCGTGCAGCAGGTCGGGCGTCACGCCCCGGCGCGCGAGGTCCGCGAGGACCGCCCGCTGGAACAGCGTGAAGCGCGCCGCGTTGTCGGGATACGAACCGTGGCTCGGCCCGTAGATACCCTCGCGCTCGAACGTCACGTGCTCGATGAAGCGGAACTCGGGCTCGTCCTTCCCGGCCTCGATGCGCCGGGTCCGCACCGGGCAGGTCTCGGTGCCGACGCGGACCGAGTACGGCTCGCCGTCGACGACCGTCTCGAATTCCTGAACGGGCCGGTAGTGGGGCAGATAGACGTCGATGCGATGCCCGCGGGAGGCGAGGTCGCGGGCGAGAGAGGCCACCATGTCGCCGAGCCCGCCCGTGCGAGCGTACGGCGTGGCCTCGGAGGCGATGTGGACGACGTGCATGGCGCTGCGCTTTCCGCCGAGACCGGCGCGGGGGCGACCGATCGCGGGATCCGTCTCCTGCTTGGGCCAACCGCGGGGGTGTCTTCCGTGCGCGACCCGGGAGCGCGCGGCGCCGCGAGAGGTGCGCGAGTGTACCATGGGCCCGGAGTGCGGGCCAAACGCCCACGCGGCCGACTTGCATGCGGATCGGGGCGTGCCTAGACTGCCGCTTGGGGGCGCCGCCTGGCTGCCCTCGATCACCGGGCCTGGTCGGTCCGTCCCCGAAGTCCGTCTTTGCGAAGGAGGTTGTCCGATATGACCGCGACGCTGCTCGAGCTGAACCCCGCCCTCGTCTGGAAGCACTTCGACGCGATCCGGCAGATCCCGCGCGGCTCGGGGAACGAAGCGGCGTGCGCGGACTACGTCCTCTCGGTCGCCGAACGACTCGGCTGCACGGCCCGGCGCGACGACGTCGGCAACGTCGTGATCGATGTGCCCGAGGTACCGGCGACGCCGGGCCACGAGAGCGCGCCGATCGTCGTGCTGCAGGGGCATCTCGATATGGTCAACGAGAAGAACAGCGACACCGAGCACGACTTCGAGCGGGATCCGATCGACGCCTTCGTGGACGGCGACTGGGTGCGGGCGCGCGGCACGACGCTCGGCTCGGACAACGGGATCGGAGTGGCGATGTCGCTCGCGATCGCCGACGATCCCGACCTCGAGCACGGACCGCTCGAGCTCCTCTTCACGATCGACGAAGAAACGGGCATGACCGGCGCGCTCGGCCTGAAGGGCGACTTCCTTCGCGGCCGCCGGATGATCAATCTCGATACCGAGGAAGAGAACGCCATCTACATCGGATGCGCCGGCGGGGTGGACGTCCTCATCGACCTGCCGATCCAGCGGACGGCGCAGTCCGCCGGACGCGTCGCGCGCGAGATCTCGATCTCGGGCCTTCGCGGCGGACACTCCGGCTGCGACATCCACGAGCAGCGTGGCAACGCGAACGAGCTGATGGCGCGTGTCCTGCGCCATGCGGCGGACGCCGTCTCGCTCGAGATCGGGGACCTGCGCGGCGGCAAGCTCCGCAACGCCATCCCGCGCGAGGCCACGGCCATCGTGACCGTCGATCCGGGCGACCTCGATACGCTGACGGCGACGGTCGAGGCCCAGGCCGCCCAGATCCGTTCCGAGCTCGCGCGCGTCGAGCCGGACGTCGCCATCGAGGTGTCGGAGGTGGCGTTCCCGCCGGACGCGACGGTTCTCGACGAGGCGTCGCGGGATCGTGCGCTCCTGCTGCTGACCTCGCTTCCGAACGGCGTGCAGGCGATGAGCCTCGCCGTTCCCGGGCTTGTCGAGACCTCGACGAACCTCGCGACCGTCCGCCTCGAAGGAGACGAGCTCGCGGTCGGGATGCTCAGCCGCGGGTCGATCAAGTCGTCGCTCGATGCCTTCAACGCCGGACTCCACTCGATCGCGAAGCTGGCCGGGGCTCGATCGCGCGAAGAGGGCGAGTACCCCGGGTGGTCGCCCGACCCCGACGCCGAGCTCTTGAAGACCGCGATCCGCGTGCACGAAGACGTGGTCGGTGTCGCCCCGGAGTGCAAGGCCATCCACGCCGGCCTCGAGTGCGGCGTGATCGGCAAGGCCTGCCCCGGGATCCAGATGATCTCCGTCGGACCGCGGATCGAAGGCGCTCACTCGCCGGACGAGTGCGTGCAGATCTCGTCGGTGGATGCGAGTCACCGCTACCTGCGCGCCCTCATCGAGGCGCTGTCGA
>CAZQZX010000119.1:0-20579 GCA_964597885.1 uncultured Planctomycetota bacterium
CGTCGGATACACGCTCGACGAGATCCCGAACGACATCACGAAAGAGACGCCGGCGTCGTTCGAGCCGACCATCGACTACGTCGTCACGAAGATCCCGCGCTGGACCTTCGAGAAGTTCCCCGACACCGCCGCGCATCTCGGCACGCAGATGAAGAGCGTCGGCGAGACGATGGCCATCGGTCGTACGTTCAAGGAATCGCTCCAGAAGGCGCTTCGGTCCCTCGAGATCGGACGCTACGGCTTCGGCGACGACGGCAGGGGTCAGATCGACCCGGATCGCCTCCGCGAGAAGCTGATGACGCCGAACCCGGAGCGGCTCTTCTACATCCAGTACGCGCTCCAGTCCGAGATGAGCGTGAGCCAGGTTCATCACCTCACGAGTGTCGACCCCTGGTTCCTGCACAACCTCAAGGAGATCGTCGACGCGGCGGGGCGGATCCGCTCTTTCAACGCGGACGACGTACCCCCGGCGTCGCTCCGGCGCGCCAAGGAGCTCGGCTTCAGCGACCGACAGCTCGCGCACCTGTGGGACACCGACGAGACGAAGGTGCGCGCGAGCCGAAAGGGCGCCGGGATCGAACCGGTCTTCAAGACGGTGGACACCTGCGGCGCCGAGTTCGAGGCGAGGACGCCGTACCACTACAAGACCTACGAGACCGAGACCGAGGTCGAGATCGGGGAGCGCCGACGGGTGATCATCCTCGGGGGCGGCCCGAACCGGATCGGCCAGGGCATCGAGTTCGACTACTGCTGCGTCCACGCGGTGCTGGCGCTGCGCGAAGAGGGGTTCGAGACCTTGATGGTCAACAACAACCCCGAGACCGTCTCGACGGACTACGACACCGCCGACAAGCTCTACTTCGAGCCGCTCACGATCGAGGACGTGCTCGACGTTTGCGACGTCGAGAAGCCCGAGGGCGCGATCGTCCAGTTCGGCGGTCAGACGCCGCTTCGCCTGGCGAAGGGCCTCGAGGCCGCCGGCGTGAAGATCCTCGGCACGTCGCCCGATTCGATCGACCTGTCGGAGGACCGCGAGCGTTTCGGGAAGCTCCTCGAGAAGCTCGACATTCCCTCGCCGGCGTGGGCCACGGCGCGCAACTACGAGGAAGCCCTCGAGAGCGCCCGCAGCATCGGCTACCCGGTGGTCGTGCGACCGAGCTACGTGCTCGGAGGTCGAGCCATGGCGATCGTCTACGACGACCGCGAGCTCGAGCGATACATCGCCGAGGCCGCGCGCGAGTGGCTCGACAACCCGATCCTGATCGACCGGTTCCTCGAGGACGCCTTCGAGGCCGACGTCGATGCCGTGTGCGACGGCGAGCGGGTGGTCATCGGCGGCATCATGCAGCACATCGAGGAAGCGGGCGTGCACTCGGGTGACAGTGCCTGTGTGCTGCCGAGCTACCTCATCCCCGAAGAGCACGTGCAGACGATGCGCGACTACACGCAGACGCTCGGCAAGGCGCTCGGCGTGAAGGGGCTCATGAACATTCAGTACGCGATCAAGGACGATCGCGTCTACGTCATCGAGGTGAACCCACGCGCGAGTCGCACGGTGCCGTTCGTGTCGAAGGCGACCGGCGTGCCGCTCGCGAAGATCGCCGCCAAGGTGATGGTCGGTATGACGCTCGAAGAGCTCGGCTTCACCGAGGAGCCGGTTCCGCCCGGTTACTTCGTGAAGGAGTCGGTATTCCCGTTCGCCAAGTTCCCGGGAGTCGACACGCTGCTCGGTCCCGAGATGAAGAGCACGGGCGAGGTCATGGGATGCGATCCGCAGTTCGGGCTCGCGTTCGCGAAAGCGCAGCAGTCGACCGGCGTCACGCTGCCCGCCGGCGGCACGGTGTTCATCTCGGTGCACGACAACGACAAGCAGAACGTCGTTCCGATCGCGCGCGATCTCGCGGGGCTCGGCTTCCATCTGCTCGCGACGAGCGGGACGGCCGAATGCCTGCGCGAAGCCGGTGTCGAGGTCGACACCGTGCACAAGGTCAACGAGGGACGCCCGCACGTCGTCGACCGGCTCAAGAACGGCGATGTCGATCTGCTCATCAACACGCCGCTCGGCAAATCGAGCCATCTGGACGACAGGTCGATGCGCCGCGCCGCCAATGACCACGGCGTGCTCGCGATCACGACGCTCTCGGGCGCGCGTGCCGCCGTCGAAGGGATCCGCTGTCTGCAGGAGGGCGTGGTGAGCGTCCGATCCCTGCAGGAGATCCACGAGGAAGCGACGGCCACCGCGGAGGCGCGGAGCTGATCCGATGAGCTCGGGCGACACGGCGAGCCCCGGCGCCACGCGCGTCGGCTGGATCGGTACGGGCGTGATGGGCGCGTCCATGTGCGGACACGTCCGCGCGGCCGGCTACGACGTCACCGTCACCACGCGAACGCGCTCGCGCGCCGAGGCGCTGGTCGAGGGCGGTGCGACCTGGGCGGACACGCCGCGCGCCGTCGCGGATGCCTCCGACGTCGTCTTCCTGATCGTCGGATACCCGGCGGACGTCCGTGAGGTCGTCTTCGGGGACGACGGGGTCCTCGCAGGAGCGCGTGAGGGAAGCATCCTCGTCGACATGACCACGAGCGAGCCTTCGCTGGCGCGCGAGATCGCGGAGCGGGCCGCCGAGCGCGGCGTCCTGTCGGTCGACGCCCCGGTTTCCGGGGGGGACGTGGGCGCCCGCGAAGCGCGACTCTCGGTGATGATGGGCGGCGACGCCGAGGCCGTCCGTCGCATCACTCCGATCCTCGAGACCTTCGGAAAGAACCTTCGTCATCTCGGCCCGGCCGGGTCCGGCCAGCACACCAAGATGGCGAATCAGATCCTGATCGCGTCGACGATGATCGGGATGGTGGAGAGCCTGCTCTACGCGCACCGCGCCGGGCTGGACGTCGAGGAGATGATCGCGGCGATCGGCAAGGGCGCGGCCGGCTGCTGGTCCCTCGACAACTACGCGCCGCGCATCCTGCGTCGCGATTTCGATCCCGGCTTCTTCGTGGAGCATTTCGTGAAGGACATGGGCATCGCGCTCGCCGAAGCGCAGCGTATGCAGATCGTCCTGCCCGGGCTGGCGCTCGTCCACCAGCTCTACACGAGCCTTCTCGCGAAGGGCAACGGCCGCCTCGGAACGCAGGCGCTCATCCTGGTCCTCGAGGAGCTCTCGAACGCGGGTCCCGGTTCCGGCGCGTGACCTGGATTCTCGAGATCGTCCCCGCCGGCGCGGCGGGGGGCTCCGGCTCGGAGCGGCTGGGCGAGATCTACGCCGTCGTCTGCGCGATGACCTGGGCTTCGGCCGTGGTGCTCTTCAAGCGAAGCGGCGAGCGCATCCCGCCGCTGCCGCTCAACGTCTTCAAGACCACGATCGCCGTCGTCCTGCTCGCGGCGTCGCTGTTCGTGATCGGACACGATCTCTTCCCTCCGCTTCCGTTCTCGGACTACATGGTGCTCGTCGCGAGCGGCATCATCGGGGTCACGCTTTCCGATACGCTGTTCTTTCACGGGCTCAACCGACTCGGGGCGGGCCGAAGCTCCATCGTCGAGTGCCTGTACAGTCCGTGCGTGATCTTCCTCTCGTTCGCGTTTCTCGGGGAATCGCTCGGCGCGGCCGACTGGATCGGGCTCGGATTGATCCTCGGGGCGCTCTTCACGATGGCCTCACCGCAGTCGGGGGACTCGATGTCCCGGCGCGATCTGTGGATCGGGATCGCCTACGGCGCGGGGGCCATGATCACGGTGGCGATCGGCGTCGTCATGATGAAGCGTCCGGCGGAGGGGGGATCGGTGTTCTGGGTGAGCTGGATCCGGACGGGCGCGGCACTCCTCGTCCTTCTGGTGCTCGCCGCCGCGAATCCGAAGGACCGCCGGGAGACGATCCGTTGCTTCACGCCGTCGCGGGTCTGGGCGTGGTCGGTGCCGGGGTCGATCCTCGGCACGTACCTCGCCCTCGTCTTCTGGACCGCGGGATTCAAGTACGCGGAGGCCAGCCGAGCCGCTATCCTGAACCAGTCGAACAGCATCTTCGTGCTGATCCTCGCGGCGATCTTTCTTCACGAGCCGGTGACGCGGCGGAAGCTCGCGGCGATCACGCTCGGGCTGTCGGGCGTCGTGCTCGTCACTCTGGGCTGATTCGCGCGTGCTTGCTCGGAGCGACCCCCAGGCGGTATACTTCGCCCACAGGGTCCGAACCGCGCGAAGGCAAGACTGAAGGCCGCACCGAAGGAGATTCCATCGATGCAGAAGCGTGGCTCGTCCGGTTGGATCTTTCTCGTTCTCTTCCTCGTCGTCCTGGGCGGCGCCGGGTTCCTCGTCCTGCGGGAGCTCGGCCGCGGCGACGACCTCCCCGAGAGCCTGCGTCCGCGGGATCGCGCCGACGCCACCCGGGAGGAAGATCCGAACCCGCTTCCTCCAGCCCGCGAGCGTGTCGATCGCCAGGCAGCGACTCTCGGTGACGAGCCGGCCCCGGACATCGTCGTCGATCCCGATGATCCGCCGCTCGTTCGCGGACGCGTTGTCGGCCCCGACGGACCGGTCGGCGGAGCGACGGTGCGGATGTTCGCGCTCTCGGAAGTCTACGCCACGATCGATCGCGTCGAGGAGATCGTCACCCTCGAGGCGCTCGACGATCTGCGCGGTCTGATCGATGCGGTGCGGCGCGAGCTCGTCGCCTTCGCCTCCACGGGCGCGCCGACGCGGACCGATCGCGAGGGTTGGTTCGAGTATCGCCGCCTCGCTCCGGGCACGTACTTCCCGCTGACGCTGGCGAGTCGACACGTCTTCAATCTCGGCTCGCCGCTTCCGGTCGAGGAGGGAACGACGCGCGATCTCCAGGTGGACCTCGACCACGGTTCGAAGATCGCGGGCCGCGTGCTCGACCCGGCCGGTGGACCGGTCTCGGGCGTCACCGTGACCGCCATCTACCATCCGCCAGGCATGGCGAGCTTCACGAAGATCATCCGCGAAGTGATGGGCTACGTGAACGGCGAGTTCCTGCGAGGTCCGATCGTCGCGACCAGCGGCCCGAACGGCGAGTTCGAGATCGACACGCTTCCCAACGGTGCCTATGACCTCCTCGCGTTGCGCGAGGGTGCGGCGCCGGTGCTCGTCGACGCGGTCAATACCGGCAACACGGGCGTGCTCGTCGTGCTCGAGCCCGGAGCCGAAGTCTCGGGGTTCATCACCGACATGGGCGGCTCGCCGCTCGAGGGGATCCACGTCCGGCTCGAGCCGACCGACGAGACTCCGCAGCTCCCGTTCCCCGGCGGCATCGCCGAGATCGTTCGCTCGTTCACGAGCATGCTCGAAGAAGAACCGGTCGAGACGTACAGCCGCGCGGACGGATCGTTCGTGCTCGACGCCGTGGTCCCCGGCAGTTACGACCTGCGCATCGATCAGCCGGGTCACATCCCGCTCGAGCGTCCGGTCGCTGCGAAGCAGGGCGGGGTGACCGACGTGGGAACGCTCGAGCTCGACCCGGGTGAGGCCGTGTACGGCCGCGTGCTCGACGAGGGCGGAACGCCGATCGTCGGTGCGCTCGTTCAGGCGTACCCGATGCGAGGGCAGGGGAACTTCATGCCCTTCTCGACGGATGACGTCACGGGCCGTACGCGCGTTCGCACCGGCAACAGCGGCCAGTTCTCGATCGGCGGGCTCAGCAAGAAGAAGTACGGGCTGACCGCGCATGCGAAGGGATTCGCGCGCAAGGTGGTCGAGAACGTCGAGGTCGGATCCGGGACGACGATCACGCTCGGCCCCGGATGGCAGGTGGACGGCATCGTGGTGAGCGGTGTGGACGGGCAGCCGATCGCCGGCGCGAAGGTACGCGCCGGGGGCGAGCTTGCCGAGACCGACAGCGACGGTCGCTTCCGGCTGGCCAACGTCACGCCGGGCGACGAGGCTCCGGGCGGACTCGACTTCGAGCGGCGCGTGCGCGAACCGAAGCGCGTCCAGGTGACCGTCAAGCACAGCGACTACATCACCGAGCGCGAGCAGGTCGGCAAGGACGTCATCGACGCCGGCAACGCGCGCATCGAGCTCTTTCCGCAGACCGAAGTCGAAGGGATCGTCAAGGGCCCGGACGGTGCCGGCCTGGTCGGCGCGCTCGTGCAGGTCGTGCCGCCGGAGGATGCGCCCGAGTTCCTGAGCGATACGCTCTTCACGAACGCGACGGTGACGGATCTCGAGGGACGCTTCCGCATGAAGATGGGTGGAAGCATCGACTTCGGCAGCAACATGCGTCTCAAGGCGAGCCATCCGCAGTACTCGGCCGCGTTCTCCGACAACGTGAAAGCCGAGAAGGGGCAGCCGGCACCGTTCGTCGAGATGTCGCTCGTTTCAGGGGGACGCGTCGAGGGAGTCGTGCGCGACGGCGAGTATCCGCTCCAGGGCGTGCAGGTTCGGCTGGGTCGAGATACGGGCGACAACGAGCAGGGCATGATCTTCGCGATGATGGGGATCCCCTCCGGCGGGCGGAAGGTCTTCACCGACGAAGAGGGGCGCTTCCTGTTCGAGCGCGTGACGCCGGGCGCCTACGACGTCGAAGCCAAGGGCGTGCAGTTCGCCGCCTCGGATACCCAGAAGATCACGCTGGCCGACGGCGGATCGGTGTCGCTCGAGTTCACGCTCGATCCGGGCGGCGTCGTCGAGGGCATCGTGGTCGATCAGGGCCGCAATCCGCTGGCGGGTGCGCGCGTCAAGGTTTTCCAGGAGAACGACGAGCTCTCGCGCGAGATGGGCACGATGCGCGGAGAGATGATGCGCCGCATGATCGGTGCGTCCCTCGCCACGACGGCGACCGACGACTTCGGCATGTTCCGGGCGGTCGGGATCCCGCGCGAGACCATGGTCGTGCGCGCGGAGCTCGACGGCTTCGTGCCCGGCGAGGTCACCGGCGTGTTCCCGGATTCGGGGACGATCGAGGTCGTCCTGGTTCCCGAGGCTCGGATCGACGGGATCGTGCGCGAGGCCGGATCGGGGCGCCCGGTCACCGAGTTCAAGGTGAGCCTGCGCCGGATGGACGAGGAGCGGAACGACGAGATGCCGTTCCTCATGTCGGATCGCGGCCGGAGCTTCGAGACGTCGACCGGCGAGTTCTCGTTCCAGGATCTGGAGCCGGGGCAGTATGGCCTCGAGGTGCGAGCTACGGGATACACGCGCTTCCAGGAAGAGCTGACCCTGAAGGTCGGCGAGCGCAAGCGCGTGAAAGCGACCCTCGCCGAATCGGGCACCGTGCGAGGCCTCGTCCTCATCGATCAGACGGGCGATCCCTTGCGCGGAGCGCAGATCTCGTTCCAGTCGCCCGGTGAGAGCGGAAGCGCGAGCTTCTTCCAGTCGATGATGGGGCAGGGCACGCGCACCGACAAGGACGGCCGGTTCGAGATCACCGAGATCCCCGACGCCTCCGAGCAAGTGCTCGTCATCCGCCATCAGAACTACGTGATGGAGCGTAAAGAGCTCCACCTCGCCCCGGGCGATAGCACCGACATCACCGTCCGCATGCGAAGCGGCTTCTCCATCTCGGGCATCGCGAGATTCCCGAACGGCGAGCTCGCCTCACAGACCGCCATCCTCCTCTCGAGCGAAAGCGGGGCCACCAAGTTCGCCTTCATCGGCGAAGAAGGCCGCTTCCGTTTCGACGGCCTCGACGAAGGCCGCTTCGAGATCTCCCAGTTCAACCAGCAAGGCGCCGACACCAACGTGCTGACGGAAGTCACGGTGACGGGCTCGCGGGATGATTTGGAGATTCAAGTAGAGATTCCCGGAGGGAGGTAGCAGGCTACCCCCGCCAAGCCTCATACAGCGTGAAGCTCACGATCGTCATCCCGTCCCATAGCTCGCCGCTCGCGATGCGGGCGCGGATGTCGTCGGGGGTGAGGTGGACGATCTCGAGCTCTTCGGTGGGCTCGGGCTCGGGGCCGACCGACTCGAGGTCGCGCGCGACGAAGACGCGGCACAGCTCGTTCGACACTCCGTTGTAGGGCGCGAACTCGCCGACCTGCTCCCAGCTCTTCGCCTCGTAGCCCGTCTCTTCACGCAGCTCTTCCTTCGCGTTGAAGAGCGCTTCGTAGCCTTCCTTCATGCCGCCGGCCGGGAACTCGAGGCTCTTCTTGCCGACGAGGTAGCGATGCTGCGAGACGAGGATCAACGTGCCGTCGGGGAGGACGGGGACGACCATCGTCGAGCCCGGGATATCCACATAGTGATAGTCCTGCTCCGCGCCGGACGGAAGCCGGTAGCGATCGTGCGAGAGCTTGTAGTACGGGCAGGTGAAGACCGTCTCTTTCGAGAGGCGGGACCAGGGCTTGTCCGACATGATTCCTCCGCGATCAGGGATAGGCTCGTATCAATTCGATCGAGTGCGTTCAAGCGCCGTTGACGATCTCGGGCTTCCCGGTTACGATCGGGCTCGCCGCCCACAATTCCCACCGTCACTTCATCGCTCCCCGACGGGAGCCCGTTTCCCAATCCTTGCAGTTCTCGGGTGTTTTCTTGAAGATCGACGGTGGTTTCCACGCGTGGAGCGGGATCGCTCCCGTGCTCATCGAACCGGGTCGCGTTCTCCTTCCCGGCGCGGTCCTTTCTTCCTGTGTCTACGATGACCGGATCCCCCGGTCGCTGCGGTCGCGGTTCGCGGAAGGGCGTATCGTTGCCGCGTCTCTCGGCACCACGCTCGTCGGTGGTGATGCGGGCTTCGCGCGAGCGGTCGGAATCGGTCGCGTCGAGGACTGCGTGGAGGCAGAGACGGGGCTATTCATCCGCATCCGCGGACTTTCGCGCGGAGAGGTCGTCGAGGTGCTCACCGAAGAGCCGCTCTTGCGGGCGCGCGTGACTCGGTGCGAAGAGATCGATCCGCCGAGTCAGGATATCGAGCGTTTCGCGAGACGAGCGCTCCTCACGTCGCTTCGCGGTCTGTGCGAGCTCTCGGCCGAGACCGCAGCGCTGCACGATCGCATCCCGTGCCTGGACGCGCCGCTCGGCGTGCTCGTCGACTGGCTGGCCGACCGGCTGTTGATCTCGCCCGCGCTCAAGCTTCGCGTCCTCGCCGAGCCGCGGATCCACCGACGCGCGACGCTGCTCGCCGCGGGGCTCGATCGGCTCACGTGGCGGCTCTTCGGGCGCGTGCCGGCGATCGCCGCGGGCGGCCGCCTCCGCTGACCTCTCGTCCGGGTCTCCCGTAGCGAGGAGTGGATCGACTTCTCGCGCGTCGGTATAATCCCGCGGAACCGACCGGGAGGGATTCTTGTTCGAGCGAGCCAGCAGCATCGGCGGGGGCGTCGGGATGTCGCCACTCGCCTTCACCGACGCGATCGATGACGCGCTCGCCGCGTTCTCGTCGTTCGTCTGGAACTGGCCGGTCGCGATCCTCCTCGTGGGCGGCGGCCTCTTCTTCATGCTGTACGCGCGCGGCCTGCCGCTGCGTTTCCTCCCTCACGCGCTCTCGATTCTTCGGGGCCGCTACGACGACCCGAGCGATCCCGGCCAGGTGAGTCACTTCCGCGCACTCTCGAGCGCGCTCGCGGCGACCGTGGGGATGGGGAACATCAGCGGCGTCGCGCTTGCCATCGGAATGGGAGGCCCGGGGGCGCTCTTCTGGATGTGGGTGAGCGCCTTTGTGGGGATGGCGACCAAGTTCTTCACGTGCACGCTCGCGATCCTCTACCGAGGCAAGGACGAGACCGGGGAAGTGCAGGGCGGCCCGATGTACTTCATCGTAGAAGGGCTCGGCCCGCGCGCGCGTCCGCTCGCGATCTTCTTCAGTATCGCGGGACTGATCGGCTCGCTCGCCGTCGTGCAGTCGAATCAGCTGACGCAGATCCTTCGCGACGAGGTCTTCACGCCGAGCGGCTGGTTCGTCGAGAGCCCGATGGTCGGCGACGCGATGGTCGGCGTCGTGGTCATGGTGCTCGTGTCGCTCGTCATCTTCGGCGGGATCACGCGGATCGCCGCGGTGGCCGCCCGCCTCGTCCCCGGTATGGTCGTGCTGTACCTCGGTGCAGCGCTCGTGATCCTCGGCTCGAACGTGGCCGAGATCCCCGGACTCCTCGGGATGGTCCTTCAAGACGCGTTCACCGCCGAGGCCGCGCAAGGTGGGGCGCTCGGATCGATGATCATCCTCGGAATCCGGCGTGCCGCGTTCAGCAACGAGGCCGGGATCGGGACCGAGGCGCTCGCGCACGGCGCCGCCAAGACCCGCGAGCCGGTCCGCGAGGGACTGGTCGCCATGCTCGGTCCGCTTGTCGACACGCTGATCGTCTGCAACGCGACGGCGCTCGTGATCCTGTCGACGGGCGTCTGGGAAACGTCGGCGGACAGCGGCGTCACGCTGACGACGCAGGCCTTCGAGACGGCGCTCCCGGGCGTCGGGCGTCCGCTTTTGATCCTTGCCGTCGTCTGCTTCGCCTTCTCGACGATGCTCGGGTACTCGTACTACGGCTGCAAGTGCGCGGCGTTCCTGTTCGGCGTCCGGGCCCGCATGCCCTACAACGTCTTCTACGTGGTGACGCTCGGCGGCGCCTGCCTCATGTCGATCGACGCCGTGTTCGACCTGATCGACGGGGTCTTCGCGCTGATGGCCATCCCGACGATGACGGCAACCCTTCTCCTGTCGCCTCACGTCATGCGGGCGGCGCGGGACTACTTCCGTCGACTGAAGGCGGGAGAGTTCCCGAAGCGGTAGCTGACGAAGCCCGGAACGCGCGCGGATCGAGAACGATCCTCGCGAGCTGGGGGAGGAGCAGGAGCGTCGCGATCGTGACCGTGTAGTGCGCCTGCAGAAGCGCCTTGCCGCCCTTGCCCCAGAACGTCTCGTTCGTCGCGCTCGCCAGGAGGAAGAACAGGACGAGTACGATCCGGCTCGCGTACCTTCCGCGCATGCCGACCCACGCGTGCACGGCGACAACGTAGATCGCGGGGATCGTCGACACGTAGTGGGCACGCCAGGAGATCGGGGAGAGCAGCAGCATCAGGATGAAGACCCATCCGATGCGAGCGATCTCTCGGATCGCGGCTTCGGGATCCTCGGAGCGCGGCTGGACGCCGTCACGGCTCCGGTGGCCGAGCACCCAGGCGGAGATCGCGAGGAGACCGAGCGCGAGTGCGCGGAAGATCCACGTGGCGACGCCTTCGGGAAGACCGAGCCCTTGCCGGTACCACGGATGGTCGTACTCGACGTCCGTGAGGTAGCGGAACACCGCGTTGCGGAGCGACTGGTTCATCCACTCGAAGGGGATGATGTGCCCGCTGTCCTCCTCGAGGTCGCTTTGCCCGAGGAACCGGAAGACGCCCTCCGACCACTCGCGCGTCGTGTCGACGTAGCGGTCGATGCCCATGACGAGCGCGGGCGCCAGGAGGAGGGCTCCCGCGACGAGAGCGGTGACGGCCGTGCTGCCGAGGCGTCGCCGCACCGCGAGGTACGGGAGGAAGAGAAATGGCGTCAGCTTGAGCGCGCACGAGGCCCCGAGCGCCAGGGCACCCCGGACGGAGTGTCCGCGGAAGACGTACATCGTCCCGAAGAAAGCGAGGGAGGTGACGACCAGATTCGATCCGCCCCCGGCCATATCGCGGAGCCAGAACCGAGACGTCAGTACCGCGGCGACGAGAAGGAGTCGGATACGCGTTCGCCGGTCGAGCGTGAAGGTCGTGCGGGCGGCCCGGTCCAGCGCCGCGAGCCAGAGCGCGAGAAGGGCGAGCTGGGCCGCGCACCACACAGCGCGCTCGACCGGAACCGGCATCCACAGGAATGCACTGTGGAAGAGAGCCCAGGTGAGCGGGTACGGGGCGTGGAGGCCGTCTTCGTATGGATCGGTCCCGTCCACGAGACGCTCGGCGAAGATCCGGTTGCGCACGAGCACACCGCGATCCTTGACCGTGGCGCGGATGACGAGGAACAGGGCGAGAAGGGCGAGCGCCGCAATCGCGGCTCGTTGGCGCGTGATCGCTTGGTTCCTCCATCGACCTGGGAGCGGGGCCGGGCATACCGGCGGGACTGGTCGGGAGGGTAGCACCGGACGTGGCCGGGTGCCATGCGACGGTGAGCGGATCGACTGAAACCAGCGGATCCCCGCGATCGAGTCCGACTCGGATCACGGGTCGTGAAACTCCGCGCCCCTTCTCTTCACCCCCGGACTGGAGGAAGGCTTCAAACCTTCCCCATCCCGGGAGCCCGGTCGCGTGGCGCGGCCGAGGAGCCCCCAGGGCATGGCGGAGGTCAGGGACTCGTGGTCGGAGCGTGGACTCGCCCGAGCGTCGAACGGAGGCCGGTCGTGCTCGGGAGCGGGTTCCGCATGGCTTCAGACAGAATTTGAATCAGGTGGGCCTCAGCACGTCCGGGGAGTCGAGGCTCGTTCGGGAGCTCGGGCGGATCGTGCTGAGGAGGTGCGATCCCACGGGAATTCCGGCGGGGGCGCGGTGGGAGGGTGAATCGTTGGAGTCGAGCGTCGTGTCGGGATGGGACGAGTGACTCGAGTGCAGCGGTGAGAGAGAGATCGTCTGTCGCGGAAGGACAGGCGGGGTGAGTGAGGGAGCCGACGGGCCCGGTGGCTCGAAGGCACGGAAGTATAGGGCCGATCCAGGGGCCGGGCAAACGAAAAGGGAATGTGTGTTCAAAAAAAACGACGCAGCGCGAGGCTCACTCGCGCTGCGATCGCTCTTCGAGGTAGCGGGTCAGAAGCCGGACGCCGAAACCGGTCGATCCGGGCGTGTGGTAGCCCTGGCTCGAATCGGAGTCGGAGACGCCGGCGATATCGAGGTGCGCCCAGGGGATGTCCGCCACGAACTCGCGCAGGAACATCGCCGCGGTGATCGCGCCGGCCGGGCGTCCGCCGACGTTCTTCATGTCCGCGATCGTGCTGTCGAGCTGGCGGCGATAGGGCTCGAGAACCGGCATCGGCCAGACGCGCTCGCCGCTGGCTTCACCGGCATCCACGAGGCCGTCGCGGAGCTTGGCGTCGGGGGTGAACAGGCCCGCGGCGTGGTGCCCGAGCGCGATCACGCAGGCTCCGGTGAGCGTGGCGACGTCGACGATCGCGTCGGCGCCGAGGCGCGTCGCATAGTGCAGGGCGTCGGCGAGCACGAGGCGTCCTTCGGCATCCGTCGAATGCACCTCGACCGTCTTGCCGGAATAGGTCTTCAGGACGTCGCCGGGGAGGTAGGCGTTGTGACTCGGCATGTTCTCGGCGCACGGCGCGAGCGCGATGACCCGGAGCGGAAGCTTCAGGTCGCACGCGGCGCGCACCGCACCGAGGACGGCGGCCGCTCCCGACATGTCGAACTTCATGTCCCACATTCCGCTCCACGGCTTGAGCGAGATGCCGCCGGTGTCGAACGTGATGCCCTTGCCGACGAGGATCACGGTGCCCTTGGCGCGCTTGCCCGGGTCGTGCTCGATCTCGATGAGACGCGGCGGATTCGCGCTGCCGCGGCCCACGGCGAGCAGCGCCCGCATGCCCATCTTCTCGAGCTGGGTCGGCGTCAGGATGCGGCAGCGCAGCTCGCGGGTGCGCGACATCTTGCGCGCCTCGGACGCCATCTCGGCCGGCGGCATGTCCGCGGCCGGCGTGTTCGCCAGATCGCGGGCGAAGTTCGCGGCGCTCGCGACGGCGCGTCCAACGCGGGCGGCCTCACGCAGGCCGCTGTCCGCTTTCGGCGCGAGGAGCGTGACTCCCGTGAGTCGACTCTCCTCGGGCTTGGTCCGGTAGCGATCGAAGCGATAGGCGCCGAGCACCGCGCCTTCGGCGGCCGCCCGGACGCGCTCGGCGGCCGTCGTGCGCTTGCGGTCGGGGACGGCGATCGTGACGCGACGATCCCCGCCGGCGCGCCGGATGCCCGTCGACGCGTACGCGCGGATCTTCTCGAGATCGAGGTCGTCGGCCTTCCCGATGCCCAGGAGAACGATCCGCTTCAGACGGCCCGCCGATTCCGGATAGAACGCGGCGGACTCGCCCGCCTTTCCGCTGAACGCGCCCCCGGCGAGCGCACGGCCGATGGCGCCGCCCGTCAATCGATCGATCGCGCGGAGCGCTCCGCGAGGCGTCTTCGTGTCCGCGGCGACGGGCACGACGAGCGTCGCGTCCTTCGCGTCGGTGAGGGGACCGGTCTGTACCGAAATCGAAATGTCGCGTCGCGCGTTCTGCATCAGGGGGCTCCTCGGGTCAACGGGCTTCCGGATAGCGAAGGTGATGTTCGACTTGCTGACCGGGCAGGGGAAGGATCACGCCCGGGTTCATGAGATTCTCGGGGTCGAGCGTCTTCTTGATCGTCTCGAACAGCGAGACGAGGCGCGGGAATCGACGCGCGAGATAGGGGGCTCGAACGCGTCCGTCCCCGTGCTCCGCGGTCAACGTTCCGCCAAGGCCGATGATGAGCTCGGTGACGGCATCGGCGACGCGACGGACTTGCTGTGGGAAGTCGCGACGCGTGACGTCGAACAGCGGATTGACGTGGATGTTCCCGCTGCTCGCGTGACCGAACTGGATGACCTCGATCCCGGCGTCCGCGAAGATCCGGCGGATGCCGCGCACGTAGTCGACCACGCGCTCGGGCTCCACGCCTCCGTCTTCGACGATCTGCAGGGTCTTCTTGTCGTCGGTGCGTCTCGCGATGATCGGCGAGCTCGACTTGCGCACGCTCCACAGCCGGTCCTGCTCGTCGGCGTCCGTGGCGGTCTGCAGGAGGCACGGATCGAGCGCGGGGTCGGAGAGGGCGGCGCGCATCGCGTCGAGCTTCGTCGCGGACTCGTCGGAGTCGTTCCCGACGACTTCGATCAACAGGAGCGCCTCGGCGTCCTCGGGGACGTCGACCTCGAAGTGCAGGTCGACGGCTCGCACCGCGTCGAGAAGCGTGCGGTCCATCAGCTCGATGACGGACGCCCCCTCGGTCCTGGCCAGGCGGACGGCTTCGCCCATCCCCTCGAGGCTCCGGAAGGCGGCGAGCAGCGTCGCACGCGATGGTGGAACGGGCTCCGTGCGAAGCGTCAGCTCGGTGAGGAGCCCGAGCGTGCCCTCCGACCCGACGAACAGGCGCGTCGGGTCGAAGCGTTCGAGCAATCCCCAGACGTCGTATCCGCTGGCGTGCTTCTCGGGGCCGGGCGGCTCGGCGCGGATCGCGTCGGACGCGGCTTCGATCGCCTCGCGGATGCGGTCGAAGCGAGGATCCGCCGGCTGGGTCGTCTCCCGTCCGAGGGCGAGTGCGGTGCCGTCGGGGAGGACGGCTCGAAGCCCCTCGACGTGGTGCTTCGTCGATCCGTAGCGGACGGTGCGAAGGCCGCCGGCGTTGTTGGCCGCCATGCCGCCGACGGTGCAGCGGGCCGTGGAGGAGGGATCGGGAGCAAAGAATCGTCCGCTGGCCGCGAGCCGTTCGTTCAGCGCGTCGCGCACGATCCCGGGCTGCACGCGCACGAGCCCGCGATCGGGCTGCGGCTCGAGGCACGCGTCCATATGCGTGGTGAAGTCGAGTAGGACGCCCGAGCCGACGTTGTGCCCGCCCATTCCCGTGCCGGCGCCGCGCGCGATGATCGGGATCTCGCGTTCCCTCAGGCACTCGAGAACTCGGCGGCAGTCCTCCTCGTGGCGCGGGGAGACCACGCCGAGCGGCTCGATCGCATAGGCTCCCGACGCCGTCGAGTAGGTCTTGCGGCTCGTCGGATCCAGGCGGACATCCCCGTCGAGCCGAGCTTCGAGGTCCTTGGCGAGGCCCCGAATCCGTCGGGCGGAAACACGGTCCGAGGACGCGTAGCGCGACGAAACCGGCGGCTCTGAGGGGCTCATCAAGGACTCGGCGAAAAACTTCAAGAAACGATTGCCAGACAATCGATAGGATTCGTTAAGTATGTTAAGTTCATGACGCTTGCGCAAATCATTCGCTTCCCCGTGGCTTAAATGAGCTGGCTGCTCGAATTCCTCTCCGAGGTCGTCTGGCTCTTCAAAGAGACGGCTTTCTTCCTCCTCCTCGGGTTTCTTCTCGCGGGAGTCTTGAGGACGGTCATCTCCGGGAGTCGTGCGTTCCGGTACTTCAAGGGCAACGACCTGAAGTCCGTGACGGCCGCTTCGATCGTTGGCGTTCCGCTCCCGCTCTGCTCGTGCTCGGTGCTTCCGGTGGCGGCTTCGCTGCGTCGCGAAGGAGCGAGCCGCGGAGCGACGGCCTCGTTCCTGATCTCGACTCCCGAGACCGGAGTCGACTCGATTGCCACGTCGTACGCACTCCTCGATCCCGTGCTGACGATCGTCCGTCCGGTCGCCGCGTTCCTCACGGCCATCGTGACCGGACAGTTCGTCAACTGGTTCGTGCACGACAAGGACGAGAAGTCCGTCGAGGAGATCGAAGCCGAGGAAGCCGCGGACCAGGGCTGCCACAGCCATTCCCATGACCATGGGGACTCCCACGACCACGATCATGGTCACGATCACCACGATCACGACCACGATCTCGTCCCGCAGGGCAAGGCGGGCGTTCGTGGCACGCTTCACTACTCGTTCGTCACGCTGCTCGACGAGCTGGGGCCGTACCTCGTTCTCGGCTTCCTGCTCTCCGGGCTGATCGCGGTTCTCATCCCTTCGGAGTGGTTCGCGACTCCGGTCCTCGGCGGGATCGGCGGCATGCTGCTGATGCTCGTCATCGGGATTCCGATGTACGTCTGCGCGACGGGCTCGACTCCCGTGGCCGCCGCGCTTCTTCTGAAGGGACTGAATCCCGGGGCCGCCGTTGTCTTCCTGCTGGCCGGGCCCGCCACGAACCTGGGAGCGCTGGTGGCGCTCCGGAGGTATCTCGGTCGGAAGGCCCTGATCATCTACCTCCTGTCGATCGCTCTGATGAGCCTGGCGATCGGCTTTGCGGTCGACGCCTTCTATACCTCGCAGGGAATCGTGGCTTCGGCGATTGTCGGTACGAACACGCAGGTGCTTCCCGAGTTCGTGAAGATCGCCTGCGCCGTGGCACTCCTCGCGATGTGGGTGCCGAGTGTCGGACGTACGCGGTTCTATCTCGCCTGGGCGGACAACGTGCGGCGCTTCTTCCGGCCGCTCGGGTTCGACCCGCTGTCGCGCGGCATGCGCCGCCTGGCGATCGTCGGGCTGCTGATCCTGTACTTCTCGACGGGAGTGAGCGTCGTCTCGCCCGGTGAGTCGGGCTGGGTGCTCACGTTCGGCAAGATCTCGCGCGAGGTCACCGAGCCGGGGGCCGTCCTGCACTGGCCGTATCCGGTCGAGTCGGTTCGTACCGTTCAGCTCGAGTCGGTGCGGCGCGTGGTGTGCGGATCACCGGACGAAGGCGTCGGGGAAGAGGCCGAAGACGAAGGAGAGCAGCGCGAGCGGAGACCGACGCGCTGGAATCCGAGGCGAACGGAGCAGGATGCCGAGGTTGTCGACGCGGACGAGAACCTGCTCGTGATTCGCTTCACGCTCCAGTACTCCCTCGTCGATCCGCATGCGTTCGCGTTCCGGATCGCCGATACCGAGGATCTCGTTCGCTCGCACGGCGAGTGGGCGATCCGTCGCGTGGCGGCCTCCATGAAGACCGACGACCTGCTGGTCGGAAACCACGCGCAGATCGAGACCGAGGCTGCGCGGATCGTCCAGTCGGAGCTCGACGCGCTCGACGCCGGCATCCGACTGGAGCATGTGCGCGTTCTCTTTATCCATCCACCCGAGAACGTGCACTACGCGTTCCGGGACCTCGCGAGTGCCGAAGAGGAATGGGTGCAGCGCATCCTGATCGCCGAGCGCGAGGCCCTGCAGATCGAGATCGAGGCGCAGAGCGAGGCCTTTCGCCAGAAGCAGGAAGAGCGGATGCTCGCGCTCGAGAAGCTGGCCTACGAGACGGGGCGCGCCGAGGGATTCACGGCGCGCGTCGAGGCCTGGCGCGATACGAAGAAGATGACCCAGGAGCGTCTCCGCTACGAGGCGCTCGAGGCGTTGCTCGAACGAGTTCGGATCGTGCTCGACCTGACGGACGACGGACTCGACCTCGAGCTGCTGTTCGACGACCGCGAGAACGGCTCGGACATTCTGGAATTCGGTGGGCGGCGTTCGACGTCGTCGTCCATGGACGACGATACGCATTGATCGACGCGTGACCGAGCGGCGGAAGGCCGCCGAGGTGGAAGCGAACATGAAGCCATTCGCAGTGCTGACCTTGATCGGGTTGCTGATCATCGCCCTTGGAATCTCGTGCGTCGTCACCGTCGCCGAGTCCGAGTACGGAATCGTCACGCGCTTCGGGAAGCCGGTCCGCATCCTCGACGAAGCCGGGCTGTCGTTCAAGCTGCCGTGGCCGGCGGAATCCGTGACCTCGGTCGATCGTCGTCTCCAGGTGTTCGATCCGGTGCGGGCGACCGCGACCGATTCCGAGTACCTGACATCCGACCTGAAGAACGTCCTGGTCAATTGCTTCTGCGTCTGGCGAGTGAAGGATCCGCTGAAGTTCCTCGTGTCCGTCCAGAGTCGAGAGGGGGCCGAAGATCGGCTCGACGACCTGATCCGTTCCGAGGTGATGGCGACGGTGTCGGGCTACGAGCTCGGCGCGTTCCTGGCCGTCGGAGGCGAGGACAAGGGCGGCAGCCAGATGGATCGCATCATGGCCGAGATCACCGGCGAGGTCGCGAAGGTCGCCGACCAGTCGTTCGGGATCGACGTGCGGTCGGTGCGCATCAAGCGACTGAACTTCCCCGAGCAGAACAAGTCGGCCGTTACCAACCGGATGCGGCGCGAGCGCGAGAAGGTGAGCAACACGATCCGCGCGAAGGGCAACAACGAGGCCGACCAGATTCGCTCCGAGGCCGAGCTCGAACGCAAGCGCATCCTGAGCGATGCGAATCGCGAAGGGCTCCGGATCCGCGGTGAAGCGGACGCCGAGACGACGAGGATCTTCGCGTCGGCCTTCGAGAAGGATCCGGAATTCTACCGCCTCTGGCGCGCCCTGCAGCTCGCCCCGGAGATCTTCGGCCCGGACGATTTCATCTACCTCCAGCGAGACGCCGACATCTCGGACATCCTGGGTGTCTTCGACAAAGAGCTCGAGAAGTCCGCGGCGGGCACGGAGGGCAAGGACTGATGACGCCGCGGTCGGTTCGTTTCTGGCTCGGTGCGGTGCTCGTGATCGCGCTCGGTGCGCTGGTCATCCTGACCGGTGTCTGGACCGTGCGCGAGAACGAACAGGGCGTCGTCACACGCTTCGGGCGGGTGTCGCGCGTCCTCACGCCCGGCATCCAGTTCACGCTGCCCTGGCCGATCGAGCGGCTCACGACGGTCGGCACGCGCGAGGTCCGCGACATCACCGTCGGGTATCGGGCCGAGGCGGACGACGACGAGTCGGTGACGCGTAACGAGGCCGAGTGGCTGACCGGCAACACGAACATTGTCGACGTGAAGGTCGTCGTGCAGTATCGCATCGACGATCCGGTCGAGTACCTTTTCCGTCACGGCCGCGATCAGGCGGACTACCTGATTCGCAAGTGCGTCGAGAGTGTCCTCACCGAGAGCATCGCATCGATCGGTGTCGATGACCTTCTCGGGACCGGACGCAATCGCGTCCGTCAGCTCGTCCTGCAGCGCGGGCGGGAGCTGATGGAGAATTACGAGACGGGGATCTTCGTCGAATCCGCGAACTTCGAGAAGCTCTCGGCGCCCGATCGCGTGAAGCACGCCTTCGACGACGTGCAGAGTGCCGGCAAGGACGCCGAGGGTCGGCTGGACTCGGCGCGTCTCTTCCAGGCCACGGTCATGAACCAGGCCGAAGCCGACGCCAAGAAGATCGTCTCGGATGCCGAGTCCTACAAGCTCGAGGTCGTCGGCGAGGCGAAGGGACAGAAGGAGCTCTTCGAGAAGATTCTCGAGGAGTACCGACGCGCGCCGGAGGCGACGCGCGAGCGTCTCGTTCTGGAGGCCCAGAAGAAGGTCCTCGCGAGCGGTACGCGCCGGGTCGTCGTCGATCCGAACAATCCGATCCGGATCCAGCGCGTCCGCTGAGCCTTTCGTCGGGCCAAACCTCTCGCCACGCCCCGAGCCCCACTCACCTCAGGCGCTAGATCCGAGGGATCGTGATGCCTTCCTGCTTCTGGTACTTGCCCTTGCGATCGGCGTAGGAGACCGAGCACGCGTCCTCGCTCTCGAAGAAGATCGCCTGAGCGAGTCCCTCGTTGGCGTAGATCCTCGCCGGCAGCGGGGTCGTGTTCGAGATCTCGAGCGTGACGTGTCCTTCCCAGCCGGGCTCGAAGGGGGTCACGTTGGTGATGATCCCGCACCGGGCATACGTCGACTTGCCGACGCACAGCACCATGACGTGCGTCGGGATCCGGAAGTACTCGACGCTGCGGGCGAGCGCGAACGAGTTCGGCGGGATGATGCAGACGTCGTCCTTGACCTCGACGAGCGACCCCTCGTCGAACGACTTCGGGTCGACGATGGTGTGGTTGATGTTCGTGAAGATCTTGAACTCGTCGGCCACGCGGATGTCGTAGCCGAACGAGGAGATGCCGTAGGAGATGACGCCTTCGCGGACGAGGCCGTCCGTGAAGGGCTCGATCATGCGGTGCTCGCTGGCCATCCGGCGGATCCAGTGATCGGGTCGAATCATGCCTGGTGGGCTCCTTTCTCGGTGG
>CAZQZX010000120.1:0-20544 GCA_964597885.1 uncultured Planctomycetota bacterium
TCGCCAGCTCGATCCACTCGCGCGCGAAGATGTCGCGAACGAGCGAAATGCGGCTCTTGTCGAGATCGTTCTGCGCGAGGATCTCCCGGTAGAGATCGGCACGGTCTTCGTTATCGGCGGCCACCAGGCGACCGAGCAGCGCTCTCTCCTTCAGGTCGAGGCCCACGAGCGTACGGACGGCGAGGTCCCCGTTCTGATCCGGACCGCAGTAGCCGCGCTCGTAGTACTTCGCGAGCTTGATGAATCGAACCTCGAGCGACTTGCGGATCTTCTCGATGATCGGCGTCGAGACATCGATCTCGACCTTCTTCGGGGGCTGGGCCGGGAAGCGCACGATCGGTCGCAATCCGATGCTCGCGACCCGCGCACTCGAGCCGACCGCCTTCGGACGAAGCGCGCGCCGGCTCCGGCTCATCGGCTCCGGGGCGCCGCTCGCTTCCGCGGAGTCCGTCTCGACCGCGTCTTCCACCACGCCGTCGTACACGTCCTCGACGATCTCCTCCGCGCGGTCCTCGATCTCCGCCGCCGGGAAGTACACGTTCACCGTGACGCATGCCCCGAGCAGGCCGAGGAACGCTGCACCGAGGAACGCCAAGGGCCAGGTTCGCGAGCCGCTTTGCGCCACACCGTCAGTTCTCCGAGTCATCAACCTGCTCCCCACTGGTCGAGGTACGACGTACGTTCCGCCAGATCGTGTTCCAGTCATAGGCGGGACGTGGATTGCTATTCACGATCTCGATGCCGCCGATACCATACCAAGGACCCGCCATGAGCATATCGCGTCCACCGCTCCGGGTCTTGCCCTTCAACCGGAACAGGCCATCCTCGAGCGAGCACTCGAAACCGAAGCTCGAGTACCGGTAGTTCCGGAACGGCAGTCGCGACAGCGTCGAGGACAGCGAGTCCGAAGCGGCGCCGTTCAGCATTCGATCGATGTCGAGCACGCCCTCCCGTCGGATGAGCTGCGGAACGCCACGCCGTCGGACGGTCTGGAAATCGATATCGAACGAGACCGGCTCGCCCGCCTCCCAGACCAGATCCGTGACGCGAACGTCGGCCGCCCCCGACACGAGCCCGATGCCGTGATGCCGCGTCAGTCTCTCGATCTCGAGGCCCTCGACTTCGAGACGCCCCACGCTCACCCGGCTGCGCCCGCTGTACGGATCCACGATCGAGACGTCCATCACGCGCGTCGTCCCGCCGAATGCCTCCACCTCGACCGCGCCTTCCAGATCGACGCGATGGCCCGAGATACGCACGCGCCGCCCGAGGTCGAACTCGACGTGTCCCTGGATCGGCCGCAGGTCGAAGGCGTCGCAGATCTGCGAAAGTCGAAGCGGCGTGGAGCGGATCTCCATCGTCACCTTGCGACCGCCGTCGAACAGTCGCTTGCCCGCGAGCGACGTGAGCACCAGCTCGCCGCCGTACAGCGGGAGCTCGATCGGATCGATCAGCTGCAACGAATCGCCGCTCGCGCGGAGCCGCCAGCGAGCACCGGGCACCTTCGTCCCTCCGACCGTGACGCTACGCGCCGAGAGGAATCCCGGGTAGCCGGGTGCCGCATCGTCGGACTCGCTCGTGTCCGCACGCAACCGTCCCCGGGCCCACGTCCCGACCACGGGCAAGTGCCCGGACACACCGTCGAGCTTGAGTCTCGGCATCGCGAAGCGCGCATCCTCGAAGCGAAGGGCGCCCTGAACCCGAGGTCCTCCCTCGGCCGGACGCACGAACAGCGCCACGTCCGCCGTCCCGTCGAGCTCGATCCGCTCCAGCACCGGAGACGTATCCGCCCGTGGATCGCGGAACAGCGTGCCGTACGCGCGGGCGAGAGGCACGTCCGAGAGCCGCAAGAGATACTCGGTGGAGACGTCGTCCTTCACGGCCTCGAACGAGGCTCGCCCGGTGTCCGGCGTCTCCACGAAACCGCGTCGAAGGTCGATCGACGGCTGGTCGCCGAACGGTCCGAAGCGCCCCTCCGCGCCGAACCGCACCGCTTCCTCGCCCGCACCGAGTCCCCGATAGATCAGTCCGTACAGCGCCTCGAACGAATCGAGACGACCGTCGAGCTCGAAACGCCCGCCTTGATCCCCGATGTCGACGACCAGTGACGCGAGGCCCATCGCGTCTTCGACGATCAGGTCGTGCTCCTCGAACGCCAGCGACACCTGATCGAGATCCGCGGTGAGATGAAGACGACCGATCGGATCGTCGAACGAGAAGTCGGGTGCTTCGAGCATCATCGAGGTCCGCCCCTCGAGGGACGCGTCGTCCAGCACCTGCGTCGTCTCGCCGAGCCACCGCCGCAGCCGGTCGAGCGGAACGGACGGCGCCTCGACGATCGATTCGAGCACGCGACGCGATTCGAGATCGATGCCCGTCGACAGCGTGATCTGCCCGAACGGATCGGCCTCGAGGACGAGCGCTTCGACGTCGACCTGACTTCGCGCGAGGTCGTAGGACAGTCGCAGGCTTCCGCTCGGATCGATCGGCGCCAGGCCGTCGATCTCCAGGAGCCCGGCGAGCGCGTCGGCCTCGACCACGATGGTCTCGAACGACGCGTCCGGTTCGATGCGAGCACTCCCTTCGAAGTCGCGAACGGTCGCCGACATCGCGTCCGAGCGCACGTCCGCGAAGTCGACCTCGGCGCTCAGACCGGGTGCGGACAGCGGCCCCTCGACATCGACGCGCGCGTCGAGCGTTCCCGCTTCGAAACGATCGAGAGCCCCGCGAAGCCAGGGCAGCCGCTCCGCGATCGCCGTCAGGCGCGCTTGCTCCAGGTTGAAGGCGAGGTCGACGACGGACCCTTCGTCGCTCGGATCCATGCGGCCCTCGACCGCGAGCGTCCCGCCCCCGAGCAACGCCTCGAGCTCGAGCTCGCGCAGGTGGACCGCACCGTCCTCGGTCACGATCGCGTCGAGCGTGAACGGGCTCGGCGTTTCGAGCAGCGCCCGAGCCCCGCGAATGGCGCCACGGCCTGCGACCGATCCACGCCCCGCAACCGCCCACTCGCCCGGAGCCGGTCCTCGCGCGACGGTGCCCGCCGCGCGAAGCGTTCCGGAAGCGGACCGATCCTCGCCCACCGCGTAGAGCTCCGTCGCGCCCAGACGCACGTCGAGGTCCCGCGATCCGAGCGATGTGGCCACCTCGCCCTCGAGCCGGCCGCCGAAGCCCATCCCCATTCCAAGATCGCGCCCGATGCGCTCGAGCGAGATGCCCGACGCCTCGACGCGCAGCGCCGGAGCCACGCCGACGGCACGGCTGCGCTCGAGCGATGCACGCCACACTCCATGCGATTCCGTCTCCGCCCCGACGAGCGCGCTCGAGAACGCGCCCTCGTGCGTCGCGCGCATCGAGACATCGACCGTGCCAAGCTCGAAGCGACGTTCGCCGCCCTCGATCGTCAGCGAACGGACCTCTCCCTCTCCGTCCAGACCGAACACCGAGCCGGTACGACGGATGCCAAGCTCGCCGTGAAGGACGCCGGTTCGAACGCCGACCGGAAGACTTTCGATATCGACACCGGCGTTGCCGAGTACCTCGAGAAGCGTCGCGACCTGCCATTCCCGCACGCGAAGCGTCCCGTCGAGATGATCGAACGCCCCCGTGTAGGAGGCCGATCCGTTCATCGACGGAGAGCGGACGTGGATCGAGCCGGGGGTCTCGGGAGCCAGCGGTCCGGCGAGCGCCGAGAACGCGGGGAACTCGACGTAGCCGTCGTCGAACCGAACGACGCCGCGCTCGATACCGACCGCCACCTGCTCGAACGTCACGGGCTTCGCCACCACTTCCGGATCCCTCCGGAAGAGGTCGACGAGTCGATCGCGATCGGCGAGATCGAAGTCGTAGCGAACCCCGTCGAGTCGCAGATTCCGGATGCGCTTGTCCGGCCAGTCGCGCAAGCGTGAGAACACCGAGATGCGGGTGATGGTCATCCACGGCTCGGACTCGCCGATCCACGCGAGTCGCGCGCCGTCGATCTGAAGGTTCGTGGCGTCCTGCAGGCGGATGGCGTCGTACTCGATGTCGAGCCCGAGAGAAGCGAACGTGCGGTCAATTCTCGGGGCGAGCCAGTATCCGCGGGAGATGAGGGCGGGGAGCCCCACGAAGAAGAACCCGACGAGGAGCGTCGACGCGGCCACGACCAGGGCGAGCAGGCGCTGGGCGACGCGACGGCGGGATCGCACCGTCAGCGGCCGGGACTCCTCACGCGGCTCGGTCGTGGACTTCAGCATCACCGGCGGACTCTACCATGGGCGACCGGACCCCTTTGCGCTCCCCCACCTTTCACCCTAAGATGATAACGGGTCCTGCGCCGGGTCGTCCGGCGTTTTTTTGTACCCGCGGCCGACGGCCCGAGAGATCCCAGGGGGTGCCCGTTGCACCGAGTCATCGCAGGTATCGGAATCAGCGTGGTTCTGGTCGGGTCCGTCGCGGCCCGCATCTGGCTCGGCGGGGACGAACCGCCGACCCCGCCCACCGACGCGGCCGCCCAGGAGACCCCGAGCGGCCTCCAGCCGCAGGGATTCGTGCCGACGGAGCCTGGCGACTCGCAGGAGCCGCCGGCGGCGAGCACGCGCGAGGTCTCGGAAGAGACCGCCGAGGCGCTCCCCGTCGTCTCCGAGGCGAGCTTCTTCGGCCTCATCGGCTTCGCGCTCGGTTACGCCTCGCGCAAGGTCGTGAAGATCGGCCTGGTGCTGCTGGCCGTCGCGTTTGCCGGACTCCAGGGGCTCGTCTACCTCGGGGTCGTGCAGATCGACTGGGGGCGCGCCCTCGAGGTCGTGAACAACTTCGTCCTGAACATCCACGAGGGGCAATCCACCATGGAGATCCTCCAGGCGAGGATTCCCTCGGCGGGCGCCCTCGCGCTCGGCTACGTGCTCGGGTTCCGCAAGGGATGAGAGCACGGCTGCGCTGGCTTCCGCTCGCCTGGGTCCTGATCGCGGTCCTCGCACCGTCGTGGACAACGGCGTCGCTGCCGCTCGAGCTCGACGCCGAGGCGGACGCGCAGCAGCTCGTGAAGCGACTGGCCGCCGGCGAGTTCGAGGCGGCGACCGAACGCTTCGACGAGACGATGCGCGGAGCGCTGCCGCCCGATCGGCTGAAGGCTACGTGGGCGCAGGTCGAAGGCTCTCTCGGGAAGCTCGTCTCGGTCCTGCGCACGACATCCCAGAAGGCGCGATCCTCGACCATCGTGCTGGTCACGTGTCGGTTCGAGCGAACGGTGTTCGACGTGAAAATCGTGTACGCCGCCGACGAGTCGATCGAAGGCCTGTGGTTCCTTCCCACGCCTCCGGGATATCGCTTCGAGCCGCCGCCGTATGCCGACGCCTCTCGGTTCAGCGAGAGCCCGGTCACGATCGGCGACGTCAACTGGAGCCTGCCCGCGACGCTGTCGCTGCCGAAGGGCGAAGGTCCCTTCCCCGCGATCGTGCTCGTGCACGGGTCGGGCCCGCAGGATCGCGACGAGACCGTCGGAGGACACAAGGTCTTTCGCGATCTCGCGCAAGGGCTCGCCACGCGCGGCATCGCGGTGCTTCGCTACGAGAAGCGCACGCGCCACTACGCCGCGCTGCTGACTCCGGTCCCCGGCCACTTCACGGTCGATGACGAGACGGTGGATGACGCCGTGAGCGCCGTTCGCTTCCTGCAGCAGACGAAGGCCGTCGACAACGAGCGCCTGTACCTGGCCGGCCACAGCCTCGGCGGACTCCTCGCTCCGCGTATCGGCCGCCGCGCGCCGGAGCTCCGCGGGCTCGTCCTGCTGGCGGCTTCGATCCGACCGACGGACATCGTGCTCGCCGAGCAGCTCGAGTACCTCGCGGGGCTCGACGGCGAGGTCACGGCCGAGGAGCGAAAGCCTATCGAGGAGATCCGGGCGTTCTTCGCGTACCTCGATGATCCGGTCGCGAAGGGTCCCGCACCGCCGTGCGAGCTCCTGTCCAACGTGCCCGTCAACTACTGGCGACACATGCGCGCCTACGACGCCGGCGCCGCGGCCCGCGACTTTGCCGGCAGGATCCTCGTGCTGCAGGGCGAGCGCGACTACCAGGTGACCCTCGCGGACTTCGAAGCGTGGAAGAAGGAGCTCGCCGGTCACGAGCGGACGAAGTTCCTCCAGTATCCCGGCCTGAATCATCTGTTCGTCGAGGGCAACGGCACGCCGTCGCCGCAGGAGTACGCCGGCGAGGGACATGTCGCCGAGAACGTCGTCGCGGATATCGCCGCGTGGATCCTCGAACCTGCGGCAGCCCCCGACGACGATGAGTGATTCGAAGAACGGCGGCGATCGCCCGCTCGCGATCGTCCTGAGCGGCGGAGGCGCTCGCGCCGCGTTCCAGGTCGGATTCCTGCACGCGCTCGGACAGGCGAGGCCCGACCTCCAGTTCGACATCATCACGGGCGTGTCGGCCGGCGCCATCAATGCGGCGTACCTCGCCGGCAGTCACGGGACGCTCGGCGAGAAGGCGGACCGCCTGCAGCGCGTCTGGTCGACGCTCTCGACCGAAAGCGTGTTCCGCGTCGGGAGTCGCGACCTCTTCGGGAACGTCTCCCGCTTCGGGCTCCGCCTGATCTCGGGAGGACGTCGTCGCTCGTCCCGAACGCACGGCCTCGTCGACACGGCGCCGCTCCGCGAGCTTCTCGACGGTGCGCTGCAAACCGAGGACGGCCGCATCACCGGGATCGCGCGCAATCTCGAGGCGGGTGCGCTGAAGGCCGTGGCGATCTCGACGACATCGTACTCGACGGGCAACACCGTCACCTGGATCGAGGGAAGCGACGTCGAGCCGTGGGAGCGCACGCACCGCATCAGCCGCGTCAGCGACCTGACGACCAATCACGTCCTGGCCTCGAGCTCGATTCCGATCCTGTTCCCGGCCATCGACATCGAGGGGAGCTGGCACGGCGACGGAGGCATTCGTCTGTACGCGCCGCTCTCGCCCGCCATCCACCTCGGCGCGCATCGGATCCTCGCGCTGTCGACGCGCTATCCGCGATCGGCCGTCGAGGTCAGCGAATCGATGATCGACGGATACCCGCCGCCGGCGCAGGTGGGAGGCGTGCTCTTCAATTCGATCTTCCTCGATCTGCTGGACGCCGACGCGCATCGCCTGGAGAAGTTCAACACGCTTCTCGACGAGGTGCCGGAAGAGCGGCGCAAGGGACTGCGCAAGATCGACCTGATGCTCGTGCGACCTTCCCATGATCTGGGACGGCTCGCCGACGAGTTCGAGGAAGAGCTGCCGAGCGCGTTCCGCTTCCTGTCGCGCGGACTCGGAACGCTCGAGACCCGTTCGCAGGATCTCCTCAGCCTGATGATGTTCGAGGCCGGCTACATGAAGCGGTTGCTGGAGCTCGGTGCCGCCGAGTTCGAGCACCGACGCGCCGAGGTCGATGCCTTCCTCGACGCCTCGCCGAGCTCCAACGGTTCGGCGAGCTAGAGGCGCTCGCTCGGGCGACGACTACCCACGACCGCCGCGACCGCCCCGGCCACCGCGATCGCCGCCGCGGTCTCCGCCGCCACCTCGGCGACCCCATCCGCGTTCGCGCTCACGCTCGGACTTCTTGTACTCCTCGTACTGCCAGTCCGAGAGCGTGTTCTGCAAGGCGGTGTCCCGTTCCTCGCGCAGCTTGCCCATCTCTTCCCACATGCTACGACCCTCTTCGCCCATCGGCGGGCCGCCCCGCATCCGGCTCGAGAAGAGGTCGCGTCGCGCGGTGCTCTCGTTCACGAGGATGTCGACCATCGATTCGATCTGGCCGCCGTTGAGCTCGAGATCGCCGGCCATCTCTTCGACGCGCTTGCGGATTGACTCCGCCTCGGCTTCCATGCGTTGGCGTCGCTCTTCTTCGCGTTCGTCTTCACGCACTTCGTCGAGCAGGTTGCGGAACACCTCCTTCGACGGCGAGGCGAACGCGAGGAACTCCTCGTCGATCTCGCCGGAGCCGGACGCCGCGGCTCCGCTGGCGAGCGCCTTCTCGAGGCGATCGAGCCGCGACTCGAGCTCCGCGGGCGCGGCCTCACTCATGTCCGACCGAGAGGCCGTTCGCGACGTGGGCGCCGCGTTCTTGAGCTGGCGCATCTCGTCGTACATGAGCTCGATCTGTTCCTCGAGCTCCGCGGTGCGCTCCTTGAGACGCCGAACCTCGGATACGGAAGCGAAGTCGGTCACAGGCGCGGATCCACGGCCGTAGACCATGGCAACGACCAGGCCCGCGAGAAGCAGCGGAATGGCGAGCGCGGGAATCAGTACCAGTCGGTTCATCGATCGAGCTCCGTTCGGGTTCCGTAAGCCGATCCCTCAGCGGGAAAAGGCATCTCCGGGTTTCAGTTTTCTCTTCGTAGTTCTTCGTCCGGTCCGTGCGGCCGGTTTCGGCCGATGGATCAGTGGCGCCGGTGTCCCTGCCGATGGAACCGATCGGACTCCTGGCGGAAAGCCTCCAGCGTCGGCTCGTCGAGAATCTCGCCGAGCTTCTCGTCTCGATTCACTTCCAGGGGCGCGAGCATCTCGCCCATCTCCTTGCGGTCCGGCCAGACGCCCCGCTCGCGCAGACTGCGGAACACCTCGCCCTTGGCTTCCATCCAGCCCACGAGGATCTCGCGGACACGCTCCGACTCGGCGGCTTCGAGCGTCGCCGACGAGTCGAACCACTCCATCAGCTCGTTCACGCGCGCCTCGCGCATCCGCTCGAAGCTCTTGTGCATCCGATCGTCGAGCTCCTCGCGCTGCGTCTCGTCGAGCGACGCGAGCAGCGACTCGCGCGCCTCGAGCAGGCGGTTGGCAATCGCGCGCTCCATGACGCTCACCTCTTCCGTGGCGTCGTCGAGCACGGTCGTGATCTTCTGCTGCTGCTCGGCGGAGAGCTCGAGGCTCTGCGCCAGGTCGTGGAGTGATCCGAGGAAGGAGCCCGACGGACTTCCGCCGCGCGGGCCGCCGCGCTTCCCGCCGGGAGAGCCGCCACGGCCTCGGCGGTCGCCGCCGAACGGAGGCCGCTCGCCCCGCTCGCCGCGTCCCCGCCGACGATCGCGATCCCCACGCATCTCGCCGCGCTTGGAGCCGCCCTCGCGCTCGACCCGCGACGAGTCGGCGAGCGTCGCGTCGTCGTCGCCCGCCACGCGGACGGTGAGGATCCCGGTCGTGACGCCGACCGCGAACACGAGCCCCATCAGCACCATGAGCCACGCGCCCGACTTCATCGCATCATCTCCTCATCGAACACGGCGACCAGGATGGAGGAGCGGTCCGAGTATCCGCCGAAGTCCTCCGCGGTGACGAGGAGCGTCGACATCTCGTCCGAGGTGGAGCCGGCCATCTGGGCCCCGTCCGCCGGGATCGGCTCGGTCGAGCGCGGCAAGAACGTGGCCGCCGCCGAGGTGATCGCCAGGCAGACCGCCGCCACGGCGCACCACGATCGAAGGGTCCGGGTCTGCTCGTCTCGGTCGAACTGGGCCGGCGTCCGTCCCGCGATGCGTCCGAGGACGCGATCCGCCGCGGCGGACGAGGAGGTGGGGGTCCGCGCGTTCAGCGCGCGGCCGATGCCGTCCTCCAGTCGTTCGATCTCGTCGTTCCAATCCATCGTCATGCCTCGGTTCTGCCTTCCTCAGAGCCCGCTCGGGCCCCGCTACTTGCAGCCGTTTACATTCGTCCTTCCGGCAGCGCGCCGAGCGCCCCCTCGGCGCGCGACGCATGTTCTCGCAAACGCGCTCTCGCACGGGAGATATGTGACCCCACCGTCCCGATCGGGATGCCGAGGATCTCGGCGATCTCCTGGTAGGATCGGCTCTCGACTACGTGCAGCACGAATGCCGTCCGCTCGATGCTCGACAGCCGCGCGAGGAGCGAGAGCGCCTCGTCCCGGGCCTCCGCCGCACGGGTGTGGCTCTTCGGGGACGGCGTACGCGCCTCCTCCAGGGGGGCGAGCCGCCTCAGGAGCTTCCGCAGCCGCGTCCGCGCCCGCGTGGCCTCCCGGATCGCGATGCGGGTCAGCCAGGTGCTCAGCTTGGCCTCCCCGCGGAATCCGTCGAGGTTCCGGTACCCGATCAGGAAGACGTCCTGGACGACGTCCTCGGCGACCTGCCGATCGGCGAGGATTCCGGTCACGAGGGCGCGGAGGGCCGGCTCGTGGCGCTCGACGATCTCTCCGTACGCAGAAGCGTCCCCCGACCGCACGCGGCGGATCGCGTCGGCATCCGGATCGACGCTCTCCGGTTCGGTCTGCGCCGGGACGGGCTTCTCTCGTTCGGTCACCACGGATCTCCAGAGCCTGCGGACCCCCCGATTCTTGCACGAAACGGGGCGTTTTCCAACGCCCGCGGCGACCGCCTTCCACCAGCCAACCCCTTTTTTCGGGCGGCCTTGCGGACTCCTCGTGTATGATGTTCCCCCAAACCGGCGGCATGGAGAACGCCAGGATTCACGGCGAAGGGAAATCACCAACCCGTCCGAAGCGACGTCCGCAACGGACGACGGCTCGGGCCAAGGCGGCGAATTGGGTACGTTCGACAGAAGACGACGCTCCACCGTGCCTCGTGCTCGCGCCGCGTCTCCCGAGCCTGCTGCGGGCGGAGGCCAATCGGCAGCAGGCGGAGGCAAGCCGGCCGCGGGTGGCGACGACGCCGGTGTCGAACGGCTCGAGACCGCGCTCTTCGCCGGCTGCATCACACCCGCCCCCGTCGCGCGCACCGTCGGCCGAGGCCGCGTCGCGATCTTCACCGCTGCGCGACCCGCATCCACTTCGGTGAACGAAGACGGCGCCGCGGTGATCCACTGCGGCCCTTCGGACGCGGTGCTCGTCGTTGCCGACGGCATGGGCGGTCATCCCGCGGGCGAGCAAGCGTCGCGCGTCGCGCTCGAGACGTTCGTGCGTCGACTGCGCGTCGCTCGTGAAGAGAACGCCGCGCTCGACGACGCCGTCATCCTCGACACCATCGCCGAAGCGAACCGGCGCATCCAGGAGACCTGCGCCGGCTCGGGCACGACCATCGCCGTCGCGCACATCCACGTAGATCAGGTTCGCTTTCACCACTGCGGCGACTCGCCCGGACTGCTCCTCGGCTCGCAGGGCGATGTGAAGCTCCGCACGGTCGATCACTCCCCCGTCGGCGAAGCCGTCGAGAAGGGAATCCTCACGCCCGAGCAAGGCATCCGCCACGCCGACCGGCACGTGATCTCGAACTACGTCGGTTATCCCGGAACCTTCGTCGACTCGAGCCCGTTCGTTCCGCTCGCGCCGGGCGACACCGTCGTCCTCGCGACCGACGGGCTGTCGGACAACCTCCTCGACGACGAGATCGCGGCGCTCGCCGTGCACGACGCCATCGACCAGGCGGTCTGCAATCTCGTCGCGATCGCCGGGGCGCGCATGGAGAACCGCGTCGCGCGAATCGAGAGCGGCATGCCGGATCCCGATCCGAACGCACTGCCCGGCAAGCCGGACGATCTCACGGTCGTCGCGTATCGGCATCCCGGCAACAGCGGCGAGTAAAGCGGGAGCCGCGCACGCACCTCAGTCGCGAAGGATGCCGATGATCCTCGCCGGGCCGCCCGTCCCACCTCGGATCTTCATCGGCAGCACGACCACGTCGAAGCCTCGCGGCGGTACGCGATCGAGGTTCGCGACGTTCTCGAGCGCAGGCACGTTCTCCGAGAACAGCGTCACGTGGCTCTGGAACATCTCGGATTGGCCGTAGTCGATGCTCGGCGTGTCGAGGCCGATCGCTCCGATCGATCGCTCGTCGAGCAGCCAGCGCGCCGCTTCGGGGTCGAGCCCCGGAAAGTGGAGCTTCGGCACGGCCTCGGCGCCCAGCTCGTCAGTGGCCATGTACTTCACGCGGTCCGGCCAGTACTTCCCGAAGCCGGTGTACAGAAGCACGATCGCACCGTCGGGAATCGGGCCGTGCTCGGCCTCGTGCGCCTCGAAGTCCGCGACCGTGACGAGCGTATCGGGATCGTCGGCGCAGCGCGCGCTCACGTCGATCCGGACGCCCGGCCCAATCAGCTGCTCGACGGGGATCTCGTCCACGGTACGCCCCTTCTGCCAGAAGTGGTACGGCGCATCGATGTGGGTTCCGCCGTGCTCGGGGGCGGCCAGAGACTTCGCGGCGTAGAAGAAGCCCTTCGGGTTCATCCCCTCGAATCGAACGCCGAGCTGGAAGCCCTCGGTCTCCGTCGGCCAGTAGATCGTCGACTGGTCGAACGCATGCGTCAGGTCGATCACCCGATCCGCCGTGAGCGAACCGAGCGAAGAGGGGCCGGACGTTCCACCCGAGCACGAGACGAGCGTGATCGCGATCCCGACGATCAGGAGACTTCGAATCGAGGACCTCATGAACGGCACTCCTTGACGACGCGTTGCGGTTCGTCGGGGACGCTCCCCCGCGCAGGCGCGCTCGATCATACGGCATCCGGCCGGCTCCGGGGAGCACTTGCCGAACGAAACCGGAGCCGCTTGACCGCGGAGGACCCGCGCCGGTATCGTGTGGAGCATGAGCCCCATCAAGAACCAGCCGCCGAACGTGATCGACGTGACCCCCGAGCTCGCCGAGCAGTGGGTCCGCGACGAAGGCGCGCTCGTCGTCGACGTGCGCGAAGACTACGAGTACGCCGCGGAGAACATCGACGGCTCGTTCCTCGCGCCGCTCAGCGAATTCGACCCCGATGCGCTTCGCGCCGAGCACGGCGATCGCCGACTCGTCTTTCAGTGACGCGCCGGCGTCCGCTCGGTCGATGCGGCATCACGCTACGCGCAGGACGGCGAGAAGGTCTATCACCTCGCCGGGGGTATCGAAGCCTGGAAGTCGAGCGGCCGCAGCACGGCGCAGAGCCCGTGGGGCCCGCGCATCGACGTGATGCGCCAAGTGCAGATCACGGCCGGGTCGCTGGTCGTGATCGGCGTCGTGCTCGGACTCGTCGTCACTCCCGGCTTCCTCGCGATCCCGGCCTTCATCGGTAGCGGGCTCGTGTTCGCCGGGGCGTCCGGCTGGTGCGGCATGGCGAAGCTTCTCGCGCGCATGCCATGGAACCGGGTGCGCTCGACGGGGTGATCGGGCGCTCGCTCCCTGTCCTTCTACCGCACGTCGACTTGGACGCCATTCGTGATCGCAACCCCGAGGTCGGAGTTCGCGCGCGGATCCCGTATGAAGCCCTGGACGAAGAACGAAACGTCCCGGCCGACTCCGTGTGGGCTCGCCACGATCAGGCTGGGTGCAGGCCTCGAGTCCGAAGTCGGCCAACCGAGATGGCGAAACGCTCCTAGGTTGTTCCATGTCGCGATCGGGGCCGGCCCTCCGCGGAACGGCGTCGACATGCACGTGCGACCGACGTCCGGCGTCACAATCTCGACCGTTCCCGCATCGGGAGCTCCGGCCCACGCGTAGAGCGCGAAGGGAGATCTCGTCGAGGAGGGCACCGGTACGACTTCAATCGAAACGGACGAGTCTCTCGGCAGCATCAAACGCCTCGCCGGCCCCTCGCCAGCGGATCCATTCACTCGCACAACGTTCGCGGCATCCCCCGACGCAGACTGCACGTTTCCTTTTCGACACCCGAGCGAATCGAGACGCGAGTTTCGAAGCACGGCGACGTGGTCACCGGCTGAAGCGATCAGGTCCACGAGGCCATCTAGATCCGCGTCCCGGGCAAGGAGGTCCCAGGTGTAGCCGCCGACCTCGAATCGTTCAGATGTATCGAGACCACCCGCGCCATCCCCCAGATACACGGCCACCGCGGTGTCGTGCAGGATCGCGACATCAACGTGACTGTCGCCATCGAAATCCGCGGCGGCCAGGCGATATGCTTCATCGCTAGCCGTTTGGCCGGCGCCTTGTTCAAGGAAGTGACCGGCCCCGTCACCAAAAAGGGTGAAGAGCTGCCGATCACGAAGGTGGATCACGTCGATATGCCCGTCTTCGTTCAGATCGGCGAGGACCATGCGCCCGACACCCCCACCCTCGACCTGTACCCGAGCTCGCTCGACAAGCCGTCCCGGACCTTCGTTCATGAAAACGAGGAGGTCGCCCGGATCCGCCCCCGGAGCAAATCCCGCGCGGCGTACCAGGAGGTCGAGAGAGCCGTCTCGGTTGATGTCTGCGACTCGTGCTTCGCGAACGGCATCGATCTCGATCACGATCTCGTCGCGCGGGAACCTCCCCGCACCGTCCCCGAGTAGGACTCGCACCCCTATGTCGCCCGCGCAGATGAGATCCGTACTTCCGTCGCCATCGAAGTCCGCGGGATGGATCGACACGAGCTGCTGCCCAGCCGTCGACACGAGCGGGCTCAAAAGGCCGCCCCGCCCGTCACCGAGGAACACTTCGATCTTCGCATCGGACTCCGTCACGACATCCAGCCGACCGTCGCCGTCGAAGTCCGCCGCCGCAATCCCGCACATCGATCGACTGCCGCCCATTACCGCGCCTAACGCGAAGCCGCCGCGACCATCCGACAGGTGGAGCCGAACCTCGCCCTCCAGATGCGCACTCGCGACGTCCACGGCGCCGTCACCGTCAAAGTCGGCAGCGACCAGGTCTCGGTAGCCCTGCGCCGGGCCGAATCCCCTCGCCACCCGCAACTCGCCTCGACCGAGTCCGCGATGCAATGCAACACCCCCGAACTCGTCGTCGAAGAAGGAGCTGGCTCCCACGAGAAAATCGAGTCGGCCGTCACCGTCAAAATCTCCGGCTCGCTGCGAGTGTGGCTTGGTCACCGTCGACAGCTCGACCAAGTTGTTGAAGGGAGACCGAGTACCGCTCCGCAGGATCAAGATTCTGTTCGCATGGTGAGCGACGACCGCGACATCGAGTTGTGAGTCCCCATCGTAGTCGACCACCTCGAGCCCCGATGGGTACCCCACGTGAATCCGACGCGGATGGGCACGGAAGCGGCCCTCGCCCTCTCCACGGAGAAAGTGGACGCCATGGTCGCGGTAGGAGACGGCAACGATATCGGGAGTCGCGTCGCGATCGAGGTCAGCGAGCGCAACCTCGGAGATCCTGACATCGAGTTCGATAGCAGGCGCCGCCACCAGCCTCCCGGAGCCGTCGTTCCGAAGGGGAGCCAGGGTTCGGCCGCGAGAATGGCAGGCGAGAATGTCGTTGTCGCCATCTCCGTCAAGGTCTCCGACCTCGATCCAGTCAGGAACGAACGGAATCGGGGCCTGGTACGAAGCGCTTATCCCGCCACTTCCATCGCCCCGGTAGACGTAGACATGCTCGGATCCTGCGGCGACCGCCACGTCCAGGTGTCCGTCGCCGTCGATGTCCTCGCATTCCACGTGACGCGGCCCCGAGATGTCGACGAGCACCACGGGCGATCCGAAACGCCCGTCGCCCGATCCCCGATGCAACGCGATCGAACCAGAGCGCCCGTTCGCGACGATGAGGTCGACGGCCCCATCCTCGTCCAGATCTGCCGCCTCGACTCCCACCGGATCCGCCCCCGAAACGATCTCCTGCACCTTCGTAATCCCCACCCGTTCGCCTCTCAAGATCACGATATGGTCCCGATCCGACACCGTCGCGATCGCTGCATCGTCACGGCCATCAGAATCGAAATCACCAATCGCGATCGACCGGACCCTCGCCTGCAAGTCGAGGCTACGCGGAGCGTCAAACGCGACGCGAGCCGGATCCGGAGGCGAGCCGATGACCAGCGGCGCGAAGTTCAAGAGCAGGAGAATCGGGGCGACGACGGCACGATGTGGCATGGTCAGTCCTCGAAACAGACGTGGAGGCGGGTGGGAAAGCGGCCGGGGAGGGCCAGGCGTGGGCGGACCGTGAGGATGTCATTATCGGCGTCCGCTGGCGCTGCATGAGCCGAAACTCAGGGGCGACGATCCGCGACCCGAAGCCCCACGGCGCGACGCCACTCTACGTGCCGCCGGCGCGCGACCCCGGTATCCCGGCGAGGGTGCACCGTGGCGAGCGGAGCGGGAGACGGATGCGACCGCGTGCGGACGAGTCCCGACGAGAGCGCCGCGGTGCCGAGCAACGTGGCATCGCGAGTCGCCGAGACCCGGAGCGAACGCCCGAGCACATCCGCAAGAATCTGAACGAAGTGAGCGTCGTGCGCCGGGCCACCCGCGATACCGATCGAGTCGTCGTCCTTCGGCAACGCATTTCCGAGCAGCTCGACATTCTCACGCACCAGATGCGCGAGTCCCTCCATAATGCCGTGCGCGACCGATGCGGGATCGCGACGTCCGCGCACGACGAAGCGTCGCCGCGCATCCCAGTACGGCGACCCGAGCCCTTCGTGTGCCGGAAGCACGCGGGTATCCCCGCCCGCGCCCCGCGCAACCAGCTCCGCCAAGCCGAGCCGATCGATCGCATGCTTGGCCGCGTGGCGATCGAGCGAGGCCCCGAGTCCGAGCACGGCCCCTTCGAGCAGATAGTGAGGCGCTGTCCCTCCCGTTCCCTGCCACGCGACGCCCGTCAGCAGTCCGCGAACGCGACGCCGGACCTCCCCGGTATGCGCGAGCACGAATCCCCCGGTGCCGAGGTTGATGTGCAGGTGACCCGGGTTGTCGATCCTGAGCCCTGCGAGCGCCGCTTGTTGATCCCCCGCTTCGACCGCAAGCGCGAGCTCTCGGCCTCCAATCCGCACGCGCCCGAGGTCCCCGAACGTCGCCCTCGGCTCGGGGAGAATCGAACGGGGGACGCCAAAGAGCTCGAGGAGGCGATCGTCCCAGCATTGACGCTGGGAGTCGAACAGGAGTGTCCGCCCGGCCAGCGTCGGGTCCGTGCGATGCAGGGCGCCCCCCGACCATCTCCATAGGAGGTACCCGGAGAGCGGCGCTACAAGCACGTCCGGTACGTGGCCACTCCGCGTCCTGTCGAGTCGGCGCAGCTTCCAGGAGATCTTGCTCGCGCTGTAGGCTGCGGAAAGTCGGAGTCCCGTCAATCTTCGAACAAGGTCGGCGGACCCGCTCCGTGCCGCCACAAGTCGCCGCCCCCGCTGACACCGCCAGCTCGGCGCATCTCCGATCGGTCGCCCGGTGCTTCGATCCCACATCACGAACGTCGAGCGTTGCGACGCGATGCCGAGCTTGCGGATCGAGGGATGACGATCGAGAACGCGCGTCGCCAGTCGATCCACGGTCTGCGCCAGCCGTCGCGCGTCGACGCCGATCTCGCCGCGCTCGCCTTCGACGGTCGGGCATGGAGCGCGCTCCGTCGTGAGGAGGCGTCCGCTCGCCGACATCGCGGCAACCTCGATGCGCGACGACCCGAGGTCGATCGCCAGGAGCTCGGCGCGCTCGGCATGCCGCGCCGCCGGCTCGCTCCGCCCGAACCAGGCGAGCGCCCGCGAAGGCACGTCGGTGATGATCCCGTTCGCGCCGGCCCGGCGGAGGCGCTCGGCTTCGCGTCGCGTGTTCACGGTGTACGGAAAGAGCGCGCTCGACTTCTTGCGCATGCGCGTAACGAACGCGCGGTCGACATGCCGACGGTTCGGCACGACGAGCTCGCATTCCAGCTCGTCGAGCACACGATCGACGTCGTACGCCGGACGCGCGCGGACGACGAGAGCCCTCGCGATCCGGGCGTCCACATCGCGTACGGCCACGAGCAGCTCGGGAACCGACGAGAGCACCCATGCGTTCGCGAGGCCTCCCGTGCGATCGAGCGCGGCCGCGACCTCCGCCGCGAGCCCCGGGCCGTGATCGGCAACGCCCTTCAGCTCGACGAAGACCGGGACGTCGGGACGCAGAATCGCCAGCGCCTCGTCGAGCGACAGCAGCCTCGGGCCCCGTCCCCGCCCCTTGCCGGATCGCTTGGCGCGCACCGTCATCTTGCGGAGCTCGTCGAGGGCCCGCTCGCGAATCGCACCGCCGCGGCCGCACATCCGCCGCGTGTCGAGATCGTGGTGCACGAGGACGCGCTCGTCACCGGTAAGCGTCACGTCGAGCTCGACGGCATCGACACCGGCGTCGAGCGCGTACCGGAAAGACGGAGCGGTGTTCTCGGGCTCGAACGAGGCGGCACCGCGATGACCGACGATGCGGAACGAAGCGGTATCCGTGAGAGGAGTGGACGTCACGCGTCAGCCGCGCCGTCCTGATCGGAACATGAGCAGCGTCAGGTCGTCGGGCTTCGACGCCTTACCGATCTTGCCGCCGCGCTTCATGCGATCGTGCGAGACGTCGATGAGGCGCTGCGTGGCGCGTCGGATGTTGCGCGCCTTGATCTCCCAGACGACTTCCTTGTCCATCAGGTTGTCGAACAGGCCGTCGCTCGCGAGGATCAGCGTGTCGCGCGGGAGCATCTTGACCGCGGGGCTGACGTCGACCTTCATTTCGGACGAGCCCATGTAGTTCGACACGTAGTGCCGCTGGTGATGGTGCATCGCCTCCTCGGCGCTCAGGAGCCCCGACTCGACCGCGTAGCCCACCGGCGAATGATCCTGCGTGCGCAGCTTGATGCGGCCGCGCTCCGACACGAGCAGCGCGCGCGAGTCGCCGCAGTGGAACGTCTTCAGGGTGCCGCGATCGTAGAGCCCAGCGACGACGGTCGTCCCCGATCCTTCGGCGTGCTTCTCGATGCGTCGATTCGCTTCGTTGAACGCCGCCATGACGACCTCGTCGAGGTCGGTCTTCGGGTTGCTCTCGTCACGCAGGTAGAGCTCGAACGTCTCCACCGCGATCTTCGAGGCCTGCTGACCGTCGGGGCATCCGCCCATGCCGTCGGCGACGACGAAGAACGCGCGCTCCTCACCGCACGGGATGACGCCGGCGCTGTCCTCGTTCACGCGACGCGGCACGGGGCTCGGGCACGTGAACACGCACAGCGATCCGCCCGCGAGCGCGTAGGACTCGGGGCTCAGCATCGAGAGCTGGATGTACAGCTCCGGATTACGACCGTTCGACGATGACACGTCGGCAAGGACTCCGCAAAGTCCGGACGACACCGACCGATCGGTGCGCCCGGGAGCTGGCCAGGGGCCGGAAACCACCCGTCTGAATCATCGGCCTTCGCGGCCGCTCTTCCGGAGCCCGCGCCTCGCCGAAGGGCGTCTCCGATCGCCAGGTGGATCCCAAGTTTCGCTAATCCCAGATCTTACCGAGGAGCCGCCTCCCGTGCCACCCCCCCGCCAGGCGCCCTCTCGGACAGCGACTCGAGGAATGCGACGAGATTCTTCACATCCTCGTCGCTGAGCTCGATCGGGGCCATGATCGGGTCCAGCTGCGAGTTCGCGTGGCCGCCCGTGCGGTAGAACTCGACCACCTCCTCGAGCGTCTCGAGGCTGCCGTCGTGCATGTAGGGCGCGGTCAGGGAGAGGCCCCGGAGGGTCGGCGTCTTGAAGGCGCCGCGATCCGCCTCGGACCCGGTGATCGCCTCGCGACCGGCTTCGGGCTTGCCGTCCGCCGCCCCCACGCCGGTGTTGTGGAAGGCCTCGTCCGTGAAGTTCGGGCCGCTGTGACACTGCCAGCAGCGCCCCTTGCTCTCGTAGATCCACAGCCCCGCCTTCACGGCCGCGTCGAGCGGCTCGTGCGCGGACTGGAAGCGATCGACCGGGCTGTCCCCGATCCGCAGATGACGCACGAACCCGGCCAGGCAGCGTCCCAGATTCGAAACGGTCGCCCCCTCGCCCGGGAACAATCGCTCGAAGTGCGCGCTGTAGGTCTCGGACGCGGCGAGGCGAGCCACGGCGTCGTCGTGCGGGAGCGCCATCTCCTTGGGATTGTGGATCGGATCGAGCACCTGCTCCTCGAGCGTGGCAAAGCGTCCGTCCCACATGAACATCGTGCCGTACGCGCGATTGAGCAGGCTCGGCGCGTTGCGGGTCGTCGACTGGCCGTCGATCCCGATCGACAGCGCGTCGGGGCTCGCGTAGCCGTGCTCCGGCTCGTGGCAGGTCGCGCACGAGACCGTCCGGTCGCGCGAGAGGATCGGGTCGAAGAAGAGGAGTCGCCCGAGATCGGCGATCGCGGCGGCGTCTTCGCCCGCGGCCACGAGGCCCGTCTCTTCGTCGGGGAGCCCGAGCAGAGGTTCCGTCGTGTAGAACGGAAGCGGCTCGAACGCGCGAGCGGCCGCCGACGGCGCGGAGGCCGGTTCGCTTCCGGAGCTCGACGCCGTGAAACGCGGCAGCACGATCGCCACGGCGATCAGCAGCAAGAGGAACGATCGAGCGCGTCGCATGCAGGCCTCCTCGCGGGGGCCGGATCGATCAGCCGCGCTCTTCGATCGGCACATAGGCTCGCTGCGTCGAGCCCGTGTAGATCTGGCGCGGTCGGCCGATCCGGAAGTCCTCGTCGTTGTGCATCTCCATCCACTGGGCGATCCATCCCGGCAGGCGTCCCATCGCGAACAGCGCGGTGAACGTGTTCACCGGGAATCCGATCGCCTTGTAGATGATACCGGAATAGAAGTCGACGTTGGGATAGAGACCTCGCGAGACGAAGTAATCGTCGTCGAGGACGAGCTCTTCGAGCCGCACCGCGATCTCGAGCAGCCGGCTGTGGATGCCGAGCTTGCCGAGCACCTCGTCGCAGGCCTTCTTGATGACGCGCGCGCGCGGGTCGTAGTTCTTGTAGACGCGGTGGCCGAAG
>CAZQZX010000121.1:0-4240 GCA_964597885.1 uncultured Planctomycetota bacterium
CGACAGGTCGAAACTCAAACCAACACGCCTGCGTGAAACCCGGGGAGCTTCAGGACTCGAACCGCGACCCTCGGCCAGCGCTGCATGCGCACGAGCATCGATGCCTTGATCGTCACGACTCGTTCTTCATCTGAGAAGCGGTCGCGGGCCGGCGTAGTTGGGATGCGGCAGACACCTGTCGTATACGTTCGGCTGATGCCCGTTAGCCCGCTTAAGTGTCCGGAGGTAGCTGTTGGGCTTGGCCAGCGAGCACCTCGACGAACTTGCGGCCGCCGTCCCCTACGAGATGGACGAGAATCTTTGCTTTGAACGGAGGCTTGAAGAAGGGCGAGTTGGGGTCGTCAACGTTCGGTGCACCAGGGTCGTCGATGTAGATCGTCAACCTGTCGTCTGTTCTCCGGTACCCAGTGACGACCCTCATTGGCACCAGTTGTGCCATCTGGCCAGCACGATGCAGCTCCAGTATCGCCCCAGAGATCGAGGCTTCTCGCAGAGAGGGATCGCCCTCCGACCATGCGGGGAGCGGAGCGGCCAGATTCGATACATGCCACTGCGTTCGCGCACTCGACTCTTGTCGCTCGCGTGCTTGCGTTTCCTGGACTTCGGCACTGAGGAAGTGGCTCAGGAACAGGCCGCGGTTGCGCTTCATGAGCCGTAACTCGAGCCTGTCCCACTTCTTGGTGTCCAGGGTCGCGATGCCGTCGAGGCTGGTGGGCCGGACGCTCAGCTGCAAAGTGACCCAGGGGCTAATCAGAGCTGGAGGGATCTGTCCGCGGATGCGGAGCCACGCCGCGAGGTTGGTCTTCGCTTGAGCGAGTCTCTCGTGGCCATCCTCGTCCCATAACCACACGTGCGAACGGCTGGCCGCCCACGCCCCACTCCTGCGCCTTCGATTCGGCTGGAGCCTGTACGTATGGCGACCGGAGGCCACGGGAGAGTGGCCTGCGGTTGTCAGTGACTGCAACAAGATCTCCAGGTCTCCCATGACGCGAGAGTAATGGGCGCCAGTCCCAGCGGTCGGGCCGGGCGACTTGCGGCGATCACAAGCCAGACCGCGCAGGTCACCTGCTCGGCTACTGTCACCGGATGGCGCGGATTGGCGAGTTCACCGAGATGTTGGGCGGGGACGGCAACGTTCACGGTGAGGTCGAGTGCGGCTACAAGACCTTCGTCGTCGATGGGCAAACGTACCTTCAGCTAGATACGTACGGCTCGGAGGAGCGCAAGATCCAGGGCAAGGTCAGCCAGTCGATTCAGCTTGATGTCACGTCTGCTGCGTACTTGATGGGCGTGCTTCGGCGGACCTTCCCCCAGATTCAGTGACGTCCACGCTCGATGATGTTGTTGCCGGCGTTTCGCTGACCGGTGTCGACCCTGCGGGACCCGTCCGCGCAGTCGCGGTCGAGTGGCACGGCACGCAGGCGATCACGCTCACGTTCCGCAACGAGGCCGGCGATGTCGGCGAACAGATGCTCTTCCGGTCCGACGAAGGCACGTTCACGGTCGAGGCCGAGACGGCCCGCAAGTGGAGTTTCGACGGCGACGCCGACAAGTTCCGGCTTGCCGCTGAGGCACGGCGAATCCAGCTCGCTCACCTCTTCGATCCCTACGTCGCACTCAGCTCGAGCACCGTGCGCGCGCTGCCACACCAGATCGAAGCGGTCTATGGCGAGATGCTGCCCCGCCAGCCGCTGCGCTTTCTCCTTGCGGACGATCCTGGCGCCGGCAAGACGATCATGGCTGGCCTCTACATCAAGGAGCTGATGATTCGGGCTGACCTCGAGCGAGCGATCATCGTGGCCCCGGGCAGCCTTACCCTGCAGTGGCAGGAGGAGATGCGGGAGAAGTTCGGGCTTCGGTTCGACATCCTCACCAAGGCCGATCTCGACAACCTCGACACGATCAACGTGTTCGAGGAGAAGCCGCTCTTGATTGCCCGGATCGACCAGCTTGCTCGTCGGGCCGAGGAGCTCGAGCCGCTCCTCGCTAAGGCCGACTGGGACCTGGCCGTCGTCGATGAGGCGCATCGCATGTCGGCGCACTTCTTCGGCGACGAGATCAAGCAAACACTCCGCTACCGCTTGGGTGTCATGATCGGCCGTCAGGCCCGTCACTTCTTGTTGATGACGGCCACTCCGCACAACGGCAAGGAAGAGGACTTCCAGCTCTTCCTCTCGCTTCTCGACGCGGATCGGTTCGCCGGGCGCTTCCGCGACGGCGTGCATGCGGTCGAGCCGTCGAGCCTGATGCGCCGAATGGTCAAGGAGAAGCTCGTCACGTTCGAGGGCAAGCCGCTCTTCCCAGAGCGTCGCTCCTACACGGTCAACTACCAGCTCTCTCCCGATGAGATGCGGCTCTACGACGAGGTCACCGCCTACGTCCGCGAGCAGATGAACGCTGCCGACCGCCTCCGTGACGAAGGCCAGGGGCGCCGAGGAAACACGGTCGGGTTCGCGCTTACGATTCTTCAGCGCCGGCTAGCGTCGTCGCCCGAAGCGATCTTCCAGTCGCTCCATCGCCGGCGCAAGCGTCTTGAGCAGCGGGTCATCGACGAGAAGGCAACCGCTCGAGCCGCAGCGCTGGGTTTCCCGACGCAGCAGGAGCGGCTGTCTCGTCTACTCGATACCGATCCGGCTGATCTCGAGGATCGCAACGGCAAGGCCTTGCTCGACGGCGTTGACATCGATGCCTACGACGATCTTGACGACGATGAGAAGGATGCCGTCGACACCGAGGTCGTCGATGCTGCGACGGCGGCTGCGACGGTCGCTGAGCTCGAGAAGGAGATTGAGACCCTCCAGCTCCTCGAGCAGCTTGCGTTCAATCTCAGAGAGTCCGGCGTGGACCGCAAGTGGCAGGAACTCTCAGCGATGCTCTCCGAGAGCGACGAGATGTTCGGCCCCAACGGCGAGCGTCGAAAACTCATCGTCTTCACCGAGCATCGAGACACGCTCAACTACCTGGTCGATCGCCTTCGCACGTTCCTCGGAAGCGCAGAAGCGGTTGTCCACATCTCCGGCTCGACGACGCGCGACGAGCGCCGGGTCATTCAGCAGACCTTCACGCAGGAGAAGGACTGCCTCGTTCTTGTCGCCACCGACGCTGCCGGCGAAGGCATCAACCTTCAGCGGGCGCACCTGCTCGTGAACTACGACCTGCCGTGGAACCCGAACCGCATCGAGCAGCGTTTCGGCCGCGTGCACCGCATCGGCCAGACCGAGGTCTGCCACATGTGGAACCTCGTGGCGAAGGACACCCGAGAAGATCAGGTCTACGCCCGCCTGCTCGACAAGATCGAGCAGATGCGCCAAACGTTCGCCGGCCAGGTCTATGACGTACTCGGTGAGGCGATGAGCGGGCGAGAGCTTAAGCAGCTGCTGCTCGAAGCCATCCGCTACGGCGATCAGCCCGACGTCCGGGACCGCATCAACCAGGTCATCGAAGAAGACGTCGCCACCCGGGTGGAGCGAGCGATCACGGAGCCGGTTCTCGCGGCGGAGACCATCGGCTACGAGGATGTCGAGCGCATCCGAATCCAGATGGAAGAAGCGCAGCTTCGACGTCTCCAGCCGCACTTCGTTCAGACATTCTTCGAGCAGGCGCTCTCGGATGCAGGAGGCCGGCTCCGCGAGCGGGAGGCAGGCCGGTACGAGCTCGATCCAGTCCCGCGAGCTTTGCTCGAGCAGGATCGACGAATGGGAACGGGAACACCGCTGCCTCGACGCTTCGAGCGGGTGACGTTCGACAAGGACCTCGTGTCAGTTGAGGGCCGTCCACCCGCTGAGCTGATTGCTCCGGGTCACCCGCTGCTCGACGCCAGTATCGACCTGATGCTGGAACGGCATCGTCATCAGTTCACGTCTGGCGCGGTCATGGTCGACGAATCGGACGATGGCGACACGCCTCGCGTCATGGTGATGCTCGAACACGAGATTGCCGATGCCAGGCCGACCAAACATGAGCCGCACACCGTCGTGAGTCGTCGCTTTGAGTTCGTGGAGATTCCGCTCGGCGGCACGCCACGGACGACCGGCTACGCCCCGTACCTGGACTACCGCATGGCGACCGCAGCCGAACGGCAGGAGGCCGAAGGCAAGCTCGAGACATCGTGGATGAGTGCCGACGTCGAGCAGCGAGGGCTGGACCACGCAATCGAGGTCGCCGTCCCCGAGCATCTCGGTCAGGTACGCACCCGCACGATCAACCGCCGATGCCAACGGCATGGTTCTCATAGCCAGGG
>CAZQZX010000121.1:4250-20544 GCA_964597885.1 uncultured Planctomycetota bacterium
ACCGGGTCGAGGAGACCGAAGTAGCTGTGCATGAGCGGCTCACCAAAGAGATCAACCACTGGGATAACCAGGCGGCCCAACTCCAGCTGAAGCTCGACGCAGGCAAGACCCCTGCGGTCAACGTCGTCAACGCACGCAACCGAGCCGAGGAGCTCGCTTCTCGGCTGAAACTGCGGAAGGAGCAGCTCAGCCAGGAACGGACCCTCAAGGCCTTGCCCCCGCGAGTTGCCGGAGCCGCGATGGTGTTGCCGGGGGGCATGTTCGCTCCAGCATCGGCAACGATCGATCTTGCGGCGAGGCGTGAGGTCGAGCAGCGTGCCGTCGCTGCTGTGCTCGCCGCTGAGGATGCTGCGGGTTGGGACGCTGAAGACATGAACGACGTGCAGCGAAACCACCCGGGCTACGACGTGCGCTCGATCCGGCGAGGCTCGGAGGCCGAGCCGGGCTCGGTGCGATTCATCGAGGTGAAGGGCCGGATCGCGGGCTCAACGACCGTGACGGTGAGCCGCAACGAGATCTTGACCAGCCTCAACGAGCCGGAGAACTGGGTGCTTGCGCTCGTGGAAGTCAAGCCTGACGGTGGGGAGGAACTGCGCTACTTGTTCAACCCCTTCGAGTCGCAACGCGACGGTATGGGTTTCGGGGTCACGAGCGTGACGTTCGACTGGAACCGGCTCTGGGAAGAGGGACGACAACACTAACCATGGGAAAGAAGCTGATCGAAGTAGCGCTGCCCCTTGACGTCATCAACGACGCTGCGAGGCGAGAGAACCAGCCTTTCACTCGCCGCCATCCGCGGTCGATCCACACATGGTGGGCGCGCCGACCGCTAGCAGCCTGCCGCGCTGTGCTCTTCGCGCAGCTTGTTGACGACCCATCTTCGCGGCCGGAGGAGTTTCCGACGGAGGAGCTGCAGGACGCGGAGCGGGATCGGCTCTTCGGCCTGGTCGCCGACCTAGTGCAATGGGAAAACACCAGCAACGAGGCCGTTCTTGAGTCTGCGCGGGCTGAGATCCGAGCTGCTGTGCCCGCCGGAACCGCAGTTGTAGATCCGTTCGCTGGCGGCGGGCGAATTCCTATGGCCGCCCAGCGGCTGGGACTCTCGGCCTCGGCTTCGGATCTGAACCCGGTCGCCGTCCTGATCAACCGAGCGCTTGTCGAGATGCCCTACTCACTGGATGGCCGCCCTCCGGTCCATCCTCAAGCCGAAAACCGGGCCCAGTGGCTAGGGCTCGAGGGGTTTCAGGAGGATCTTCGGCAATTCACCGCGTGGATGCGCATCGAGGCCAGCAGGCGCATTGGTGCCAACTACCCGCGCGTGCAACTGCCAGACGGCACGAGCGCCGCAGCGATTGCTTGGTTGTGGGCGAGAACTTTGCGGTGCCCCAATCCCGCCTGTGGCGCACAGATGCCGCTCGTGAGGTCCTATTGGCTTTCGAAGAAGAAGGGGAAGGAGGCTTGGCTACATCCGGTCGTCGACGGCCCGGACGTCCGCTTCGACGTGAGGACCGAGCCCGGTGGTCCTTTGACGGATGGGTCGGTCGGGCGGTCAGGCGCTGAGTGCGTTGTTTGCGGGGAGTCAGTGAAGTTTGACCAGATCCGCTTGGCTGGTCGCGAGGGACGCCTTGGCACTCAGCTTCTGGCCGTCGTCGGAGAGGGCGACCGTCGACGGGTCTACATGCCCGCCAACGAAGAGCACTCGAAGGCTGCCGAACTCGCAGCGCCGTCGGCCGTCCCTGAGTCGGAGCTGCCGGACAAGGCGCTCGGGTTCAGAGTTCAGGCATACGGCATGACTAGGCACTCAGACCTCTTCACGTCCCGGCAGCTGGTTGCGCTGACGGCGCTGTCGGATTTGGTCGGCGAGGCGCATCAGCTGGCAGAGGAGTACGCCACCGCTGCTGGGCTCGACTCGGAGGGTGCCGCCATGCACGCCAAGGCGGTGGCGACTTTCCTGGGGCTCTCGGTTAGTCGATGGGCCGACATTGGGAACGCTATCGCCGGGTGGAACACGCAGAACGAGGCCATCCGCAACCTCTTCGCTCGGCAGGCGATCCCAATGACGTGGGACTTCGCTGAGGCGAATCCGCTGGATACCGCTGTGAGCTGGTTCGAAATCACCTCCAACGCTCTTGACTCCTTGAGTTCGATCCCGCTTGCTGCTCCGGGCTCCGCGACCATGGAAGACGCTCGAAAATTCACCAACAAGGGCATCGTCTCTACGGATCCGCCCTACTACGACAACGTCGGATACGCGGATCTCTCTGACTTCTTCTATGCATGGCTGAGGCGGTCGTTGCGAGAGGTTCACCCTGATCTCTTCGCAACGCTCACCTCACCGAAGGCCGACGAGCTGATCGCAACGCCGTTCCGTCATGGCGGATCGGCCGAGGCTGCGGAGGAGTACTTTGAGGACGGATTCAAGGCTTCCTTTGCTCACTGTCTCAGCATGCACTCCGACGACTTCCCGATGACGGTCTACTACGCCTTCAAACAGTCGGAACGGTCCGCTTCGGACGGGGCTACATCGACCGGTTGGTCGACCATGCTTGAGGGATTGGTCGACGGCGGCTGGACGATCACGGCGACGTGGCCCCTGCGCACAGAACGGGCGGAGCGCTCCGTCGCAAGTGGAGCGAATGCACTCGCGTCTTCGGTTGTTCTCGCGTGCCGTCCGCGCCCTGAGCACGCTGGCATCACCGATCGACAAGGTCTTCTGCGGGCTCTCCGTGAGGAGCTTCCAGCTCCTGTTCGCGACTTGCAAAAGGCGGCGATCGCGCCGGTTGACTTGAGGCAGGCGGCGATCGGTCCGGGGATGGCGGTGTTCTCGCGCTTTGCCAGGGTTGTGGAACCTGACGGCGAGCCGATGCGGGTTCGAACGGCTTTGGGGCTGATCAACCAGGTGCTTGAGACGGTGCTGGGAGAGCTCGAAGCGGACTTCGATCCCGAGACTCGTTGGGCGGTTCAGTGGTTCTCGCAGTTCCATGAAGATGAGGGCCCCTTCGGGACAGCTGAGTCGCTGGCTGTATCGATGAATGTGTCGGTTGACGGTCTGGTTTCGTCGGGGATCCTTGAGTCAGGTGGAGGCAAGGCGCGTTTGCTGTCGCGCAGTGAGATGCACGATGGCTGGGATCCGGCAAAAGACGATCGGGTGCCGGTATGGGAGGCGACGCAGCACCTTGTCCGACGATTGGAGTCTGAGGGTGAGGTATCGGCCGCCCGTCTGTTTCGGCAGCTCGGTGGGATGGCTGAGTCGTGTAAGGCGTTGGCGTACCGGCTCTATGACGTGTGCGAGTCATCGCGCCCGAACCTGGCGGGGCCGTACAACATGCTGGCGGCGTCGTGGCCTGAGATCCAGCGACTCGCCGCTCAGACCACCGCACCGACCCAAACCGCCGAAGAACAACAACTCGACCTCTAGGTCCCGTCGACGCAGGAAGCATCCACATGGCAGAACCCAGCAACAAAGCTCGCGTCGGCGACGCCTTCGACCTCTTGGCTCGAGGCCTCGAGAAGTTCGTGAGCTTCCACATGGAGAAGGCCACGCCCGGCAAGCGCGACTGGGCCGAGGTCTTCGCTGCGTCGGCGAAGCCGTCGATCCCCGAGTATTCGACTAGCGACCCGAGCTTCCTGCTCCGCGTTGTCGCCGATTGTTGGCGGGGAACCTTTGAGCGTCAGCTGCCTCGGTCCACTCGCAATCTCGTCTTCACGCTGCGCGACAAGCGCAATGAGTGGGCCCACAACCGGGCGATCCAACTCCACGACGCCCAGTTCACCCTGAGCGGAATCGTCACCCTGCTCGAAGCGATCGATGCCAAAGAAGCGGACGTCGTTCGGGTCAGTCTCGACGAACTCAACCGAACCCAGTACGAGAAGGGGCTCGCCCCCGAGGCCGCCGCGATTTCCAATGTTCTCGATGCGCCCAAGGCGGGTTTGAAGCCATGGCGCGAGGTGATCCTGCCCCACGACGACGTTGCGTCCGGACAGTTCAGCGTGGCCGAGTTCGCGGCCGATCTCGAGCTGGTCCGAAAGGGTGAGGGCTCGGCGGAATACACCGATCCCCGGCTCTTCTTTGAGCGCACCTACCTCACCGTTGGCTTGCGGGAGTTGTTGACACTTGGGGTTCGCCGGGTTGCAGGCGAAGCCGGGCAGCCAGTCATCAACTGTCAGACCAACTTCGGTGGCGGCAAGACGCACAGCCTCATCGCGCTCTACCACCTCCTTTCAGGAATCGAGCTGGCGGTTCTGCCCGAAGAGGTGCAACAGCTCGTGCGTGACGCTGGAGTCGACGAGCTACCGGCGGTGAACCGTGCCGTGGTCGTTGGCAACCGCTTCGGCGCCGGCGAAGTGCACGAGAAGCCCGACGGCACCAAGGTCAACACCATCTGGGGCGAGATCGCGTGGCAGCTCGGCGGCGCCGAGGGCTACGCCATGATCGAGGAAAGCGACCGAAACCGCGCCAACCCCGGCGACACGATGCGCGACGTTCTCGCCGCCTTCTCGCCGTGTCTGATCCTGATCGACGAATGGGTCGCGTACGCCCGCGAGCTCTACGCACGCGATGACCTGCCCGGCGGGAGCTTCGACTCGCAGTTCGGTTTCGCTCAGGCTCTGTCGGAAGCGGCGAAGGGCACTCCGGGTGCACTGTTCGTCGTCTCGATCCCGGCGTCTGAAGGTCAGTCGTCGCCCGATGAAGACTCGATCGCGTCGAGCCTCGAGGTCGGTGGCGTTGCCGGGCGCGAAGCGCTCGAACGGCTTACGAACATCACTTCACGGCTTGCCGAATCGTGGCAGCCCGCGAGCGGCGACGAGAGCTACGAGATCGTCCGGCGCCGGCTCTTCCAGCCGATCGCGGCTGAGTCCGAATCCGACCGAGATGCAACTGCGGAAGCGTTCGGCGAGCTGTATCGATCGCAGCGCAGCGAGTTCCCGAGTGAGTGCTCAGAGATCGCCTACGTGGAGCGAATGAAGACCGCGTTCCCGATTCACCCTGAGGTGTTTGACCGGCTCTATCAGGAGTGGTCGACCGTCGAACGCTTCCAACGCACCCGCGGCGTGCTGCGAATGATGGCCGCCACGATTCACTCGCTGTGGGAAAGCGACGACAAGTCGCCGATGATCCTCCCGTGCTCCGTCCCGCTCGTCGATACCCGCGTCTCGGCCGAACTGGCGGGCAAACTTCCCCAGTACTGGCAGCCGGTGATCGATGCCGACATCGACGGGCCGGGCTCGCGGTCTGCCCAGATTGATCGTGAGACTCCTCACCTCGGGGCGCTCCACGCCACTCGACGGGTCGCCCGCACCGTCTTCTTCGGCGCAACGCCCAACGTTGGCTCGGCGAACCGTGGCATCGAGATGGAACGCATCCGGCTTGGCTCGACCTTCGCCGGAGAGAAGCCCGGTCCGATCGCCGACGCGCTCACACGGCTCGGAGCGCAGGCGCCGTACCTCTACCAGGACCGCAACCGGTACTGGTTCGACCTTCAGCAGAACGTCAACCGAACCGCCCACGACGAAGCGGCGCAGCTGCTGTCGGGGGCGAAACATGAGGTCCGGGCCGAGATCGAGCGGCGCTTGAAAGGCCAGCGCAACAGGGGCGAATTCGCCAGCGTCCACGTCGCTCCGGCGACAACCGACGATGTCGCCGACGATGCTCGATGCCGACTCGTCGTGCTCGGCTCCGAGAGCCCGTACATCACAAAGTCCGACGACTCGCCGGCGTTCGAGATGGCCCGGGAGCTTCTCGACAATCGGGGGAGCGGCCCACGGCAGTACCGCAACATGTTGGTCTTCGCCGCCGCCGACCAGCGGGCCCTCGAAGGCCTGGAAGAAGCAACAGCGGACTTCCTCGCGTGGGAGAGCATCTGTGGCCGAGTTGAGGAACTCAACCTCGATGCGCACCAAACCACACAGGCCAAGAACCGGCGTGATCAGACCGACGAAGCGGTCGGGCTGCGGATTGCGGACGCGTTTCAATGGGCGCTCATCCCTCGCCAAGACGACCCCATGGGATCGATCGAGTTCGACCCAATCCGGCTCGACTCATCGGGCGACATCGCCGACAGGGTCAGCCGTAAGATGGTCAACGACGGCACCCTTGCCGTGCGGTACCCGTCCGTGATGCTGCGCCATCAGCTCGACACAACGCTTGCGAGTCGTTGGGAAGACGGTGATGTGTCAGTGGCGACCCTCTGGGACGACTACGCAAAGTACGTCTACCTCCCGCGTCTCCGAGATATCGATGTGCTGCTTGGCGCGGTTGAGACGGGACCCGCAGCGGTTGGCTGGGAGGCTGAGGGATTCGGACTCGCCGCAGGGGCAGACGAGGCCACGGGCCGTTACCTCGGCCTCGCCGCGGGCTCTCACCCGTCGGCGGTGAGCCCGACGTCGCTGCTCGTCAAGCCGGAGTTCGCGCTTGGGCAGATTGAAGAAGATGCCAAGAAGGATGATGGTGACGCAGGCGCGGGGGCGGCGGCCGGCGAAGACACGCCGGCAACTGGTGATTCGAAGGACTTGCCAGTCACGGCCTTCCGGGGATCGGTCGCACTCGACCCGAACCGACCGATGCACGCGTTCAGCCAGATCAGCGCCGAGGTGCTCGAACACCTCGTCAGCCTGGCGGGTGCCGACGTTGAGCTTCGTCTCGACATCAAGGTGACGAAGGGCGACGGCTTTCCCGACCACGTGCTTCGCACCGTCACCGAGAACGCACGCACGCTGAAGTTCAACGCCGGTTCAGGCTTCACCGAGGACTAAGCCGTGAAGCTGACCAAAGTCGAGATCCGCAACTACCGGTCGATCTTCGAGGAATCGTCGACGTCGCGTGGTCTTGGGCTCGAACTCGCCGACGGCATCAACGTGCTGGTTGGCCGCAACAACTGTGGCAAGTCAAACCTCTTCCGTGCACTCGCCCTCGCACTCGACCCGGCTTACGAGTTCGTTCCGGTCGTAGATGCCCCGGGCCCACTCCCACATCGCTACCCATCGGTGCAACTCCGATTCGATTGCGACCCCAGCGACCCGGAAGAAGCAGCGCTGCTGGCGCTCGCTCGGGACTACGAGCGCCTTGCCACCGATAGCGAGGCCACGATCGCCGACCGGAATCAGATTCGGCTTCGAGTCACCTATGCACCGACCGAGGACGGGTCGTTTGAGCGGCGTGAGCGCCTCGCCTTCCGTGACGGAAGCGACCAGCCCCAGACCCCGACCGCTCGCAAGATGCTGCCTGACGTCACCGAGACGCTGCGCTCGCTCGTTCGGTTTGTGCTGATCCGGTCCGGTGAATCGATCGAATCCGTGCTTGAAGGAAACTTCCGCGAGATCCTCCACACGGTTGTCGCAGAGCGGATGGGCGACGAGTTCGCTGCCGCCGAAGACCATCGTCAGGAGTACATCAAGGGGCTCCAGACCGAGCTCCTCGGGCCGCTGAGGGAGAGCGTCGGTGGATCGGTTCAGCGGCTCTTCCCCGAGATTGACGACATCGAGTTCTCACCCGACGTTCGTGACATCGAAACCACGCTGGCCCGGGTCGAGATCGGACTGAAAGACACGGTCACGACGCCGCTCGCACAGAAGGGCACGGGTGTCCGCGGAGGCGTGCTCGTGGCGATGCTTCGCTACCTGGCCGACCATGCGTCTCGTTGCGTGGTGTTCGCCGTTGAGGAGCCTGAGGCGTTCCTTCACCCTGCCGCTCAGGAGGAGCTGCGCAAAGACCTTGAGGCGCTCTCGATTCGGCCTGACGTGAGCGTGCTTGTGACGAGTCACTCGCCGTTCATTTTGAGCAAGGAACACGACGCGATGAGCGTCCTGCTTGAGAAAGACGGTGTTGGCCGTACCCACGTCGCCGCAACATCCCACGCCGGCGACGCTCGAGTTGCGGTCATCTCCGGGATCGTCCGCCAGGAATCGCTCGAAGACGTGATCGATGCGATGGCGCCGATCAGCGACAGCAAAGCTGGCGTGTTGCTCGTCGAGGGATACGGCGACAAGGCATACCTCGAACTGGCAGCCAAGGTCCTCGGCAAGCCTGGTCTGGTCAGCGATCTCGAGATCATCCCGTCGAACGGCTGCAGTCGTATGGTCAACCTTGCTGCGGTGGCACGGGCATCGACGGCGCTGCCGATTGCGTTGCTGTTCGACAATGACGAGCCAGGGCGAGACGCCGGCAAGCGCGTCGCGTCGCTCGAATCGCACGAGACGAAGAAAAAGCTCTTCGGCAAGAAGCTGATTCACAGCTACGCCGACGTCTTCCAGAACAAGACCTTCGAATGGGAAGCCGAAGACCTCTTCGCATGGGAGACGATCAAGGCGTTCGTCGACTCCGTCGGCGGCCCGTACGTTGCGAAGGGAATGGTGCAGCGGCCCGATGGCGGCACCCACTTCGACCTCGACGAATCCCACAAGACTCAGCTCGGCGCATTCCTCGAGGAGCATCTCAAGGTCGAGGATGTTTCGCTCTGGGGCGAGCTGCTCGGCAACATTCGCACGTCGTTGGGCTTGCCCGACGAGGCGGAACTGACCGAGGAATCGCCCGCGCCCGAGACGGGCGACACGGGCCCAAATGAGCCGGTCGATGAACCGGCCGAGACTGACGTCGACGAGCGGGTTCTTGTCGTCTCGCAGAACTACGGCCATGCGGAATACATGCGCAGCCATGTGTACGTAGGAGAGTCGGGCCGCGGTCTCAGCCCAGACATCCGCTACCTGGCTTTCTACGAGAATGGCGAGATCCGCTCAGAGGTCCCCAAGGTGCTCGCCCGCCACGATGACTTGGTCTTCGACGAAGCCCTGATCGAGCGGCTGGCGGCGAGTCCGAACGCTGCAGATCAGAAGCTCGCTAGTTACATGTCGGACGAGCTCGAGACTGGCCGACGTGCGCCTGGAGATACGCGCCAGGTGTTTCTCCTCACGCCGTCGGACGACGAAGCGACGCTCTCACTGAAGTCGCCCATCAAGAACACCAAGCTCAGCCCGAAGGGTCGGCCGATGGCCTGGGTGGTGCGACACAAGCTCACCTGGAAACATGCGTTGACCGGCGGAGCAACGACGACGGACGAGCTCGACGCATATGAGGAGGCGGGCGGAGAGTGAAGGTCTCAGCAATTCTCGACAGCATCGACATGGGCAACATGGCGCTGCCCGAGTTTCAGCGCGGCTACGTCTGGGGCCGTGACCAGGTGCGAGGCCTGATGCAGTCGCTCTACCGTCGCTACCCAGTGGGCAGCCTGCTGACCTGGACGACGCAAGCCGAGTCAGCGGCGACCCGGGGAGTCGACTTCGACGACGGCAAGGTCATCGACCTGCTCCTCGATGGTCAGCAGCGAATGACGTCGCTCTACGGTGTTATCCGTGGGCACGCCCCCACGTTCTTCCAAGGCAACGAGAAGGCCTTCACCGACCTCTACTTCGACCTACGAACCGAAACGTTCGAGTTCTACGGGCCGGTGAAGATGAAGGACGATCCGCTCTGGGTCAATGTTACCGAGCTCTTCAAGACCGGCCTGAGCCCGTGGTTTGCGGTCGCCGCTGAGCTGCAGCTCGACGCCGAAAGCAACGCCGCCTTCCTCGAACGGCTGAATCGCATCACGACCATCGCTGACATCGACTTCCACATCGAGCGGATCACCGGTGAGAAGGACGTCGACGAAGTCGTCGAGATTTTCAACAAGGTCAACTCCGGTGGCACCAAGCTCTCCAAGGGCGATCTTGCGCTCGCAACGATCTGCGGCCAATGGCCTGATGCTCGCTCCGAGCTGCGTCGCATGGTCGACAAATGGGCGGAGGCCGGCTTCAACTTCGAGTTCGATTGGCTCCTCCGCTGCACGACCGCAATTGCCACGAATCAGTCGCAGTTCTCCGCGCTCCGGCACGTCTCGATTCCCGAGTTCGCCGATGCTCTCTCGCGAACTGAGAAGGCCGTCGATTTCCTGCTGAATCTTGTCGGAAGCCGGCTCGGGCTTGATCACGATCGTGTGTTGGGCGGCCGCTATTCCTTCGCCGCCATGGCGCGGTTCGTTGACCAGCAGGGCGGTCAGGTTCTCGACCCGGTCGATCAGGGCAAGCTGCTGTTCTGGTACGTCCACGCCTTGATGTGGGGCCGTTACAGCTCGTCGACCGAGACGATGCTTGCCCGAGACCTCGAGGCCCTCGGTAACCGCGGCCTCGACGGCATGATCGGCGAAATGGACCGCTGGCGAGGCAGCCTCGCGGTGCGGGCCGCGGACTTCGATACATCGACCGTTGGGTCACGGCCGTACGCCGTGATCTACATGCTCTCCCGTGTCGGAGGGGCTCGTGACTTGCTCACTGGCCTCGAGCTCTCGGCATCGATGCTCGGAGCAGGTAGCGCCTTGGAGCTGCACCACGTCATCCCAAAGAAGCGGACGCGAGACGCCGGCTACCACCAGAGCATGATCAACGCGGTTGGGAACTTCTGTTTCCTCACCGGCACATCCAACCGCGCTATCTCGGCCGCTGATCCCGTCGAGTACCTCGCCGAGGTTGCAGAGAATCAACCTGGTGCGCTCGAGTCGCAGTGGATCCCGAACGATCCAGCGCTGTGGGAAGTCGACAACTATCCGCTCTTCCTTGCGGCCCGGCGTGAGCTGCTGGCTGAGGCCACCAATGCGCTCCTGCAGGAACTGCATGGCGGTGAGCTGCCAGCGGAGGCTGCGCCGGCGCCGCCGGTCTCCGCCGTTGCGGATGACCTCGTCGAGATCACACAGCTCTGCGGTCAGCTCGGCATCTCTGCCCCACGGCTGAGCTACGAGATCGTCGACGAGGAGTCGGGCGAGGTCCTGGCATTCGCCGATGCGGTGTGGCCTGACGGCGCTCAGCGAGGCCTGTCAGGTCCGCTGGCGTTCTTGCTGGAGGGCGACGAGGCCATGGAAGCCCGCCTCGGCGAGCTCGGCTACCGCTTCTTCACCAGTCGCGAACGCCTCGGCTGGTATCTCGAGGATCTGCTCGGTCGAGACATCGACGGCGACGGCATCATCGGGGAGCCCGATTGAGCACTGCGGCACCCTCGATTCGGTGGACGAGCAACCCACCGACGCCGAGGGAGCTGAAGAAGGCCGGCTACGTGCCCATCGACTACTGGGACCTGCGGCGCGATCACATCGATCCGGCCATGGCCGTGACAGCTCAACGCACCGACCTCGGCAACGCGGCGTCGACGATCCTTCGGTTGTTCGACTCCGTTGATCGAATCGCAGTTCTCAACGTACCGATCGAGCACCCGGGGGACATCCGCATCGTCCTCGGCTACTTGATCGAGCCGGCCTTTCGTCGCAACGTCGATCTCCTGCTCGGGCTGGCTGAACCACTCAACGATCGGGTCGCTCGCCACGATCTCGACGTCGAGATGGGGTACCCCTGGACGGCCGAGCGACTCCAGTACATCCTCGATCGCTACGGCCGGACTGGGTTGGGCGACGCCATCGCACTCACGCCCATTGAGGATCAGCTCTTGGTCGCTCTGCGCGCCAGAGGTCTCACCCCGGAACTGCAATACGGCATTGAACGCTTCCGGGCCGACTTCGCGTTTCCCTCGATGCGAGTGACGGTGGAGGCTGACGGCCGCCACTATCACGACGCCGCTCGAGACCGGCGACGAGACGCCGAGCTTCGCGCAATGGGTTGGGAGGTCCTCCGCTTCACCGGCTCCGAGATCCATCGAGACGCCGAAGGCGTTGCCATCAAGGTCCAGCAGCACCTTGAAGCGAAAGCATCAGAAGTGGTGACGCAGGCGCCTCCCTCAGCGCCGCCCAAGCTCTCGGCCTGGCAGCGATTGCTCCGATGGCTCGGCATCCGGCGCGACGTCGAGGATCCGTCTCCACCGGTTCATCTCGAGCAGACCCCGACCCCTGGCTGGAAAGAGCAGCTCGACCGAGAGCAGCGGCTGGCCGTTGAAGCCGGGGACGGAGTCATCCAGATCATTGCACCCGCAGGGTCCGGCAAGACGCGGACGATGGTGCACCGGGTCACCGAACTGCTCACACGCGGGATCGCGGCGAATCGGATCCTCTGCACGTCGTTCAATCGTGCCGCCGCTGACGAACTCAGCAACCGGCTTGCCGCTGTTGGGGCAGACAGAGTCGAGGTCCGCAGCCTTCATGGACTCGGACGGAAGATCCTGAAGCAGGAAGGACTCCTCCGCAGCGGCCCTATCGGCACGCTCTCCTACGCCCAGATCCGCCGTCTGTCGAAGCAGGCCATGGACGCGGTGAAGGGGGAGTGGATCGATGCGCCCGAGCTGGCGGAAGGAATCAGCGACTACAAGCTCGGCGAGATGGTGCTGCCAGAGGAAGCTGAGGCCCGAGCCTCTTCGCCATTTGAACGAACCCTCGCTCGCGCGTACGCGCTCTACGAGCGCGAGCTCGAGGATCAGAACCGCCATGACTTTGATGACCTGATCTTTCTCGCGGTTCGGCGACTTCAATCCGATAGCGACGCCCGAGCCCGTTGGCAGTCGAAGTGGGACTCCGTACTGGTCGACGAATACCAGGACATCGAGCCGGCGCAAGAACTGTTGGTCAAGACACTCGCAGCACCAAGCGACTCGCTGTTTGCGGTCGGCGATGAAGACCAGTGCATCTACGCATGGCGCCGAGCCTCGGTCGAACGGATCGTCGAGCTTGATCAGGCCTACCCCGGTCTCGAGCGCTACGTCCTGTCCACCTGCTACCGCTGCCCAGATGTCGTCGTGAACGCCGCATCACGGCTCATCGGCCACAACCGGCGACGCTTTCCAAAGGCGATCAACGCCACGGGAGCAGACGGGGAACTCGTCACGCTGACTGGCGAACTGGCGAGGGCGCTCATTGACGAACTCCGCTCGGCAAAGTCGCCCGACGACATCGTGGTGCTCGCCCGGACCACCACCAGGCTGCGCGACGCAGTCGAGATCGCGCTCGACGCTGGAATCCCGGTCCGAGCCCCAGATCGCGCGCTACAGCTGACATCGAGCGAAAAGCTCGTCCACGCGATGGCGGTGTTGACGACTGAACCAGGAGCGGCAGCGGCGGAACAAATCCAGACAGCGTTCCGAATCCCGAATCGGTACCTGCCGAATGGTGCTGAAGTCCGTCTAGTCCAGCAGCTGCAGGCTGGAGAGCCACTCAAGCGGTGTATCGAGAGCCTGGCGAATAAGTCGCCGGCATGGCGATCAAAGGCCATGCACAAGTGGCTCGATGTCATCACTGCTCTCGAATCAAAGTCGACGGCCGAAGCCTTCCTGCAGCACCTGCGTGGGCCAGGCGGGGTCGATGCCTACTTCAGCTCCGCCGAGAAGATGTCGCCACACGACCGAGTCGAGATCGAGGCGCTTGAGCGGCTTGAGCGCGAGAACTCAGGCCGCACTGTTCGCGAGCTCCTTCGTGCCGTCGAGGACCGAAAGGCGCGGCTCGACGAAGCCACGTCATCCCCGGAGGCCATTGAATTGGCCACCATTCACGGAGCCAAGGGCCGGGAGTGGCACACCGTTGTGGTCTTTGGGTTCGATGACGACCAGCTCCCGCATGAGCGCGCTCTTGCGGAGGCGCAAACCGATGCAGATCGAATCGAGGCACTCGAAGACGAGCGACGGCTCGCATATGTCGCGATGACCCGAGCTCGGCGCCGTCTGGTCCTCCTCAGCGGTGGCTCTCCCAGTCGGTTCATTAAGGAGGCCGGGCTCAACCCCGGTGCGTCCGCTGGTGCCCAACACAGCCCCTCAAAGGCAGCGGAAACGGCCTGGGGAGTTCAAGCGCCCGTGGCCACCCAGGTTCCTCCTGTGCCCGAGCCGCCCACATCTGGATATGGGTCACTCCCGGGGCCACCGGCCCACCCGCAAACGCACCCCTCACCTTCGATCCAGACGACGGACTCGGATGCCGAGAAGTTCTTCTCTGAGCCGTCGTCCTTGTCCTCTAAGGCGAGGGCGAATCATCCCAAGCTCAAGTCCGACCCCGACTATTTCGACAAGCACCCGCGTGCTTACTCAAGCTGGACTCCCGAGGAGGACGCGCACCTGGATTGGCTCCACCGCGAGGGGCACTCGGTCGCCGAGATCATGAACTACCTGGGCCGGGACAGAGGTGGCGTCAAGAGCCGTCTCCGTAGGCGCGGCCATGTCTAGGCCCGAGGGCAACCGTTGAGGGTCTCGCAGCGGCTTGTTGAGGCTGCCTGTTGGCGGATCGCAGCGGAACTCGTGCGGCGTCATCCAGAGGCCGACGACGTGCAGTTCTTCTGGCGAGTCCCGGGTGCCGGTCCGCCTGGCTACTTCATGCTTCGGATCGACGGGTTTGAGATCCCGATAACTCCGTCCCCGCGAGACAGCCCAGACGCCGTCGGCGCCTACGACCTGATTAGCGGCGCCCACGTGACGGCTGCCATTCGGCCGATCGAGGCCTCTGTCGGATTGCCGTCGCCACCCACCACTCCGGCTACAGACCGACAGTCGATCGCCTTCCGTCTCGTCGCCGACGCGCTTGGGCGGTCGCTGTTCTCAAGGTGGGGACTAACAGCTTGGCCGGCTGAGATCGGCTGGGGGTTCGGCATGGAGTGGGAGGCCCCAACGTTCGAGCAGGCTCGGCGAACGCTGTGGGGTGATGCGTATCGGGGCGCCTATGAGAGCTTCCTGTGGGAGGTCGTCGCCTTTGACGGAGACGCAAGCGTGGCGCCCTCGATTGATGAGCTTGAGCATCCGGATTCTCCGGGCGCGTTCTGGCGGGCTGCCGGGAGCCACGATGGCGGGACATTCGTCGCTCCACAGCGCGGCGTAGCCATGCGGCATGACGGCTCCGTGGTCGACCTCCTGGAGTTGTACAACGCCAACCGGCGTTCGGTCACCCGGACGAGTCTTGCCCTCTTCGGTGCATAGCGATGGGTGGGCGTGGCCCACAAAGCGATGCCGAACGGCTCCCCTCCCGGCTCCAATCGTTGATGTCGGAGAGTTCCGGCGATGCAGGTGAGCCGAATCTGCCCAACGTATGCGGAGTGGTCCTTGACCTGCCGGAAAACGTTGCGTTTCTTCAACACGGGTGAACTTCGCTGGAAACCTGTGGCGCCGGCGGCCCGGTGCCCGAGCTCGGCAGTCCGGAGGCGACGATTCAGAACGCCGTCGTCGCGGGACCAGTAGTCGTAGACCGTGCCTGACACGGTGTACTCGAACGGACGAGCGTCGTGGTCGTTGTCGATCGCTGCGCCCATCAGATGCACTGCCTCTAGCCGTCGGCCGCTGGGATGTGTGCCGAGGGCGAGCGCGGCCTCGCCCATCATCCGTCCGCCGAGGCTGTGCCGAGGTGGCTCCCACACGTGGGGAGTCGCATTCGGCCGAATCCGCGATGTGCGAAGCTGTGACCACCGGTCGGCTCCGCTGTCTGATCGTTCTAGTCCGAGGGAAGCCCGGCTCCACGAAGCACCAATCGGTTGGCTTCGGTCGGCTCGCCCCGGTTGGCCTCCCACCGGGAGACCGTTGCCTGGGTCACGCCGAGTATCTCTGCCAGGTCGACTTGGCTGAGGTTCTTCGCCCGTCGAGCAGCAGCGAGACGGGCTCCGAACGTCTCATGCAGCGGCTGCCGCTGCACGTACTCCATCACTGAGCGTAGGTCCGGTAGCGTCAGGCGGTCCTGCCCGTCGATTGGCGAGGGAACGCTCCCTGTCAACCGGACGCGATCCTCGTCGAATGCAATGTCGACCCAGAACGTGGTGCCATCCGATCTGTGGAAATCCATGCCTATGCAGTCGCCTTCGACGACTTGAACGTCCTCGCCGACCCAACCGACTCTCTCGGCCAGAATGGCAACAACAGTTAGGGCACCCATGGCTGCGGCACGGCTCGTGCCCTCCTGATAGATGGCGTTGCTCAGAAGATCAGATGCCTGCATCGGTCCGCCTTTCCATAGCAGCGAAGCGTGGTCGTGAGTTGCGACTCCACTGCAACCGAATCGGCGGCGCAACTCCACCGGAAACGATGACTTGTGTTCCCTTCCTGGGGCAGTGTTGATCGCCCCTTTGGAGAGCTACCTCGGTCTCCAGGCTCCCGAGGTGGTTGCACCGGCGGATGTTTCGGCGGTTGTGGCGTTTGATCGGCTTGCGATGAGGTGACATGCGTGTATGCAACTATACGTATAGTCCCATGTCAACTGTTTCTTGCGCCGTAGACCTCATCGCTCGTGCCGCCCCTACCGATCTAGGCCGCGGGGCTGTGAGGGCGAAGCTCCGTCGGGTCCCTCAGGTCAACCGCCTCCCAGGCGCCGCACTTGAACCTCCCCGGGTAATGCGCAGGCTCGATCCCTTGGGAGGATGGAGCCATGAC
>CAZQZX010000122.1:0-20527 GCA_964597885.1 uncultured Planctomycetota bacterium
GTTGTCGCCGGCCTCGTTGTCGCGGAAGGCGCCGACCAGCGCCTTGTCCCCACTCAACGAAACCGATTCGCCGAAGTACTCGTCCCCACCGCCATTCCTCGCGGTGAGTTCCAGTTCGTGCTGATATTCGGTTGCATTGGCCGGTGACGCCAGGGGGCTCACTGCCAAGACCACGAGCGTGGCCAGAACGCTGACTCGAAAGAAACGGTTCATCGCTGATCTCCTATTGGATTGCATGAGTGCTACTTGACGCCGTTGATGCGTCGGCCACCGTCACACCACGATGCATGCTCTCCCCGGCCTGTTCTTGTCCGCAGTGGCCCGACGCGATGAAGGAGAGCTGTATACCTGAACACTGTTGGCGCGGGCATGCGGCCACGGGAATCAAGAAAATCGTCGAAATTGCAGGGGCAGAAGGCCAAGGCGCTCGTCGCCACGCTGCCGAAGCCGGGGAAGTAGCCGGCGGGCTCTGAGGCTGACCGAATCACGTGGGACGCTTCCGACTGGGGCGCTGATCGCCCGCGCTACTTCAGCTGGTCCGAACTCTTGCGGCGTGTGTTTCTGGTGGACGTTCTGGACTGCGAGAACTGCGGCGGTCGCCGGGAGGTGATCGCGGTCCTCATCCACCAGCCCGTGGTGCGTGCATTCCTCGAGTGTCTGGGGCTCGGCGAGCGTGCGCCGCCAGCGTCGTTGTCCGAGGCTGAAGTCGAAGCCGCGGTCGGGGTCGAAGTGTCACCTCGTGCGTCCCCGGTGGACTTCGAATCGAACGAACGCGCACGAGGTGCGTTCAGCACCTTGCGCGTCCCCTTGTACCGGGGCGTGGCTCCGAATATCCTGCACTCGTCGAGGAGAATTCCAGGTATGAACGAGCCCGATGGCGTACGGACCGTGAGACTGGCCTGCCTTGCGCTGTTCGTGTCCCTCGCACTCCCGAACCGAACGATGAGCGAGGAGGAAGTCGAGGGGCCGCTCGACGCCGTCATGCGGGCGCTCGACGCGCTGGGTTGCCCCGAGCTCGCAGAGCTCCCTCTCGTGCGTGTCGCACCCTCCGCCCTTCCCGGCTTCCAGGGCAGCGTGCCCGCCTGGCCCTCGGACCCCGTGCATCTCGCCTTCGTCCTCGAGCCTAACCAGGCACGGGACTCGTGACGCGTTGGTTGATCAGATGTTCATCTCATAGACCAAGCCATCGACTTCGACTTTGCGCCGGTTCGGCTTGCTGGGCCAAGCTGGTTCTGACATTCCAGATCGCCACTCTCGGTAGGCTCGTTCGAGATGCACGACGATCCCGGGTTTTGAATCAGCCAGATTCTCGGATTCGCCAATGTCGCGCGCCAAGTCAAACAACCAAGTGTTGTCGTAGGACTTGACGAGTTTCCAGTTGCCTTGCCGGACCGCGATGTTGGGTCCGTTACTCCAAAACAGGGTTTCATGCGGCGCCGCAGTAGCTTTCTTGAGGGAATGCCCTTGGATAAAGGGCGTCAGGTCGACACCGTCCAGATGGATGCCAGCCGGAACTTTGATACCCGCCGCCGCGCAAATCGTGGGAAACAAATCCAGCGTGCTGACCGGCTGATCGTAGACCTTTCCCGGTTCAGATTCGCCTGGCAGCTTGATGACCATCGGAACCCGAATCCCGCCTTCGAACAAGAACAGTTTCCCCAGTTTGAGTGGGCCATTGCTTTGCACGCCGGTGTAGACCGACCCGCCATTGTCATTGACGAAGATCACAAGCGTGTTTTCTGAGAGTCCGCGCTTGTCGATCGCGGCGACAATCGAGCCCACGGCATCATCGAGGGCGCTGGTCATCGCGTAGTAATCGCGCTTCGTCGGATCGGTTTCGTTTGGGAATCGGCCCTGATACTTTTCTGTCGCTTCGATCGGCGTATGAACCGCGTTGAACGGGACGTACGCAAAGAACGGTCTGTCTTGATTCGCACCGATGAACTTGACCGTTTCCCTGGCAATGGCGTCGGTCAGGTAATCGGGCTCGATCAGAGGCGATTTGTCTCGCATGATCGTGCTGTGAAACGGCTGTGGAGCCTTGGCGGGGAAAGAGGAATGGGCGCCTGCCAGGAAGCCGTAGAATTCATCAAAGCCACGGGCCTGCGGGTGGAATTGAGGCTGCGTGCCCAAGTGCCATTTTCCGAACATCCCCGTGACATACCCGGCCTGCTTCAGAACATCCGCCATTGTTATGACGGATGGATCGAGCCCGCGATGCAATCGATGCGTGATTGCGCCGCCGGAAGCATTGAATTCGAAACCGAATCGTTGCTGGTATCGCCCCGACAGCAGCCCGGCACGAGACGGGCTGCACGAAGCCGCAGTCGCATAGGCGCTAGAGAAACGAACGCCCTGTTTGCCAAGCGCATCAATATGTGGTGTCGGGATTCTCTTGGAGCCATGCAACGAAAGGTCGCCGTAGCCAAGATCGTCCGAGAACAGCAGCACGATATTGGGAGGCCGTTTGTCGCCGGACACAACGCTGGTGATCGTTGAAAGGAGCTTTCGCTTTGCGGCTTCGCTTTCGGGGCTGGCTGGAAAAACGGGTTCGTTCGCCTCGCGCGCCCGCCGTCGTTTGATGTGCGCCAGGGCTTCCTTTGGCGTGACGAAGCCATCGGAATCAGCATCCATTCGTTGGAACGCCGCTTCGTTTTCGATCTCATCGGGTCCGAGTTTGCCGTCGCCATTCTTATCGGCATTAGCGAACTGGGATCCGGTTGAACTCTGTTCCGATGGTTTCTCTTCGGATTCGTTCTGTGCAACCAGCAAGCAAGGGCTCAAGAACAACGCGATCAAGAAGAGAATGCTCTTGTCCATGAAACTGTCCATTGCTGGGGCGTTGTGCGGGATTGACCCTACTCCCATTCTGGGTCCGCGCCGAATTGTGCTCCAATCGGAGACTTGATGCTGTCCTCCTCGGCCTATTCTAGCGGAGAAGCACAATTCGTCACGGACTCATCGGACCATAACTCGAACAGCCCTGAAGTCCGGCGGCCCTCGCTGCCGCCGGCCAGACCCCAGCCGGCAGCAGCATGGTGGGCGTCGCTTACTCCACAGTCACGTGGACGGAATCGGCGATCGATCCGTCGTAGACCCCGTCCTTGTTCTCGTCCACGGCGAAATGGAAGACCCAGTTGCCGCGCGGAAGAGTGGTCGGACCGAGCACCCTGCGTCCGGCGATCGACCGCAGAGGGCCGCCGACCAGGCGCAGCGGGGTCGTGGATCGCGTCCACGTGAGTCCGCCTCTGCTATTGCGCTGCGCCCACCACTTGCTGGGGGAGCCGTTGCGCTCGGCGTAGAGCCACCAGTCCGCCTGGTCACCGTCGAGGGCACCGGGCGCCAGGTTGAGAGTCACCCTGACTTCGTCGTCCGGCGTGAGGTCGAGGGGGCCGTCCAGTGCGTTGACCATGATGTCCGCGACGGGATCCAGGAAAGCGGCGTGCACCTGGTAGATCGTCCCCGTGCCGATGTCGGTGACCCAGAAGTAGCGGCCGTCGAATGCGAGGCCTTCCGGGTTGGGGCCGAGCGTGGCGATCGACACCGAATCGATCACCGCGCCGGTGCTCGGGTCGAGCTTGTAGAGACGGCTGTCCTGATCGTCGACGGCGATGACGTGCCCGTCGTGCCAGGTCAGGCCTCGAACGCTCGCGCCGGGATAGACGATCGACGACACCACGCTTCCGTCAGCGGGCTCGACCTCGTGGAGCATGCCGCCGATCCAGTCCGAAATCCACAGATGGCCCGTCGCCGGATCGTACGCGGCACCGTTCGGGGCCACAACGGGAGAACCGGGAATCTCCCAGTTGCCGAGCGGCGTGCCGTCCGGCGACATCTTGTAGGCCACATCCGGGAATTCCTCGTGCTCGTAGTTGCAGTTGTAGAGATGCTCCCCGGTCCAAGCGAGGCCGAACGGATTGGCACCGCCGGCTAGGAAGCTCATCAAGATCTCGCCGGTCTGCGGATCCATCTTGTTGATCGTGCTACTGCCATTCTCTCCGAACCACAGGTGGGTGCCGTCCCAGGTCGCATCGCGCACGTTGCCATCGATCTGATGCTCGCGGATCACGGTGACCTCCGCGGCCGGAAGCCACGCGCTGGCACAGAACAGGGTCAGCAGAATCGTAGTCACTCGCATGGATTCGTCCTCCAGGAACAGGCCGCCAGGGCGTTCTAGCGCGCGAACTTCCGTCAAAAGGAGGCGCTCAACCGCCTCTCATCCGCTATCACAGAATCCGTGCCTGGAGGCGGAAACGAAATCCGGTGGAAATTCTGACGGAGCGTGGAGGGACCGGTTTGGGGCACTCGGCACTCACGCGGCGAGCGCCCTGACGAACTTCGCGTCCGAGCTTTCGCCGATTCGCCTGATGGACTCCATCCTCTCCTGCCGCTTCTCCTGATGCCGGTCGCTGTCGATCGGGTTCATGACCTGGAAGGAGATCGAATCGATGAAGAAGCATCGCCTCACCCTGAGCCTTTGTGTGGGCCTCGCGCTCGCTGCCGGTGCGTTCTTCTTGTCGGGGGGCGCCGGGCCCGTCGTCGGAGGGGATCCGCCTCCGTGCTCGTTCCCGGACGGCTTCGCCGCAGCCGGAAACTGCTGCGAGCTCACCGGCGCTTCGCTTCCCGCGGCCTTCCCATCGGTCGAGCAGGAGATCCGCTACATCGTCTGGCGTCGGTGTGCGCTCACCCGCAACAAGACCCTCTGCGTCGACATCGGCGCGCCGCAGCTCAAGACGTACGAAGGACAGACGATCGGATGCGGTACCTACACCATTCCGTTCACGATGCGCACCTGCGGCGCCCAGGAGATCCCCATCTTCACGGGCGAGCTCAACGCGACCCACGTGCGGACGTACGTGGAGGAGGACTTCTTCAAGCTGGAGCCGGACCGGCAGGTGTGGCGCTTCCTGATCAACGGCGACCTCGAGCCGTCGGCGTTCCTGGTCGATCGCTACGGGACGAACCCGAACATCCCGCAGTGCTTCACCGAGTTTGGCGACCGGATCCACTGGTTCGGCTACATCGAGTACCGCCGCGAATGCGATAGCGGCCGGCAATGGTCCGCCGAGTGGGTACTCGATCACGAATGCGACCGCTACCACCACGGCGCCGACTCGGCGCGCCCCGGTGCGTTCCATCCGGATCGGTCGTTCAACTTCGCCGGTCCATCGAACTTCGAGCCGACGACCGCCTACAACCTGATCAGCGGTAACATGGACCCCGGATCGGAAGGCGTCCGACAGATCCGGTTCCCGGACGCCGGCAGCTTCGCGTCGTGCGATCGCTTCGACACGATCACCGGGGTGAGAGAGACCGAGGCGGACAGCTGTTCATGCTCGACCCAGGGCGAACAGTACGGCGAGACGGGCTTCACGATCTCGAGTAGTTGCGGCGACCTGGTCGTCAGCGCCGGGGGAGACCAGACCACGACGCGAAAGAGGATCGGCGGCTTCAAGAACTCGGACGACCAGATCTTCCGCTTTGTCGATCTTTTCGTCGGCGACATATTGTGGTTGAACAACTGTGAGACAACCTTCGAGCCGCAGTTCGCCGAGGGCGTCGAGATCGTGAACCCGTTCTATCGCAACCGGAAGTTCGACGCGAGCGGCAACCTCGTGACGATCAACAACGTCTTCCTCGACTTCGTGACGAGCAACGAGTTCCCGAGCGGGACGGTCGTGAAAGGGGCCCCGCACCTGAGCCGGCTCGTCGGCGCCACGAACTGACGCGAGTTTTTGCCCACCCGCCGAAAAAACACCCTCGCTTTCTTTGGCAGGATGCCCCCGGCGACGAGGGACGGCCTGGCTTCATCGTCAACACCAAGGAGAAGCACGCCGACGGCGACAACGAGCCGGGCGGAAACGACGTCTACATCTTCCCGTGCGGAAAGTAGCCCCTAGAGGTTGATCTCGAGGACGACCGCGTTCGTGAGACTGGCGGGCTTGAGCGCCGGGCTCTCGGGGTCGATCGTGACTCCCTGGAGCGTCAGGACCGTGCCCATCGGGAGGTTCAGGACGTCGCCGCTCGGTAGGTCGACGAAGGTGGTGGGGGCGCGGTCGGGCGGTGCGATCGGCGAGCCGAAGTAGTCGCTCGCGCCGAGGTGCACCTCCTTGCCGATGCCGTTCCAGATCGAAACGGGGGTCGCGCCCGCCGAGAGCAGGATCGGGAAACACGCCTCCCCGATCTGGCGTGGGATCTCGGTGAGCGTCGAGACGCTCGGCGTTCCGAGGTTCGCGTGCATGCAGAACTTTCCGGTGCCTCCGCCGGGAGCGCGATCGATCGACAGCGAGATCGAATCGCCTTCGAGCACGTGGACGGTGCTCGCCTCGCCACCGGCCGAGCCGTTGACGAAGAGGACGTCCGTGACCCCGTCACCGCCCAGGCCGACATTGCCGGCGAAGCACGCACACTCATCCGGGATTCCGTCGCCGTTGTCGTCGATCGTGTCGCCGGCGTCGAGGTCGCAGGCGTCGAAGTTGCCGTTCGAGTTGCAATCCGCGAAGTCGCCGGGGCCGAAGCCGCCGTAGACGAGGAGCACGCCATCGTCGTAGCCGGTGTCATTGCCGAATCCGTACGACGACGAGATCACGATGCCGTCGGTCACGGCAACGGTCTCGCCCTGATCCTCGATCGCCTGGAAGGGAACGCGCCGGGACAGCTTGGGGCCGGGTAGCCATTCGTCACCGACTCGCCGGAACACGAGAGCCGCGCCGTGCGGGAAGTCGAAGAGCGGATCCCCGGCGACCGCGAGATCCCCGTCGAGCATCACGCTGTGGCCGAACGAGTGCGTCGGGCCGCGGAGGCTCGCCTCGAGATGCCACGTTCCCGCCTCGTAGTGGTAGATGCGTACGCGGCGGTCCTCGACGCCACTTCCGGTGTCGGTCGCGCCCACGATCACGCGATCGCCGTCGAGGTCGACCGCCTGGTTGTGATAGCTCGAGCCGCCGGTCGGAATCCCGATCTCGACGTCCCATACGCCGGGCGCCGAACGCCTCCGGATCTCGATCTGGTTGTAGTCCTGGGGACTCGCGCGTCGCCTGCGGATCGCGATGACGTCACCGGACACGTCGACGGACTGTCCGAAGATGCCGCTGGTCACAGCCGGGAGAATTCGCACCTCCTCGACCCACGAGCTCCCGTCGTGGTTGAAGACGTGCACCGCGCCATGGGACTGCGCGCCGAGGTCGCTGGCGTCGCGCGCGCCGACCACGAGACGATCCCCGTCGAGGCCGACCGCATACCCGAACCCGTCGAACACGGTCGCGTGGCCGAGGACCGTTTGCTCGAACACGTAGCTCGCGCCATCGAACCGGTACAGGTGCACCGCGCCACGATCCCAAGCCGGCCCCGTATGTGGGGCCGTCGCGGATTCGCCGACCGCGATCACGTCGCCCGAGACGGCGACCGCCCCGCCGTAGGAGTTCCCCCGAAGAATCGGCGGCTCGAGCGTCTGCCGAAGCTGCAGCTGGCCGGCGACGATCTCGTAGACCTGCACGATGCCGGAATAGACCCCCTGGACGTACGTCCTCGGCTTCCCGACGACGACCGTCGCACCGTCGGCCGCGAGCGCACGTCCGAAGTACCCCGTCGGGACTCCGGGCGCCGGATCCGGCGGGGTCAGAGTCTGCACGGGGTTTCGCTGGCACTGCGCATGCGCGGCGCAAGGCGCCCAGATCAGGGGGATGAAAACAAGGAATGCACCGATCCGCGTGACAAGGTCAGACAGGCTTCGTGGCATCGCTCGGCTCCTGAGAGATCTTCGAGTACGACCTGTCCGTAGAGAGCAGGCCCATGCTCTCGGGAAGTCCTCCCGGGGAGCCCGTGACGCGAATCCGCCGTTCTTTTTTTTTCGCGGCTCACCCGACGCGGCTACGAGCTCGGCGTGACACCCATCCGCCAGCCCGCAGTTGGCGTCAAATTTGGAGGAGAATTCGTGTCGGTTGGCGGGCCGTTTTCCTACGTTATGGAATCGGAGGACTCTCGTCGCCGGACGGCGCGCGAGTGCAAACGGCCGACCAACCCTCCTTGGCGGGAGGGACTCCGGTCGTAAGAGGAGTTGTGTGCTGAGGATCGGAGGACTTCCATGAGGAAGAAGGCGCCCGCCCGTTCAACCCGAATCGCATTGCGGATCCTGATCGTTTCGTTTTTCTGGCTCGCAGCCGGCGGTCTTGCCGTCGCGGCGACGCTCTCGGGAACCGTCACCGACACGGGTGGATTCGGGGTGCCTGGAGTGAACATCGACGTCGTCGACACGGCGACGGGTGACTCGATCCCGCTCGACAGCGATACGACCGACGGCAACGGGGACTTCGCCGTTACCGTGCCGGACAACGCGACGTATGATATCCGGCTCCTGCCCATGATCGACGATCGGCTCGTCCCGACCATCATCAGGGACGTCGTGGTCACCACCGGAACGACGAACATCGGATCCGTGGCGCTCGATCCGGGAGCCCTCCTCACGGGGACGGTTCTCCGGCAGGACAACAACTTGCCCGTCGCGAGCGCCGACACCGACGTCGATATCTCCTCCACCGGAGAGTCCGTCTTCACGCCGGGAGACAACACGGACGACGGCGGTGTCTTCGAGGTCATCGTTCCCCTTACGACGATCGACCTCGCCATCGAGCCGGCCAAGACGGACCGCCTTGTCGGACGCGTCGTGGCCGAAATCGTCGTGGCCGGCGATCTCGATCTCGGGAATCTTCTCGTCGCTCCTGGCGCCCTTCTGAGCGGAACCGCTCGACGCGCGTCGAACAGCGCGCCGGTGATGGACGCGGACACGGACACGTTCGACGCGGTCACGGACGACAAGATCCCGACCGCCGGCGACAACACCGACGACTTCGGCGTGTTCAGCGTCGTGGTGCCGTTCGGCACCGTGAATATCTCCATCCAGCCCGACCAGGCCGACCGGCTCGTCGCCAAAGAGGTAAACGACATCGTCATCGCGGCGGATACCAACATCGGCGACGTGTTCCTGGATGATGGGGCTCGCGTGTTCGGAACGCTCGTCCGCACGAACGGAGGCGCGCCGGTCGAGGACGCGGACACCGACGCGGCGGATGCATTCACCGGAGCTTCCATCACGACGCCCGGCGATGACTCGGATGGGAGCGGTGCTTTCAGCGCCATCGTGCCCTTCGGGACGATCGACTTCTCGATCGAACCGCGCGTGAGCGACCGTCTCGTCGGCGTGCGCATCCCGGACCTCGACGTGATCGGCGACACGAACCTCGGGACGATTTCGCTCGACGACGGGTTCCTCGTTTCGGGGACGCTGACCGATCCTGCGCCGGTGTCGCGTGCTTCCGTGCGCGTCTTCGACGCGGCTTCGGGAGTTCGGATGTCGGTCCGCGATTCGGCGACGGCGTCCGACGGCAGCTACTCGTTCGTCGTTCCGGCCGGAACGTACGTGGCGAAGTGGTCGCCCCGGCTCGGTGAGGGGACGGGACGTCGCATCGAGGAGAGCCTCGTCGTCGCCTCGGACCAGAATTTCGATGCAGTGGTGCCGGCGAGCCCCGTCAGCGTGACGATCGGTGACACCGGACATCTCGCCGAGCTCGGAGGCCAGTACCGGCCCGTGGTATCGGTCGTGAACAACACCGGCTCACCGACCCAGGTGAAGGCGACCATCATCGCCAACGTCCCGTCGCGGGGAATCACGAAGACGATCATCCCCGCGGTCACCAAGGGGCTTCCGGGCAGCACGCGGATCGTGTCCAAGGGGATCCGGATTCCGATGCCGAACAACCTGCCGCCGGCGCTGCTCGGCATCCCGGTCTGGGTCGAAGTGTCGGTGCTAGACCCCGGCGACGACACGCTCTGGGATCGAGACTTCGTCGAGTTCCAGATCCGCTGATCGCCGGATCGCGTCGAGTCGGAGCGCGAAGCCCCGCTCGCGGTTGTCGTGTGGCTCGTACTGCCCACCGGACGCCGGGCTCGAACGCCGTTGCATCGCGCGCCGGCCCTCTCCATAATGGGGACATCGTCCCCGGGGTCCGGGACACGGTCGCGCGCAGGCGCGGCGGATCGGCCGACATGATGGAACGACTGGATGCGGGAGTCTTCTTCGGGCGCCCGAAGGTGCGATTGGCCCTCGATGGTCTGCGGGTGACCGAGTCGGTCTACCGCGAGGGGCTGGATCTGCCGCGACACTCGCACGTCGCCGCCCACTTCTGCTTCGTGCTCGAGGGCGCGTACGTCGAGCGGCTCGGTGCGAAGGCGCACGAGCGAGTCCCGGAGTCGCTGGTCTGGCACCCGGCCGGCACCTCGCACTCCGAGCGCCATCAAACCATCGGACGACACCTGATCGAGATCGCGAGCGAGCGGTTGGAGACGCTCGACCTACCCTCGAGTGACATCGACGCGCCGCGGCAGGTCGAAGGTGCGGAGGCCAGCTGGCTGATCCGTCGCGTCGAGCGGGAGACGCGCGATCCCGATTCCGCGAGCGCGCTCGCCGTCGAGGGAGCCGTGATCGGACTCATCGCCGAGACGGCGCGACGGCGCGAGCCTCGAGGGCGACAGGACGAGCCCCGTTGGATGCGGCGGGTCGATGAGCTTCTTCGCGAGCGAATCGCCGACGCTCCTACACTTGCCGAGATCGCGGACGCCGCGGGCGTTCACCCCTCGCATCTCGCGCGGACCTGGCGCCGCAGGAGAGGTCGGACTCTTGGGGAAGAGCATCGTCGATTGCGCGCCGAACGGGCGCGGCAGCTCCTCGTCCAGACCGATCGGTCGCTCTCGGCGATCGCTCACGAATGCGGCTTCGTCGATCAGTCGCACCTGACGCGCGTGTTCAAGCGACAGATCGGGCTCACTCCCGGAGCGTTCCGGCGATCGGTAGGCCGGCGCGCGTGATCGCCCGGTACCAAGGAGGCGAATCCGATACAAGACGACGAGTTCTCCCCGGCCTACAATGGCTCGCGTGACGTGCGGGATCCGGGTCACTCGCGAGGCAAAGGAGCGAATTCGATGAGGCCATTCTTCCGAGCGGTCGTGCTGGCGACGCTCATGATCGGGCTTGGCGTTTCGGCGGCGGCCACGACGGACAGCCCCGGGGCGGATCTCGCCGGTTACTGGAAAGGGGAGATCACCGCGCCCGACGTCGCGACCGCGATCCCCTTCGAGCTGATCGTCGAGATCGACGGGAGCTCGTCCGTCCGGGGAAGCATGGCGGTGCCGGGCGACCACTCTCCGCTCGTCGGCGAGTTTCTGAAGGAAGAGGGAATCCTCCGGGTCGAGGGAGACTTCGACGACGACACGACCGTCCGGCTAGCGCTCGAGAGAGTCGCGGGCGATCGCGACCGGCTCGTCGGCACCGCGACGAAAGGCGACATGCGTGCGCCCGTGACCTGCGAGCGCGCGAAGGGTCAGCCGCAGCTCCATCACGACCGGGGAATCGAGCTGCCCGCCACCCGACCGACAACGGTGGACCGGGCGTTCCCGGATGCTGCGGTCGCGAAGCGTCTCGGCGAGATCCTCGACGCGCTGGTGAAGGAGAAGAACGCGATCGGCGTCTCCGTCGCCGTCGTGGGCGATGGGAAGATCCTGGACGCTCGAAGCGTCGGCTACGCCGATCTCGGTAACAAGACCCCGGCCAACGGAAAGTCGATGTACCGCTGGGCGTCGATCTCGAAGCCGCTGACCGCCGTCGCCGCGCTTCAGCTCGTCGAGACAGGAAAGCTCGATCTCGACCGCGACGTGCGCGAGTACGTGCCGGAGTTCCCGAAGAAGGAGCATCCGATCACGTCGCGGCAGCTGCTCGCGCATCTCGGCGGCATCGTGCACTACTCGAACGGCAAGGTGATCCGTACGGAGCGCGAGTACACGGTCGAGCACCCGGACGCGGATACCCTCCTCTGCCTCGACCGGTTCAAGGAGTCGCCGCTCGTGTCGGTCCCGGGTCGGAAGTTCAACTACACGACCCACGGCTACATGCTGCTCGGCGCGGTCGTCGAGCGCGCGGGCGGAGCGCCATACGCCGAGCAGGTTCAGCGCCGGATCCTCGAACCACTCGGCATGAAGACGATGCAGCCGGACTACCCCTGGGTGGACATCCCCCACCGCGTTGCGGGATACAGCGGGCTTCGCATCGGGCTCGCGACCCTCGACGAGGATCGCGATGTCTGCTGGAAGCTCCCCGGAGGCGGCTGGATTTCGACCATCGGAGATCTCGCCCGGTTCGCGCTCGGAATGCTCGCGCCCGGAAAGCTTCTCGGGCCGGAGACGATGAAGGCCATGTGCACGCCGCCCACGCTTCCCGACGGCAAACGTTCCACCTATGGCTATGGAATCGGCGCCTTCGACTTCGATGGCCACCCGATGATCGGCCACAGCGGAAGCCAGAGCAAGACGGTCACCTACATGGTGCTCTGCCCGAAGCTCGATCGCGGCGTGGTCGTGATGTCGAACTCCCGGAACTTCCAGGCGCGACGCCTCGCCCTCCTGTGGATGCGAGAGGTGGCGAGGGCGAAGACCACGGGGTCGGATCGCTAGGGCTCGCGAGGCCTCGCGAATCGGCGGATCTCGATCCGAGCGTGCTATCCTACGCAGCGACTCCCAGTGCAGGTTCAGATCGAATGACACCACAGAGGCTCGCCGAGGTGAGGAGCAAACGCGTCCACATGGGCCGCATCCCTTTGACGGCATTCGTCTGCCTCGCATTCCTCGAAACCTGGTCTGCAGGATGCGCGGCGCCGGGACGGCAAGCGACCGAACACGCAAAGATCGAGCGTGTCGTTCGCGAGCACGTCGCCGAGAGACGAATCCCCGGTGCCACGGTCGCAGTGGTTCAGGCGGACGACTCGGTCATCACGCTCGCGGTTGGCACTGCGGTCGTGGAGCACGGGGTGCCGGCAAAGGTGGAGACGGTCTACGAGATCGCGTCCATCACGAAGCAGTTCACCGCCGCGGCGATCCTCCTGCTTCAAGCCGAGGGCCTGCTCGAGCTCGACGATCCGGTCAACCGGCACTTCGAGAACACCCCCGAGACATGGCGCGGCATGACCATCCGCCACTTGCTCACCCATACCGCAGGATTCCCATCCGACGCGGACGAGTTCGCGAGCCTCACCGGCCGGTGGCCCCGCTACACAACTCGGGAGGTGATGGAGGAGGCGGTTCGGGCCGACGTCGTCACGGGTCGTCCGGGTACGAGGTTCGACTATGGAAACGTCGGATATTTCGTCGCCGCGCGGATCATCGAGGAAGTCTCCGGTATCTCCTATCGCGACTTCATGCAGAAGCGAATCTTCGACGCGCTCGACATGCGACACACGCTGATGCATGACGAGCTCCGCGTCATCCCGAATGAGGCGAGGGGCTATGGGCTCAAGGACGGACAGCTCGTCGGCATCTGGCGAGACGGGATGGAAGAGGTTGCAGGAGGATGGGGCATGTACTCGACGGTCCCCGACCTCATCCGTTGGGATCGCGCGATCAGGACAGGCGACCTGCTCCCCGTCGAAGCCTGGGAGGAGATGTTCACCCCATTGAAGCTAGGCGACGGAAGCCGCTTTCGCTACGGGCTCGGCTGGTGGCTGCCGGAGCGGAATGGCCTTGCGTACCAGTACCACTCGGGGGTGACGGGGACCGAGATTCTGCGCGTCCCGTCGCACGGACTCACCGTGATCGTCCTGACGAACCTCGGACAATCCAATTCGATCGGTGACGGCGAAGCCATGCCCTGGGGTCTTGCCAACCGCGTCGCGTGCAGCTTGCTGCCCGATTTCAAGCCCGACAGGACGCCCGTCCCGATCTCCACCGAGCGGCTCGAGGACTACGTCGGACGGTGGGAGTTCGACTACGGTCCGGCGGTCATCTCCAGTCAGGACGAAACGCTGATCTTCGCCGATGACTTCGGTGAGGTCGCGCTCATTCACCTCGGCGAGGATGCCTTCGGCAACGACGGCATCGAAGAGCGACTCGTCTTCGAGCGGGACCCCGTCGGTCGTGTGATCGGAGCGCGTTGGGTCTCGGAGACGTACCAGGACGAGTGCGGCCGGCCAGCTGCCCGATCGGCTCGGGAGCCCTGATACGCCCGTGGTGGTGATGCCTATCCGCCGTCGACAATCGTCAGCGTCACGCTATTCGTCACGCTCCCGCCACGAGGGCTCGCGGATCCGGGATCGATGAGGATGCCCTGCAACGTCAGCTCGGTTCCTGGCGGCAGGTTCTGCGGATCCCCGAACGGGAGGTACAGAATGACCGTAGGGGCGCGGCTCGGATCCTCGATCGGTGTCCCGTCGAGGTAGCGGCTCTCGCCGACCTGCGGCCGGAAGCCGATGTTGTTCCAGACGGCCGCGGGTGTCGCGTCGGGGAGGAGCATCGGAAAGCAGCTCGTACCGACATCGAAGGGCAGCGCGGTTCCGGATTCCGGCGGGCCGAGATTCGCATGCACGACGAAGCGGCCGCTCCCGCCGAGCGGCGGACGCAGGAGTGTGAGCCACGTCGGGGCTCCGGCCTGCACTTCGACCGACGGGGAGCGACCGGAGCCGGCCGAGCCGTTCACGAAGAGCACGTCGGGAGTTCGGTCCGGGGCGACGCCTGCGTGGACGGTACCCACCGAGCACGACCGACGGCCGAAGACGATGTAGACCACGCCGGCGAGGCCGTTCACTTGGCGGGCACTGATCGCGATCTCGTCGATGCCGTCCGCGTCGAGATCGCCCACTCCCGCGACGCTCCAGCCGGTGAGGTGCGATTCGCTGACGCCGTACATCGCGAATCCGTTCCGGCCGTCCAGGTCGGCGAGCTCGAATGCGGCCGAGAAACCGCCCGTGTCGCCGAGGACGACGTACCCTTCGCCGGCCTCGCAGCGCTCTCCGGGTGGGTCGTTCTCGCAGTCTTCCTCGGGGTCGGCGTAGGGCGCGCCGATCAGGACGTCATCGAGCCCGTCGCCGTTCACATCTCCGGCACCCGAGACTTTCCGGCCTGCCCAGTCCTGCTCGTTGACACCGTTCATGATGAAGCCGTTCATCCCGTCGAGCGACGACAGCTCGAACGAGCTCCCGAGCCCTCCCGTCCGACCGAATACGACGTACGATTCTCCGGCCAGCTCCCTTCCGTCGGGGTCTGAAGACGAGGCGCCGATGAGAAGGTCGGCGATCCCGTCGCCGTTGACGTCTCCGGCGCTCGCCACGGGGCCCGAGAAGTCGCTCGGGTCGATGCCGTTGACGACGGAGCCGTTCTTGCCATCGAGGCTCGCCAAAGGGAAGGGAGACGCAAAGCCCGCACCGCTCCCGTAGACGATGAACGTCGACCCCGCGCTCCGGCGACCGCCCGGATCGGCACCCTCCGCGGCGATCGCGATGTCCTCGATTCCGTCGTCGTTCACATCGCCCACACTCGCGACGCTTGTCCCGCTGAAGTCCCCGACGGCGGCGCCCACGATCTTGAAGCCGTTCGTGCCCGCGAGATCGCCGGTCTCGACGGCGGCGGGAAAACCGTTGGGCCTCCCGTAGACGACGTAGGTATTGCCACGCTGCGCTCCGCCGATCCCCGGTGCGCCGACAACGACGTCGTCGATCCCGTCGGCGTTCAGGTCGACGGCGCCGGCAACTGCGGCTCCGACGAGATCGTCGGGCGTCGGGCCGTTGATCGCGAATCCGTTGCTGCCGTCGAGCGTCGAGAGCTCGAGCGACGCGGGAAAGCCGTCGTCTCGGCCGAACACGACGTAAGCCTGCCCGGCGCGCGACTTGCCGTTCGGGTCGGCCTGCGGCGCGCCGAAGATCATGTCGTCGATCCCGTCGAAGTTGACGTCGCCGGCCGCCGCGACGCTCTCGCCGGTTCGGTCCAGCGCCAAGATGCCGCGGATCACGAGGCCGTTCGAGCCGTCCAGAGAAGTGAGGTCGAGCACCTGCGGAAAACCACTCGTCCGCCCGAAGATGACGTAGACCTCGCCGGCCTGTACGCGTCCACCGGGGTTCGCTCCCGACGCACCGATCAGCAGGTCGTCGATCCCGTCGGCGTTGACGTCTCCGGCGGAAGCGAGGCTCGAGCCCGCAAAGTCTTCGGCCACGAGTCCGAGGACCGCGAAGCCGGTCGTGCCATCGAGGCTTGCGAGCTCGATCGAAGGAGGGAAAGAAACAGCGAGTCCCGCGCTCGCCCGAATCAGCGAGACGAGGATCGCAGCTACGAGTGAAGCCATGGAGCGACCGGCGGTCATGCGGAGACTCCTGCGTCTTATCCTGCGGGGCCCGCGAATTGTACCAGGGATCCCCTTGAAGCGTGCAGGCGAGTTGCCGTAACCTATCGGGCACTTCACCGCAGGGGAAAGTGCCATCGGGGCTCGGCCGACCGCCGAGCACGGAGGCCCTATGGAGAGTCCGCAGCCGCCTCGTTCGCCGATCTCGCTCCGCCGAAAGATCCTCTTCACGGCGGTCGTGTTCGCTTTCGGCCTTGTGCTTCTCGAGGTCGCCTTCCGCATTGCCGAGCCCGCGCTCGGTGTGTCGTCGGATCGAATCGATCGCTTCCAGGCCTTCGTCCGCGAGGGCGATTCGACCACATTCGAGGGGCGTCCCCACGTTGGCTACACGCACCGCGTCGCCTCTCCGCTGACGAATCGATTCGGCTTCCACGACGTCGATCGCCCGTACGAGAAGCCGCCGGGCGTCCTCCGAGTGGCGTGCCTTGGCGCATCGACGACGGAGGGAGGGAACTTGGACGGAAGGCGCGGGTCGTATCCGTTCATGCTGTCGCGGCGTCTCGCGCGAGCCGAGGACTCGCATGTGGAGGTGATGAACTGGGGGATGTCGGGGTGGACGACGACCGAGACGATGGTCCACTATTTCAACGTCGTCCAGCACTTCGAACCGGACATCGTCATCTTGCACCACGCCGTGAACGACGCCGAGGCGAGGTTGTGGCCGGACTTCCGGCCGGATTACGCACACTTTCGAAAGTCGTGGACGCCCCTCCGGTACGGCTGGCCAAGGCGTATGCTGATCCGAGCGAGCCGAGCCTACGCCGCTCTCGAGTCGGCGAGCATTCGCCATCTCGACGTGCACGCCTTCGCCTGTGTCGACATCGATCGCGACCGCGAGCTCGACGCTCTGGACCCCGCGACCTCGATCACGTTCCGCCGCAACGTGGAGACCATCGCCGCGCACGCCGCGATGCGAGGCCAGCGCATGGTGCTCATGACGCTTCCGTTCCGTCCCGAGGGAGGCGGGGCGTTGAGCGCGGGAATCGAGGAGCACAACCAGATCCTGCGCGATGTCGCCCGGGAGCAAGGCTGTGTTCTCGTCGATTGCGCCGCGTGGTTCGACGCGAATCCGGAGCTCGTGAGCTGCTTCCTCGACCTCGTGCACCTGACGGCGGAAGGCAATCGACACAAGGCGGCGCAGGCCGCGCGCGCGCTCGTCGAAAACGACCTCGTCGGCGCACGGGCCTCGGCGAGTCACGATCCGGGTAGCCCGCGCCAGACCGTGCCTCGCTGAACGCTCAGGCGTTTCCGCCCGAGTCGCCCTCAGTCGCCGATCCGCTTCACCGAGACCCGGCAGGTCTGCAGCTCGAAATGGCCGCTGCGACTGTCGCTCCAGACAAGCTGGAACGAACCGTCCGCCCTCGCCGCCAGGCCGAGGTAGTGCCCTCCCCCCGGGAACTTGTTCGCGACGTCGGCGTTCGCTTCGGTTCTCGGATCGCTGCTCGTGGACGTGACCCGCACCGGCCGCTGGAACGAGGCTCCGCCGTCCAGGGAGAGCGCGACGAAGAGATCGAGAAGCCACCGCTGCTTCGGATCGAGCTGCGCGTCGACCCACGAGATCGCGAGAACGCCGTCCCGGTTGACGGCCGCGCTCGCGACAAGAGCCCGGCTCGGGGAGGCCGACGCGAAGCGATCGACGCGCCGATCCGCCGACCAGGTCTTGCCGCGGTCCGCTGACGAGTTCAGCCAGACGCCGCGGGCCGAGGCATCGCGCCCCGCCGCGCGGACAAAGTAGAGGCGGTCCTTGTGGGGCGAGCCCGCACTCGTATCCGCGACGAGTCGCATGTAGCCGTATCCGCCGCCCGGATTCGTCGTGACCTGGCGCTCGCTCGAAAGGCTACCGTCCGCGCTCGAGTACTCGTGAACCCAAGCGTCACGCAGGAAGTGCGACGCAGGAAGGATCACGCCGCCGTCGGTAAGGACCGCCGGCTCGCAGAAGTTCAGGCGCGCGCCCTTGCCATCGATCCGCGCCGCGTGCTCGAAGGGCTTGCCCGCCTCCTTCCGATACAGGACCACGTCGGCGCCGCCGCCACCGCGAAAGCGAACGGTCGTGAAGTACATCTCGCGTCCGCGGGCGGCGAGCTTCGTCCCGTCGTGTCCGCCTTCGAGAGTCTGGACATCGCGCCCCCACGTCGAGCCGCCGTCTCGCGACGTGAAGAATCGGACCGGGAACCTCCCCTCGAACTTCCCCGGAGTGCCGAGCCAGGCGAGCACGGTCTCCCCGCTCTCGAGAATCGCGGTCCAGGGGTCGTAGCCCCACCAGTCATGCGCCGTCTCGCTCCAGCTCCGGCCTCCATCCTTCGAGACGAAGCTCGACAGACGGCAGCTTTGATAAGGAGCGCCCGGGTCGGTCACCACCATCGCGGCGACGAGCAGATGATCGGGATCCGCGGGGTGCGCCGAGACGTGCGGCTCGACGACCGGCTTGCCCGCGAAGCGCGATCGAATCGTCACCGTCTCGCCGACGATGGCGCTCGCTCTCGGATCGAGCGCGGCGCGCGAATCGGGTCGAGGCGCAGACGAGACAGCGTCCACGGCCCCGACCAGGACGATCAACACGGCAACAAAGCGAGCGAGCTTCATGACGACAGGCCTCCGTGGAACCGCGGCTCGACCGCCACGATGGCGATCCAAGCAGGGATCCGAACGGGGCCGCGATTTCGGCCGCCCTTTCTGGAGCGACGTCGGAACGGGTCATGCCCGGCGCGCGCGTGATGAAGAGTTGGGGGGCCGAAGAGCTCGTTCGCGCCGAGCTCGCCGTCAGTCGTCTGCGCCGCCGAGCTCGTCGAGAAGCCATCGACGAGCGTTCGCCCACTCGCGCTTCACCGTCGTCGTCGAGACGTCGAGTGCGTGGGCGGTCTCTTCGATGGTGAGGCCACCGAAGAAGCGCAGCGTGACGATCCGGCTCATCCGCTCGTCGACCTGCTCCATGCGTTCGAGCGCGTTCTCGAGATCGATCAGCGACAAGGACGGGAGGCCGTCGGGCGCAGGGAGCGTGTCGGGGTCGATCGATTGCGGTCGCTCGCCGGCACCGTGTCGAGCACGACGCTGCCTCCGCGCGCGCTCGATGAGAATGCGCCGCATGGCGATCGCCGCCGCGCCGAAGAAGTGCGCACGGCTGCGCCAGCCGGGGGGCGCGGCCTCGGGGCCGGAGTTTCGCGCCAGCCGGAGATAGGCTTCGTGAACGAGCGCGGTCGGGTGCAGAGAGGGACCGGGCCCTTCGCGTGCGAGTCGCGAAGTCGCGAGCTTCCGGAGCTCGTCGTACACCCTCGGCAGGAGCTCTTCGGGTGCATGGAGACCGTCGGCAGGAGGCGGGACGTTGCGACCCTGCTGCCGACGCGCTGCGGCTCCGAGAGCGCGCGCCCCGCGAGCACCGGGGGGTGCGTCGGGACGCTGATCGGACATTTTCTCGGGGATTCCCTTTTTTCAGTGGACCGCGAGAGGGGTCAGTGTCGCACTGTAGTAGCGGGGGAAGCAAGGAAAACCCCCGAAGATGTCCGGTGCGATCTACTTACCCGAAAGGAGTCTCGCATGGCCTTCACCCGCTTCCAGTTTGTCCCGCTCGGAATACGCGCATTCGGTGTGATCACGGGCTTCGTCGTTCTGTCGGTCGGGGCACTGTGCACGGGGGCCATGTCGCAGACCATTCGCTTCGAGGCGCCGTCGATCGTGCCGACGAGCGGTGCCAAGTCGCCGCACGTGCTCGACCTCGACGGCGATGGCAACGAGGACGTGGTGCACGGAAGCGGAGGACTCACGCAGATCTCCGTTGTCCGTGGAGATGGCGAAGGCGGCTTCCTCGCACCGGTTCAGTTCTTTGCGGGCGAGGCGCAGAACTCGCTCGACCTCGGCGACTTCGACGGCGACGCGAATGCGGACATCGTCGCGGCCCTGAGCGGCGGCGCGCGCTTCGGGCTTCTGCTCGGCGACGGGAGCGGCGGGTTCGGTGCGCCCATGATCATCGCGACGCCGGGGTCCGAGAGCGAGCTGGTGCTCGCCGTCGAGCTCACCGGCGACGCGCACCTCGACGTCGTGATCGCGGACGCGGACTCGAGGGTCACGATCTTCGCCGGCGACGGCTCGGGACAGTTCGTCGCCACGACGACCTTCGATCGCGTCCCGATCGAAGGGCTCGGCTACGGACTGGACCGACCGGCTCTGGGTCGCCATCGCGGACGTCGCGCATTTCGTCGCCGTAGCGATACTGAAGCGTGCCGTCTACGTCACGAACGTCCTCGATGAATTCGTCGAGGAAGTCGACGTAGGTCGAGGTGTGCATCCAGCCGGTGTCTTCATTGAAGCCCTGGTAGACGAAGAACT
>CAZQZX010000123.1:0-20477 GCA_964597885.1 uncultured Planctomycetota bacterium
CCGACTGCCCCGCCCGTCCCCGGGAACGACGCGCCCGGCGACCGAGAACGGACGTCCGAGCATGTCGCACGCGAGACCGAGATCGCCGTCGCGGACCGCCGCGCGCACCCTCGTGCTCGACACCGGCGCTCCCTCGTGGAGGAACGGCGGAACCGAACGGACGTCGAATCCGTGCGCGGGGCCGAGCTCGCGGAGCAGCTCGAAGCTCCCCCGCCCGCCCTTGCCGAAGCGCGCCCCCTCGCCGAGGACGACGCCGGCGACGCCCAGCCGCTCGACGAGCAGCTCCTCGATGAAACGCTCGGCGGTGACCGCCCGAAGGGCTTCGTCGAACGGCAGCACCCAGCAGTGCTCGACGCCGGCGCGCTCGATCTGTCGCAGACGCTGGTCGAGCGTCGTGATCGCGTCGGGCGCGCGGCCGGTGAGCAGGAGGTCCGGGTGCGTCTCGAAGGTGATCATCCACGGTGAGCCGTCGATGTCGCGCGCCCAGCCGACGACCTCGTCGAGCACCGAGCGATGGCCGCGGTGCATGCCGTCGAACACGCCGAGCGTCGTCACCGCGGGAGCGGTCGCCCGGGGCGGGACCGAATCGATGCCGTCGTATCTACGCATCGGACGCCCTAGGAATCCGCGCGCTCGCGATAGCGCCGGTCCAGCTCCTTCAGGCGCTTGCGGTGCCGCATGCGGTCGACGGCCGTCATCTTCGTGAGGAACAGGACGCCGTCGAGGTGATCGATCTCGTGCTGCAGCACGACCGCGAGGATGCCGTCGCCTTCGAGGCGAAACTCGTTGCCCTCGAGATCGAGGGCGCGAACCGTCACCGTCTCGGCGCGATCGATATCGGCATAGACGCCGGGCACGCTGAGGCAGCCCTCTTCGCCGGTCATCGCGCCGGCGTGCTCCTCGATGACGGGATTCACGAGGACGGTCTCCGCGCCGCGCTCGCCCGTCGGGTTGATGACGATCAAGCGTTCGAGCCAGCCCACCTGGTTCGCGGCCAGGCCGATCCCCCGCTTCTCGTGCATGATCTCGATCATGCGCTCGGCGCGGGCACGGATGTCGTCGTCGACCTCCGAGATATCGGACGCGCGCTGGGTCAGGCGGGGGTCGGGATAGTACACGAGCTCCATCGGGTCAGGCTCCTCGAAACCGGGTTCGTCCGGGACATTATAGTAACGAGCGGGCCTCCTGGCGTCCTTCGAGCCGAGCCCGCCTTACCAGGCACTGCAGCCCCCCGGAAACGGTTGACAGCCCGACCGTAACCCGGCTAGACTCAACCCTTTTTCAGCCCATCGTCCCGGGGACCTTCCATGGATGTCGACCGTATGCTCGGCAAGGCGGCCGAGGAGGCGAAGCGCAAGAACTTCGACTACGCGATTCGCCTGTACCAGGAGCTTCTCGGGCTCAAGCCGGATCTCGTGGCGGCGCGCAAAGGCCTGCACGAGGCGGCTCGCAAGAAGCACGGGAAGAAGTACCCCTCCAAGCTCTCCGCCACGATGAAGGGGCTCGGGCCGCTGATCTCGATCCGCCTCCAGAAGGCGATGAAGAAGCATCACGCCCTCCTCTCGAGCTGCGAGAAGTACCTCCAGCACGATCCCCAGAACTTGGGAGTCCTCGAGACGCTCGGCGATGCCGCGGTCGAGGCCGGGTTCACGAAGACGGGGATCCTCGTCTACGAGGAGATCACCGAGATCCACGGCGACTACGCGGACGGGTACAAGACCCTCGGCGACCTCTACCACGCCAACGGGCAGATCGACGAGGCCCTCGAGGCCTACGAGAACGCCCTGAAGATCCGACCGAACGACGCGGACGTCGAGAAGGCTCGGAAGAACCTCGCGGCCGAGGGAGCCATTCGGTCGTCGGGAATCGACCGCGCCGATTCGGCCCGATCGCTGGCCAAGGACGAGGACGAGCTGCGCAAGCTCGAGTCGAAGAAGCGCCTGGTCAAGAGCGCCAAGGAGATCGCGGACGACATCACCGAGGCCGAGGAGGCTCTCAAGAAGGATCCCGAGAACGTCGCGTCCATCCGGAACCTCGCGGAGCTCTACTACCAGAAGGGCGACGTCGACGAGGCGATCGAAGTGCTGGAAGAGGCACTCGAAATCCAGCCTGATTCAGAAGATACGCGTATTCGGGTGGGTGACTGGAAGCTCCGACGCAGCCGAGACCGCATCGCCGCCCTCAAGGAGGAAGGCAACGCGGTGGCCCTGGGCCGGGCTCTCGACGAGAACAAGCAGCTCCGGGTCGAGGAGTACCGCCGCCGGGTGGAGGCCCGCCCGACGGACGCCAAGAGCCGTTACCATCTGGGAACGGCCCTCCTGGACGCCGGCAAGATCGACGACGCGATCGGCGAGTTCCAGCAGACAATCCGCGATCCCAAGCACCGCCTCGAGTCGCAGCTGAAGCTCGGGGATTGCTTCTTTCGCAAGAAGATGTACGATCTCGCGGCGAAGCAGCTCAAGGAGGCCCTCGAGGCCACGGCGGGTGCCGGCCCGCGCGAGCTCGAAATCCTCTACACCCTCGGCCAGGTCTACGAGGCCATGGGTGAAACCAAAGACGCGCTGGCGACTTACAGCCGCGTCTACGAGAGGGACATCCAGTACGAAGACGTGGCCGCCCGCATCGAAGCGCTCAACGCGGCCGACTAGACCGATAGCGAAACAACGGAGTATGTAACGAGATGCCGACTTCCGCTTCCGCCAAGAAGCGCGTTCGCCAGTCCGAGAAGATCCGACTGCGCAACCGTGCCGCCATGGCGAACCTGCGCACCCGCATCAAGAAGGTGATGGTCGCGATCGAAGAGAAGGATCTCTCGACCGCGCAGGCCGAGTTCCGCACGATGGAATCGACGATGGACACGGCCGCTCGCAAGGGGCTGATCCACCGGAACACGGCGTCGCGCAAGAAGTCGCGAATCGCCCGGCAGATCAAGGAGCTGGCGGCCGGCTAACGGCCGCCGCCCGCTGCACCCTCCTGCTGCCGTCGGCCCCCGCGAAGTCGGGGGCCTCTCATCGGGCGCATCCTCCGTTCGACGCGCCCCATCCCAAGACCGACTCGGCCTTCTCCCCCGCCCTCTCCTCGCTCAGAGCGTCGGTGGCGCGTTGCGGAGATGATGCACCCAGATCGACGCCATGTAGCCGAGTGCGATGACCGGCGTCCACTTCAGGTGCCGCGCGAACGTGTAGTAGCGATGCGCCGTACCCATCAGGGCCACCCCCGCCGCCGAGCCGATCGAGAGCAGCGACCCGCCGACTCCCGCCGTCAGCGTGACGAGCAGCCACTGGTACAGCGAGGCGTCCGCGGTCGTCGCCATCGTCGGATCCATGTTGAGGATCGCGAACATCACCGGGACGTTGTCGATGATGGCCGAGATCGCTCCGACCGACACGTTCGCCCAGTACGGACCGACCGGCCCGCTCGGATCGTAGAGCAGGCTCGAGGCTACCGCGAGATAGCCGAGCTCCGAGAGCGCGCCCACGCAGATGATGACGCCGAAGAAGAACAGAAGCGTGTCCCACTCGACCTCACGGATGTGCCGGAATACATCGGACTTCTCGCCTTGCACGGGGCAAGTCGTTCGCAGCTGTTTCACGTAGCCGTAGATCAGCAGATAACCGAGTCCGGTCGTCATTCCGAGGAACGGCGGCAGATGCAGGAACGCGTGGAAGCAAACGGCCGTCGAGATGGTGAGCAGGAACAGGCCGCAGACAACCCACCAGCCTTCCTCGAGATCGACCTTCTGTTCCTCGACGTCGGGACGCTCCTTCGGTACGGCGAACTGCATGATCAGCGCCGGCACGAGCCAGTTGACGGCCGAGGGTACGATGAGCGCGCTGAACGCCTCGGTGGGAACCTTCCCGACCTGCCACACCATCAGCGTCGTGATGTCGCCAAAGGGTGAGAAGGCCCCGCCTGCGTTTGACGCGACGACGATATTCGTACACGCGACCGCGATGAAGCGTGGGTTCCCCCGTCCGACCGTCACGACCACCGTTCCCATCAGGAGAGCCGTCGTGAGGTTGTCGGCGATCGGCGAGATCAGGAACGACAGAACGCCCGTCACCCAGAAGATGCCGCGCAGGTCGAGGCCGGCATTGACCAGCGCGCTGTTCAGGCGAAGGAACACGTTGTGCCGCGAGATCGCGGTGATGTAGGTCATCGCGACCATCAGGAACATGAATAATGCCCCGAAGTCGGCCACGTGATGCATGAGCCGCGCCTCGAGATCCGGCGCGGGCGGCGCGTCGAGCCCGTTGTACACGAGCGCGACGAAGACCCACATGATCCCCGCGGCGGCAAGCACAGGCTTGGACTTCCGGAGCTTCGTCAGGTCTTCGCTGATGACGAGCAGGTATGCGATCCCGAACGTGATCAACGCAACGAACGCCAGTGAGCTTCCCGTCAGGTCGACGGGCAGAGCGGTAGTGGTCGTGGCAAGCAAGGCCCTGGATCCCCTTAGATCACTTGAAACGAGAGGTGAACTTACGGGGATCCTGATCGGCCATCCACGCCGCTGGGTTCAGCACATTCCGCGAGAATCCGCGCGGCCGGGGATCAGCGGCCCGGGGGGCAGCACTCGTACGGCGGGTGGTGCTCCTCGTTCGCGTACTGGACGTCCGTGTGCAAGACCCAGTCGTCCTTGATGTTGTACGGGATCGAATCGTCGATCCGCACCTCGACGATCGCGGCAACCAGGGGCGGCTCGTCCGGGAACGCGAGCGCCTCGGCCGGCGGCGTGAAGATCAGCTCGCGGAACTCGCCGTCGACGACCACGTCCATGTCGCGGATCTTCACGAAGTAATCCTCTTCGGGGAGGTTGTCGTCCCAGTCGGGATCGCGACAAACGCCGTTCTGCGAGCAAGGGATCACGTCGTCGTTGCGGCAGTGGATCGGCGGCTCGCACCGGCGGAAGTCGCGGTCGTTGCTGAAGGCGATGTGAATCTTGTACTGCTCCTCGACCAGCGGATCATGCTCGGCCGGGAGGTCGGTCACGCGCACGCGGAGCGTCCAGAGCTCGGTCGCAGGATCCCCCGAGACGTCGATGCCCGCACTCTCGATCCGCGGGAAGTCTTTCCCCTTGGCGAGGTGCAGCATCCCCCGGAACAGCAGCAGCTGGTCGGCCCGGACGTCTTTGCCGCCCGAAGTGCGGCCCACGGTGTACGTCGTCCCGTGATCGCCGTTGATGCGACGCGCGAGACGGAAGTCCCAGCGGTCCTCCGCGGGATCCACCAGGCCGTCGGTCAAGCCGTCGACCCGATCCCAGAACGCGCGGTCCGAACCGAGCGGGTTAATCCAGTCGTGCGTGCCTGCGATCTCGAGGAAAAAGATGTGCCGGTAGCGCGCCATGTTCCGGCCGAGTCGGTACGTGTCCCAGTACGACGGGAGGTTGTCTTTGTTACGGCGAAGCCAGTTCGTGTAGCGATACCAGCGATGCGATCCGTCGTACAGCGGCGTGCACGTGTCGTCGGTCGGGCAGTTCTCGGGGCACTCGCGCCAATCGGTCTCGAAGCGATGCGCGGCCGCCTCGGCCTCGGTGTCGAACTCGAGGAAGCCCGACGTCCGCACCGCTCCCGCCCACGGATCGATGCCCGCCGCCGTGTACGCGCCCCCCGCCGCCTTCGAGCCGCCGGCGTAGAGGATCTGCACGGAATCCGCCCACTGGTTCGCTTCCGGATCGCCCCCGAAGTACTGATCGATGAGACGGCGGAAGAACGTCCCGCACAGAACGTAGCTCTGAGCGTTGTGATAGCGATCGTCGATCCGGAGATCTTCAGCGGTGAGGTTCAGCGGATCGCGCGTGCGAAGCCAGTGCTTGCATCCGTCGCGCTGGAACGTCGCCGGACCGGGGAACCCGAACTGCTCGGCGATCGTCTTCGTGGGGATTCCGTCGACCGGGAAGATGTCTTCCTCGGTCCAGATCGCGGCGACCACGCCCTTCTTCGCGAGGAGCTTCGCGATGGTGGCCTTCTCTTCGATGCCTTCACCGTCGTGGGATCCGGCCTTGTCGACGTACAGCCAGGGCGGCGTTGAGAAGTCGATGTTGTTCGGCAGCCACAGCTGCAGCGTCTGACGCGCCTCTCGCAGGATCGTCTGCGATCCCGGCTGCAGGCACGGATCGACACCCTCGGTGCAGTCGCACTCGCAAGGATCGGCGAGGTCGCGGTTGCAGTAGGCCCACATCTTCGGGCCGCGGAACGTGTAGAGGAACCGCGTGAATCGGTTGAGCACGTTCGGCTCTTCGCCGAGCACCTCGAACTCCTCCCACGTGCGATCGAAGATCTCGGGGACCACGTTCGCGAACACGTCGTCGAGGGTAAGCCTTCCGCCGGCCACGGTGAGCGGACGGTTCTCGATATCGGAGGAGACGTTCGAGTCGCTGTCGCTGCACGCGAAGAGCCCGAGGGCGAGCAGCGCGAGTGAAAACACGACGGGAGCGGAGATCCGCGGGGTGCGAAGCATGATTGCCTCCGGGAGGGTGTTCATCGGGGGGAGTGCCCGGCTGTCGTGAGGTCCACCTGCGTCGATGTTACAGGATCGAGACGCGAGGGGGAAGCACGAAAAAAGGGCGCGGGATCCGTGGATCCCGCGCCCTTTGAATGCTGCTGATGGGTGACTAGCGCTTCGTACCGAAGACTCGACCGTAGCGGTAGTACACCTCGAGGCACATCGTCAGGAGAGCCGTCGAGTAGACGCGGCCGCCCTCTTCACCCCAGGCGTCCGCCGGATCCCACGAGCCCTTGAAGCAAGGCTGGTCGGACTCGCGACGCTGCTGCTCGATGATGGCCGTCTTCATGGCCGTGTTCCACTTCTCCCACTGCTGGCCACCGACCTGATACATGGCGAGCGTGCCGTAGTACCAGTAGTAGAAGTCGAGCTTCGGCTGATCCCACTCCGGAAGCTTGTCGACGCAGCGCTTCGCGCCCTTCTTGATGACGTCGCTCGTGGCCGGATCCTCGCCGATGAAGACGCGCGACAGCATACCCACCGCCGTCAGCGACTCACTGTGGATCTCGGGGAACTCCTCTTCCTTGCCGACCGGACGCACCGGGCCGATGCCGCGCGTCGTGTAGCCGACGTGACCGAAGTCGTCGGTGACCTCGTCGAGGAAGTCACGGACCTCGAAGTAGTCCTTCTTGTTGACCTTCAGGCCGGCCGCGTCGCCCGACTTCATGGCCATGATCATCCAACCGGTCACCGACGAGTCGTCGTCACCCGGCTTCACGCCGTATCGCCAAGCCTTGTAAGGGTTCTTGGCGGCGTGGACGAAGTCGAGCCCCTTCTGAGCATAGCGGCGGAAGAGCGCCGACTTCGTGAGTCCGTACGATTCGGCCATCGCGAGCGCGCAGATGGCGTGACCGTACGTGAAGTTCTCGGTGGTACGCGGTCCGAAGCAACCCTCCGGATCCTGCTGTCCCTTGAGCCACTGCAGGCCCTGCTTCACGGTCTGCTTGTAGCGGCCGTAGTCGTGCGTGTAGCCGGCGCCGAGGAAGGCGAGCAGCGAGAGGCCCGAGACGCCCGCGTCGTACGCCGGGTATCCGGCGCCGTCCGACAGCGGCTCTTCCTCGCAGTTGTACATGAAGCCGTCGCAGTCCCACATGCCGTTTTCGCTCTGGTGGTTGGCGAGCCACTGCAGGCCCCACTCGACGGCCTCGGCCGCCTTCTTGCCACCGCGGCCGCCCTTCTTGCCGCCGCGACGTCCACCGAACGCGCCACCGGCGCCACCGCCGATGCCGATCAGCTCGTTACTGTCTTTGCCGTCGAAAGGCTCGTCCGACTCGTCCTCGCCTTCGTTGACCGCGTCGTACTCCTCGTCGACGGTCTCTTCCTGGTCGGTGAGCTCGGGCTCGATTTCCTCCTCGGGCTCGATCTCTTCTTCCTCGATCTCTTCTTCGATCTCCTCGAGCTCTTCGAGCTGCTCGGTCTGGAGATCGGCCTGGATCTCGGCATCGCCCGCAACTGCGCGGCTACCGAAGTCGATCTGGCTGAGGATGAGGAACGCAACGAGGTGGAGAACCACCGAGGTCATGAACCACGGCGTCTTCTTCAACGAGTCGACGAGGATCTCGTTGAATGTGGACTCCTCGTGGTAGTCCTCGGAATGATGGAGTTCGATTTCAGGCGCCATACCGCCTCCTTCCACAGGTGGGACTGGATGGAAAGGGTGTCTGTTTCTTCTTCTCGGGAATCTGCTCGCACCCTCGCTTTGATCAGACGGCGCGGCGAAAACCGGTCGTCGACCCCACGGGGGTTACAGAACGCAAAGAGTAGCAGATGGTTGGGTTGATTTCAAAAAAAAAGCAACCCAGGGACTGCGTCGTAAACCCCTGCAAAACAACCACTTCCCCAGAATCCGGGGATTTGGTCTCAGGAGGTCCGGCGCCTGGCGGGCGGATCCCCCGAAATCAGCGCCGCAAAGCGCGGGCGAGCTGCTCGGGATGGATCACGGCCTCGTCGAGGAGACGCCGGATCCGGCGACCCACGTAGACGCTGTACTTGCGGTTCCACAGCTCCTCGTGGATCTCGTCTTGGACCTCCGCAAACGGGATCACGCGGGCCTCGCGCTTCTCCTCGATCCAGGTCACGTAGACGCCGAACTCGGTCTCGCTCGGCGTGCTCAGGCTCCCCGCCTCGCCACCACGGGCGAAGTCGAGAACCTCCTTCGGATAGTCGCTCGAATCGGCGTTGAGCTCCACCCAGCCGAGGTCGCCGTTCTTGCGGCGAGACTTGAAGTCGTCGAGATCCGCCGCGATGGCCGGGAAAGGCTCACCGTCCTTGAATCGATTGCGAACCTGGTTCGCGAGCGCGCGGCTCGCGGCGAGCCCGCCGTGCAGCGCATTCGACAGGTACACCTGCCGCAAGTGCGCCTCGGCCTTCTTCGTGAACTTATCTTCGCGGTGCTCGCGGTAGTATTCAAAGAGCTCGGACGGGCTCACGTTCATGTCGACGCTCGGCCGCTTGTCGAGCTTGACGCGATCGCCGAAGACATACGTCGAGAGGTAGTTCCTCGCCTTGAAGGATTCCTCGAGGGACTGCTCGAGCTCCTCGAGCGTGATCCCCTGTTCGTCGAGGGCGCCGAGAAAGTTCTTCTCGCTGCCCGCGCGCTGGCGTTCGAGCCTCAGCCTCGCTTCGACGTCCCGGTCCACGCGCACGTCTTCCTTGGTGGCGATCTGCGCCAGAAGCTTGTCGCGGATGACCTCGATGAGGGCCTGCTGCCAGAGCATCCGCATGCCCTCGGCATCGGTCGGCTGCTCGCCCTCGGCCATCTTCGCCAGCTGCCGCTGCTTGATGGCGATATCACGCGTCGTGATGGGCTCGTTGTTGATGACCGCGTACACGGTCTCGAAGGGATCGCGCGCGGTCCGCGGTTCCTGCCCCGACGCCGGCGTGGGACGCGCGATGTTGGGCGGCGGCGACTGTGCGAGAGCCGAGCCCGAGGTCAGACAGACCGCGATGAGGAAGATCGAAGCGAGCCGAGACTTCATGATGCGCAAACCTCCCATGGGCTCCGCTATATCAAACGTCCTCCGGGTCTTCAAAGAATCCGTCCCCGGAGAGCGCCCGCTCGAGCCCGGGCACGACGTCTCTAAGTCGCTGGCATCTTGGAGGAAGCAGCAGATGCAGCGTCTTGCCGTCGATCCGGCGAACCTCGTCCGTACCCCGCCGGGCCAGCCCCGAAGGGGTGAGTCCGACAGGGAGCGTGAGGATGAGCCGACTCCCCCGCCGCTTCACGCTCTCGACCTGGTTCTCCTGGAGGAGCGGTCGGACGCGCCCCTGCCAGAGCAGGTTGTCGACTTCCTCGGGGACCGGGCCGAACCGGTCGCGGCACTCCTCGCGCAGGCGATCGAGCTCCTCGACCTCGCGCGACGCGGCGATCTTCTGATAGATCTCGACCTTCTGCCGCGTGTCCGGGATGTAATCGATCGGGATGAAGGCCGGAACGCCGAAGTCGATGTCCGTCTCGACCGCCGGCGGCACCTTCTCTCCACGGAGCCGGCGCACCGCGTCGCGAAGCAGCCGACAGTACAGCTCGTATCCGATCGCCGCGATGTGGCCATGCTGCTCGGAGCCGAGCAGGTTTCCCGCCCCTCGAATTTCCATGTCGCGCATCGCGATCCGGAAACCCGCGCCGAGGTCGCTGTACTCTTCGATCGCCTTGAGCCGCTTCTGCGCCTCCGTCGAGATGGAGCCCCGCGGCGGAACGAGCAGGTACGCGTACGCCTTCTTGCGGTAGCGGCCGACGCGTCCGCGTAGCTGGTGGAGCTCGGCCAGACCGAACCGGTCGGCGCGATCGATGAAGATCGTGTTCGCGTTCGGGATGTCGAGGCCCGACTCGATGATCGTCGTCGCGAGCAGCACGTCGATCTCTCCCTCGACGAAGCGCGTCATGCGCTCCTCGACAAGATGCTCGTCCATCTGCCCGTGGATGTACTCGATGCGCGCCAGCGGGACGAGCTCCTCGAGCTTGTGCTTCATCCGGTCGATGGTCTTCACACGATTGTGGATGAAGAACACCTGTCCGTCCCGCTCGAGCTCGAACTCGATGGCGTCCTTCACCAGCTGATCGTCGAAGCGCGAGATCTGCGTGTGAATCGCCTGCCGGCCCTGGGGCGGGGTGCTGAGCGTACTGATGTCGCGCAGGCTCACCATCGCCATGTGGAGCGTTCGCGGAATCGGCGTCGCGGTCAGCGTGAGCAGGTCGACGGTCGCGCGAATCGCCATGAGCGCGGCCTTGTGGACCACGCCGAATCGCTGCTCCTCGTCCACGATCACGAGCCCGAGGTCTTTGAACTCGACGTCCCGCTGCAGCAGTCGATGCGTCCCGATGAGGATGTCGAGATGCCCGGACTTCGCGTTCTCGAGGATCTTCTTGGTCTCGCGGCCGGTGCGGATGCGGCTGAGCGCCTCCACCTCGACGGGATAGTCGCTCATGCGCTCACGGAACGACTGCAGGTGCTGCTGCGCGAGCACCGTCGTCGGAACGAGGATCGCCACCTGCCGTCCCGACTCGACGGCCTTGAAGCTCGCGCGCATCGCGATCTCGGTCTTGCCGTAGCCGACGTCGCCGCAGATCAGACGGTCCATCGGCTTCGAGGCTTCCATGTCCTGCTTCACGAGCACGGACGCTTCCTGCTGGTCCGGCGTGTCCTTGTACGGAAACGCCGCTTCGAACTCGTGCTGCCACTCCGTGTCGGGCGGGAACGAGATGCCCTCGCGCTTCGAGCGGATCGCCATCGTCTCGAGCAGCTTGGTCGCGAACTCGGTGACCGAATCCTCGACCGTCTTCTTGCGCTTGGCCCATCCCGCCCCGCCGAGCTTGCTGAGACGCGGCTCGCGTCCCTTGCTCCCGACGTACCGCTCCACGAGATGGATCTTCGAGATCGGGACGTACAGCTTCATCCCGCCCTGGAACTCGAGCGACAGGAACTCCTGCTCGGCCTCGCCCGACGCCATCCGCTCGAGACCGCGGTAGCGCGCGATGCCGTGGAACGCGTGGACGATGTGGTCGCCCTTCTTGAGCTGCAGGTGATCGTCGATCGGCAGCGTCGGCTCGGGCTCGAGCATCTCGCGCTTGCGCGGCCGCACGCGGTGGAACAGCTCGTGATGATCGACCAGGGTGAGCGAGAGCTCGTGGAACTGGAAGCCGTGCGACAGGTCGCCGACACGGATCTCGACGCGTTCGAGGCCGGGGGTTTCCTGGCGCTCGAGCAGCGTGCCGAATCGCTTGCCCTCGGCCTCGCTCTGGCAGAACAGGAGAACGCGCTCGCTGGTGTCGACGAGCCGTCCGACGAGAGCCATCGCCGATTCGAGCGAGGCGCCTTCAGCCGTGATGGACCCGACCGACAGGTTTCCCCCGGTCGCTTCGTCGCCGGCGATCGGAAGCGTGGAGCAATCGAGACGGCCGCGCTCTTCATCCGGACCGATCAAAAGCGTCCGGATCGAGTCCTCGACGTCCTCGTAGCGCTCGAGTCGCTCTTCCATCTCGACGGTGTTGCGAGCGATGACGCGGTCGTCGGGCTCGAAGTAGTCGAGCAGGTTCGTCGGATCGAGCTCCGCCTGCAGCAGCTCCGTACGCCCGACCAGCGGGATCTCGATCGACTCGAGCACCTCGACCGATCGCTGCGTCGACGGGTCGATGCGACGGATCGAGTCGATGAAGTCACCGTCGAGCTCGATCCGGATCGGCTTGGGCTCCGAGAACGCGAAGATGTCGACGATGCCTCCGCGAACGCTGAACTCTCCCGGCGTCGAAACGAGATCGGTTCGCTCGAGCCCCGAATCCGCGAGCTGCTGGAGCCACTCGTCCCGATCGATCTCACCCTCCTGGGTCACCTCGAGCAAAGAGGCCGTGAGCTCCATTCGCGGCAGAACCGGCCGAATCGCGCACGCGAGCGGAATCAGCACCACCTCGGGACGCGCGTCGGCGGAGGCGAGCGCACGCAGGGTCGAGAGATTTCGCGACAGGCGACGCGGGTCGGCGAGCCGCCCCGACGCATCCGGCCCGTCCACGGGAGCGAGCGACCGAACATGGTTCGTCGGCGCACCGAACAGCGTCAGGTCCTTGCGGATGTCATCCGCTTCGTCGACGCTTGGCGTCAGAACGATGAGCGTACCCTTGCCCTTGCCCTCGCGGCGAAGCGCCTCGACAACCAGCGAGAAGGAGCCTCCCCAGACACCACCGAGGCGGGCGTTCCCTCCGCGGCGCAGCGTGTCCGACGCTTTACGAAACGCGTCGAGCCCCGAGACGGAAGCGAACACGCCTTCGAAGCCGGCAAGCGGTGTGGCCTCGGCGCGGGTCAAGGGCGCGAACCCCCTGGCGATTCACCATCCGCATCGCTCGAACGGTCGTCGCCGCCGGCATCGGAATCTCCTGGCGACGCGGCGGGCACGGTGTAGCCGAGCTGCTCGAGCCGCCGCCGCTCCGCATCGTCCATCTCGATCTCGGGGTTCCGTCCGTCGATCCGCCCTTCGAAGTAGGCCTTCATCGGCGGGTAGCGTTCCATCAGCGCGCCGAGATGCTGTTCGGCGTCGCGGACGACCGTCGCGTTCTCGGCCGCGATGTCTTCGCGCTCTCCCGGGTCCGCCTCGAGATCGAAGACGAGCCGCTGTCCGAGCCGCTGCATGATCTTCCAGCGCGACGAGCGCATCGCCACGGAGTGCACGAGCGCGAAATCGGACTCGGGCTCTTCGCCGCGCGCGATGCGAAGGAGGCTCTCGCCCTGCATCCCCGGATCCACCTCGAGCCCGAGGTAGTCGAGAATCGTGGGCACGATGTCGACGCCTTCGGCGACCGCATCCACGCGGCCGCGTTCCGCCGCGCCGGGCAGCCGGATCCACAGCGGCACGCGGATCACGCCTTCGAACACGGTGTCGTGCAGGAACGACCCGTGCTCCTGGAACGCCTCGCCGTGGTCGGCCGTGATCACGATGACCGCCTTGTCGTAAAGATCGAGCGCGCGCAACCGATCGAGCACGGCGCCCACCATCCGGTCGGTGTAGAGGATCTCCTCGTCATAGAGGGACCGGATGTAGTCGCGATCCTCGACGGGGAGCTGCGTCTCCGTGTCGTTCAGGTGCTTGAGGTAGGCGCTCGCGCACAGCTCGCCATCCTCGGAGCATCCGTTGAACGAACCGGCGTAGCCCTTCGTGAACGTCCCGGCTTCCGGCGAAGGCGCGCTGTAGGGCAAGTCGCCGTCCGTCGCGAAGTCAGAATGCACGTCGTAGTAATGAAGGAACAGGAAGAACGGCGACGGACGCCCCTCTCCCAGCCAATCGAGGGCCCACGCGTTGATCTGGTCGGCCTTCACGTAGCCGGTCTCGAAGGCATCGAAGCCCTGATCGAAGCCGTATCGCTTCGAGAGCCAATCCCCGTGGGCCGCGAAGAACGCCGTCTCGTATCCGGCTTCGCTCAGCGTCTCGGCGAGCGTCTCGGTCTCGTCGCGAAGGGGGATGCCGGGCTGCACGCCGTGCATCGACGGATACTGCGAGGTCAACAGCGACGCATGCGAGATCAGCGTGTTGATCGAGTTGCACACCGCGTCCGTGCACACGATCGCCTCTTCAGCGAAGCGGTCGAGGTTGGGCGTGGTCTTGCGCTCGTATCCGTAGCTCGTGACGTTCGCGGCCCGGAGCGTATCGATCGAGATGAAGATCACCGGCGGCGGCAGCGGTTCGCTCCTGGAGCATCCGCCGAGTGCCAGGAAGGCGACCGTCAGAACCGGTCCCGCGATCCGCATCGAAACGAACGACCTCACGCCGATTCCTCCTGGGAGCTCTCCGCAGACGATCCGGGGATCTCGGCCCCATCGGATGCTCCGTCCGCCGAGGATCCATCGCCCGCGTCATCCCGCGACGTTCCGTCCGCCGAGGATCCCCCGCCTTCGCCGCGCAGAATCTCGAAGGCCTGCCGCGCGGCGAGCTGCTCGGCCTCCTTCTTCGACTGTCCCCACGCGAAGCCCAGATCGCGCCCGTGCACGTTCGCGCAGATCCGAAACTCCTTGGAGTGATCCGGCCCCTGCTCCGCGAGGACCCGGTAGGTCGGAACTTCGTTGTAGCGTTTCTGCACGAGGTGCTGCAGAAGCGACTTGTAGTTGCGAGGGTGCCGATTGCGCAAGACGCGATCGACATCGGGCGCAAGGTTATCGAGGATGAACCGCCGCGCGGATTCCAGTCCGCCGTCGAGGTAGATCGCCGCGATGATCGCCTCGAACAGGTTGCCGAGGATCGACAGCGGCAGGTGTCCTTCGACGACGACGCCCTTGCCCACGCTCATGTGCTCCTGCAGCCCGAGCCGCCGGGACGCCTTGCCGAGAGTACGACTGCTGACGACGACCGACTTGATCTTGGTCAGCTGCCCTTCGGTGAAGTCCTCGAACTTGTGGTAGAGGAACTCGGACATGATCGTGCCGAGCACCGCGTCGCCCAGGAACTCCAGACGCTCGTTGCTGGGGCGCTCGGGACTCTTGTTCGAGGAGTGGGTCAGCGCGCGTTCGAGAAGCGTCGAATCCTGGAACCGATATCCGAGCGACTCCTCGCACGCGGAGAGACTTTCCGCTTCCATCATGTCAGGACTCCCATCGCCTTCCGACGCCGCCGGAGTACGCCTACCCACGGTTCGACATCGGGAAGTCCCGAAATGGAGGGATCTTCTACCGCTCGTGCAAAACGGGAGGAGATGCTTCCATTCCGTACGGTGTTACCTTGCGGAACATTGTATCCCGCGGTGAGATAGGGTCAAGACAAGCCGGAGGATGGGCACCGCCCCCCAGCCGCGTCCCTACAGCCGCTCGAGGGGGTGGAAGAGCTTCGTGAACTCGCCCTGAGCGTAGCGGTCCGTCATCCCGGCGACGTAGTCGCACGCCGCGCGCGGCACGCCCTCCTTCTCGGCCCACGCCTGATACCAGGGCGTCAGAAGCTCGGGGCTCTCGACGAACACGCAGAAGAGCTCGCGGATGATGCGCTTGGCGCGCTGACGCATGCGCTGCACGCGGAAGTGTCGGTAGAACTCGCGGTGCAGGAACTTCTCGAGCTGACCGACTTTCGGACGCAGCTCGGCGCTGAACCGGACGAGCCGCTCGGGATGCTCGCGCGCCTGCTCGGGCGATTCGATCTTCGCCTCGGTGATCCGCCGATCCGACTCCGCGATGAGGTCGTTGATCAGCCGATTGATGACGTACTTGATCACGCGGATCCGGAACACCTTGCGGTCGAGGCTTCCGTGCCGATCGCGCACCGCCTTCATCGCTTCCGCGAGAAGCTCCACCTGCTCGAGCTCCTCCATCGTGAACATGCCCGACGAAAGACCGTCGTCCAGGTCGTGATGGTTGTACGCAATCGAGTCGGCGATGTCCGTGACCTGCGCCTCGAGCAGCGGACGAAGCCCACGGCCGAACTCCTCCGTCGACGTCTCGTCGTACGAGGTCGGGTGCTTGAGGATCGACTCGCGCACCTCGTACGTGAGGTTGAGACCCGACCAGTGCGGGCTCCGCTTCTCGAGCTGATCGACGACACGCAGGGCCTGCCGGTTGTGCTCGAAGCCGCCGTGCTCCGACATGAGCGCGCACAGCTCGTCCTCACCCGAGTGTCCGAACGGCGGATGCCCGAGGTCGTGCGAGAGCGCGAGCGCCTCGACCAGATCCTCGTTCAGGTTCAGGGAACGGGCGAGCGAGCGGCCGACCTGCGACACCTCGATCGTGTGCGTGAGCCGCGTGCGGTAGTGATCGCCGACCTCGTTGACGAAGACCTGCGTCTTGTACTCGAGACGGCGAAACGCCGAGCAGTGGATGATCCGATCGCGGTCGCGCTGGAACTGGGTGCGGTGCGCGTCCGGGTCTTCGGTATGCACACGGCCGCGAGAGTCGCCACTCTTCATGGCGTAGGAAGCGAGGTCTCGCTTCTCGCGTTCTTCGAGATCCCGTCGGTAGATGATCATCGCTCAGCACGCGAGAGAGGAGAGCTGGAGCGGACGACGAGATTCGAACTCGCGACATTCAGCTTGGGAAGCTGACGCTCTACCAACTGAGCTACGTCCGCTTACAAGTCGGTATCTTGCCGGATTCTAGGCTTCGCTTCCCGGGGCTGTCAAAGTGATTTTCGCCGATTTTGTGGCGACGCCGAGGCCCCGAGAGATAGAATCCTCGCCCCTTGCGAAGCCAGATCACGCAATTCGAGACGGATGTCCGACACGCGTTCGACGCCCGACTGTTCCGGGCGCCGTTCTCGCCGAGCCTCTTCCTGCTCGCGCTCGCCGGATGCGCCCTGTTCCGCGGCGGCGTGGCCCTGATCGGCCGCCTGGCCGGTGAGCCCTACCTGTGGCAGCAGTTCGTCTCGTCGTTCGTGCGCACCGTCTTCCCGATCTCGCCGTCGATCGTCCGCGCCAAGCCCTATCTCGGTGCGGAGCTTTCGGCGCCGCTGTTCGCGCTGATCCTGGGGCTTGCCGTCGTCCTCTGGGCGATCTTCGCGATCGCCGCCTGCCGCATCGTCGCGGTGCGGCTCGCACGCCACGAACGGATCGGAGCCCGTGAGGCTCTCGCCTTCGCCTGGAAGACCCGACGCAGCAGCCTGGCCTACGCAGCGACTGCCGCGTTCGTGCTCGTCCTCTTCTACGTCGGCAACGGCGCGCTCGGTCTCGTCGGTCTGGTGCCGGCGGCCGGCCCGTTCCTGATCCTTCTCGTCCTTCCGATCGCCGTGATCCTGTCGCTCGTGTTCAGCGTCTTCGTCCTCGGATACGTCGGCGGCATCGGACTCGCGACGGCCTGCCTCGCCACGGAGCGCAACGGCTCCTTCGACGCGGTGAGCCGCGTGTTCGACTACCTGTTCCGCCAGCCCGCCTACGTCCTCTTCGCGCACGTGCTGATCGTCGTGTTCGCGAAGGTCCTGTTCTGGGCCGGGGACGCGATCTTCCTCGAAGTGTTGCCGGCGTCGCTCACGCTCTTCGCCGAACCGGAGTCGACCCGCGGCGTGCTCGACGTCGCGATCGGCCGACCGGGCTTCGACGCGAGCTCCCTCGACCCGGCGCATCGACTCGTCGCCGGCGCGCTGTGGATGGCGTTCGCGCTGATGCGGCTCGGCGTGGCGGCGGTCGTCGTCTCGTTCGTGCTGTCGGCGAGCACGTTCCTCTACTTCACGCTACGCGAAGCGGTGGATCGAACGACGTTCGACGATCTGGATCGGGGCCTTCGCACCGCGGACATGGCGATGACGGGCATGCCGCGCGAAGACGTCACCGAGAGCGGCGCCCCCGACCGCGCTCCGGATGTAAAGCACGCTCCGGATCAGACCCGGGATTCGGGCTCCGAGAACTGAATCCGGTACAGGTGCTCGTAGACGCCCTTCTGGTCGAGCAGCGCCTGGTGCGTGCCCTCCTCGACGAGCTTGCCCTTCTCGAGCACCAGGATGTGGTCGGCGTCCTGCACGGTCGACAGGCGGTGAGCGATGACGAAGGTCGTCCGGCCCTTGAGCAGCGACCGTAGCGCCTTCTGCACGAGGTTCTCGGACTCGGTGTCGAGCGACGACGTCGCCTCGTCGAGCAGCAGCAGCGGCGGGTTGCGAAGGATCGCCCGCGCGATCGTGATGCGCTGGCGCTGACCGCCCGAGAGCAGTGCGCCGCGCTCGCCGACCACCGTGTCGTAGCCGTCGGGAAGCTTCTCGACGATGAAGTCGTGGATCTGCGCCGCGCGCGCCGCTTCCTCGATTTGCTCGCGGGTCGCATCCGGTCGCGCGAAGCGGATGTTCTCGAGGATCGTCGTGTTGAACAGGAACGATTCCTGCGTCACGACGGCCAGGTTCTCGAGGATCGAATCGCGCTTGAACTCGCGGATGTCGTGGCCGTCGATGAGGACGCTACCCTTCACCGGATCGTAGAAGCGCGCGATCAGGTCGAGGAGCGTCGACTTGCCGGCACCCGAAGGCCCGACCACCGCGATCATCTTCCCCGCTTCGACCTCGAAGTTGACGTTCTCGAGGACGGGCTCGTCGTCGTAGGCAAACGTGACGCCGTCGAACGTGATCTTCCCGCGGATCGCGGGGATGTCGGTGGCGTCCGGCCGATCGACCACCTCGGCCTTCTCGTCGAACAGCTCGAACACGCGGTTGGCGCCCGCCATGCATTCGAGCAGCTGGTTGAAGACCTTCGAGAGCGACTTGATCGACGGGTACATGGCGGCCACCACGAACAGGAGCGCGACGAACCGACCGACGCTGATGATCCCCTCGAGGATCAGCCAGCCACCGCCGAGGATCATGAGCGGGATGCCGCCCGAGTAGATCAGCGCGACGAGAGCACGGGCCGTGGCCTTGGCGCGCTCCACCTTCATCGCGCGCGTCAGGACGCGGTCGTTGACCTGCTCGAAGCGCCCCGTTTCGGTGTCTTCCATGCGGAAGGCTTGGATCACGCGGATGCCCGCGAACGTCTGCAGCATCGCCTGCGTGAGGTCGGCCTGCTCGACCTGGCGCTTCTTCGCGGCGCGGAACACGCGCTTGCCGAGGTACACGAGCGGCCAGACGAGGATCGGCATGATCACCATCACGAGGAGGGTCATCTGCCACGAGATACGGATCGCGATCGCGAGCCCGACCAGGATCCGCATCGGGTGCATGATCAACTCGACCATGATGAAGTTCAGCACCCGCTGTGTGAGCAGCAGGTCGTTCGTCAACCGAGACAGCAAATCGCCGCCCTTCTGACGGTGGTAGAACTTCAACGACAGGCCGATCAGGTGCCGGTAGACGCGCACGCGGATGTCATTCAGGGCACGGAGCTGCACATAGCGCCCGACGCAGAGACACACGTACATGGACGCCGCGCCGATCATCGCGAGCGAAACACCGATGATCGAGACGAGGAGCAGGAAGTGCATCCGGTTGTCCACGATCTCGTAGTCGTCGCGGAACAGCGCCTTGACCTTGTCGGGAATCGGGCTCGAGGCGTCGACCGGCTTCACCTCGATCACCTCGCCGTCGCGCTCGATGATCCGGTCGACGATCAGCGACGATGCCTCGCGATCGCCATACTGATCCTTCGGGAAGATCTTGTCGATGATCGGGACGACCAGCGGCGCGCGCCCCATGATCGCCACGCCGATTCCGGCCGACGCGACGAAGACCAGCAGCACGAGCCACTTGTAGACGAAGACTCCGCGCAAAAGCTCCCTGAACACGGCACGGCGCTCGGTCGTCGACAGGGCTGCCTTGCGCTCGGCGCGCGACATCCCGTTCGAGCGTTTCCCGTTCGAGCTTTCCGGTTCCCCGTCCGTACTCGCAATGCGGTTCTTGATCGCTCTACTCCCCGTAGAACTCGCGAATCGCCGTGATCACCGATTCGAGCTGCTCGCCCGTCACTTCCGGAATGACCGGCAGCGCGAGCACCTCCTCGCACGCTCGCTCGGAAACCGGGAGCGAACCCTCCTGGTACCCGAGGAAGGCGAAGCACGGCTGCATGTGGAGCGACACCGGGTAGTACACGCCCGTCGCGATGCCCCGCTCGCCGAGGAACGCGCGCAGCTCATCGCGACGCGGCGCCCGCACGACGTAGTGGTGGACGATCGTCTCGCAATCGTCGACTTCCTTGGGCAGCGTGACCGACGTCCCGCGGAGCCCCTCGGTAAGAATCGCGGCGTTCTCCCGACGCCGCGCGTTCCATGCATCCATCAGGCGAAGCTTGATCAGCAGCGCGGCGGCCTGCACCTCGTCGAGCCGGCTGTTCAGGCCGACCACGCCGTGGTAGTAGCGCTCGGTCTCGCCGTGCACGCGAAGCTGACGCATGCGGTTGGCCACCTCTTCGTCCGACGTGACCATCATGCCCGCGTCGCCGATCGCCCCGAGGTTCTTCGTCGGGTAGAAGCTGATCGACGCGGCGTGGCCGAGCGACCCGACCGGCCGGCCGCGATAGCTCGATCCGAGCGCCTGCGCGGCGTCCTCGAGCACGGCGATTCCGGCGTCCTTGGTGAGCGCGTTGATCGCGTCCATGTCGGCCGGCATCC
>CAZQZX010000124.1:0-20375 GCA_964597885.1 uncultured Planctomycetota bacterium
TCGCACCGGAAAGGGTGCCGCGACCGAGGCCGACCCCGATGTGAAGCCCGACCGCGTCGACGACGATCTCGCCGCCGCGGCCGACTGGATCCTCTCGCGATCGCCGTCCCAAAGCACGAGACCGACCCCCGGAGACTGACCCCATGCTGCGTTTCGATGACGTGTCGCGAAGCTTCGGATCGACGAAGGCCGTCGACGGTCTCTCGCTCGAGATCGCGCGCGGGGAGATCTTCGGGCTCCTCGGGCCGAACGGGGCCGGCAAATCCACCAGCATCCACATGGCGGTGGGCCTCCTCGCACCCGACCGCGGCACCGTCGAGCTCGAGGGCGCGGGCTCGCCCACCGACCCGGCGGTCCGCGCGAAGATCGGCGTCGCTCCACAGGCTCTCTCTCTCTACGAAGACCTGAGCGCCGACGAAAACCTCCGGTTCTACGGAAAGCTCTTCGGCATCAAGGGCGGCGAGCTCCGTCGACGCGTCGACGAGATGCTCGAGTTCGCGGGCTTGACCGAGCGCCGCCGAAGCGCCGTGAAGACCTTCTCGGGTGGGATGAAGCGGCGGCTCAACATCGCCGTCGCGCTCGTCCCCGCGCCGCCGCTCTTGCTCCTCGACGAACCAACCGTCGGCGTCGATCCCCAGTCCCGCAACGCGATCTTCGAAAGCATCCTCGCGCTGCGCGACCAGGGTCTCACGGTCCTGTATACGACGCACTACATGGAAGAAGCCGAGAAGCTCTGCGATCGCGTCGGAGTGCTCGACCACGGCAAGCTCCTCGATCTCGACACCGTCGACGCGCTCATCGATCGGCACGGCGGCAAGAGCGTCATCACCGTGCACGGGCGCGACGGCGATCGGCGGCTGGAAAGCGACAATCCCATCGCCGACCTCACCGAAGCGCTCGCCGAGGACGGCATCCACGGCGTCAAGGTCGACCGACCCGACCTCGAGACCGTCTTCCTCAACCTGACCGGAAGGAGCCTCCGCGACTGATGGGACCGATCTTCGCCCTCGCCATGAAGGATCTCCGCCTGCTCGTTCGCGACAAGGCCGGGCTTTTCTTCGCGTGCTTTTTCCCCGTGATCTACGCCGCGTTCTTCGGGTCGATCATGGGCGGCTTCAGCGGCGGACAACCGCAGCAGGCCATCCCCCTCGTCGTCGTCGACCTCGACAACACCGACGACTCGCGCGAGTTCATCGCCGAGCTCGAGCGCAAGGCCGTCACGATTCGCCCCGCCGCCACGCGCGAGGAAGCGATGCGACGCGTGCGCACCGGCAAGGAGAGCGCGTACCTCTTCATCCCCGCGGGCTTCGGCGAAGCGAGCAGCCGTATGTTCTACGGCAATCCGCCGCGACTCGAGCTGGGCGTCGATCCGTCGAAGGCCGCCACGCGCGGGATGCTTCAGGGCATCATCCTCGAGTCCTCGTTCAAGGGGATGCAGGAGATGTTCACCGATCCGGCCATCGCCCGCGAGCGCATCGGCGACGCGATCGCCCAGGTGGAAAGCGCCGACGACATGACGCCCGGCGCCAAGATGATCCTGTCGACGTTCCTTCGCGCGCTCGACGGATTTCTGCAACAGCTGCCGAGCGTGATGGGCAGCGACGAAGCCTCGGACGCGGACGAAGACGCCGCCGGCTCCGGGCCGGGTGGCTGGCAGCCGGTCGCCCTCGAGCTCACCGACGTCGCGCGGCAAGAGGTCAAGCGCGCCGGCCCGGGCAACCCCTACGAGATCTCGTTCCCGCAGGCCATCCTCTGGGGCATCATGGGATGCGCGGCCGGCTTCGGCATCTCGCTGGTCACCGAGCGCGTGCGCGGCACGCTGGTGCGCCTTCGCATGGCACCGATCGCGCAGCGCGACATCCTCGCCGGCAAGGCGCTCGCGTGCTTCCTGACCACGACGACAGTGGCCTCGATGCTCCTCCTGTTCGGCATCATCGTGTTCGGCGTGCGCCCGGATTCCGTACCGCTCCTGATCTTCGCGGTGCTCTCGCTCTCGACGTGCTTTGTCGGCGTCATGATGCTGCTCTCGGTCGTCGGCAAGACGGAAGCGGCGGCGGGTGGGATCGGCTGGGCCATCCTCACCATGCTCGCGATGATCGGCGGCGGCATGATCCCGCTCTTCGTCATGCCGCCATGGCTGCTGAAGGTGAGCCACCTGAGCCCCGTGAAGTGGGGAATCGTGTCGCTCGAGGGCGCGATCTGGCGTGGATTCAGCCTCGGCGAGATGATGGTTCCCTGCGGGATCCTCGTGGCGATCGGGGTCGTGGCATTCTCGCTCGGCACGTTCGTCTTCCAGCGCGTCGAGGCCTGATCCCGAGCGCCGAATCGACGCATGGACGCAAGGCCTCCGACCGAGCTACAATCGGGGCCATGCAGCCGACGCGCCCCCCTCGATCCACGATTCGGTCCCGCGCCCCGAAGCGAACGGCCCGGGACGTCCTCGGCTGCCTCACGGCCACGCTTCTCGCCGCCGTCATCCTCGGGCCGGGCGCGCTCGCGGCCGACGAGCGATTCGAGACGCCGATCCCCGTGGCCGAGCTCAACACCGAGCTGCAGGAGAAGAGTCCTTCGATCTCGCTCGACGGCCTCGAGCTGTACTTCCAGTCGAATCGCGTTTTCGGGCTCCAGGTCGAGTACTGGGTGTACGTCGCACGCCGGTCGGATACGTCCGAGCCCTTCGGCGATCCCGAGCGGATCGTCGTCGACTGCGCCAATCCCGATATCTCCGCCGACGGCCTGACGCTCTACGTCGCGCGCGACTCGGACCCGGGCGAAGGCCTCGACATCGACCTGTATCGCCTGCAGCGACCCGACCGCGAATCGCCGTTCGGTCCGCCCGAGCCCATCGTCGAGCTGAACTCTCCCTGGAAAGACGGGAGCCCCACCGTCACCGCCGACGAGCTCACGATCTACTTCCACTCCGATCGCGACGGGAACATCGGTACGGACGACATCTGGATGGCGACGCGTCCGTCGCGCGAGGCCCCATTCTCGGCGCCGATGCCGGTACCGAACGTCAACAGCGACTCGCAGGAGCTCACGCCGTCGGTGACCCCCGACAATCGCAGGCTCTACTTCGCGAGCCGCCGCCCGGGCGGCTTCGGCATGATGGACATCTGGGTGGCTCGCCGCGATCGACCCGAGGATCCGTTCGGCACGCCCGTCAACGTCACCGAGGTCAACAGCGACGGCACCGAGAAGGCGTGCGACATCTCGACCGACGGCCTCACCCTGTACCTGCGAACGAAGACCGTCGAAGGAGACGGGCTGTCCGAGATCGCGGTCGCTTATGACGCTCGCTCGGGCAACGTGCATCGAGGTCGAGGCGACGGCGCGGACGTGCTCTTCGTCAACGACTCGACCGGCGGCCCCGAGCGCCGGATCGTGCTCGCACCGGACGATCCCTTCACGCTGCGCCTCGAAGCCTCCCCGGCCGGACCGTCTCCGGCGCGCTACGTCCTGTACGCCTACCCGCTCGACCGGCAGCCGGTACCGAGCCCGACGCCGCAGCCGTATCGCCTCGGCACGATGGCGTTCGGAACTCCACTGCTCGGCTCCCCGCCGAACGCGCTCGTGCTCGCGAACCTGTTCTCGGGACCCGCCGGTTCCACCCTCGGCGAAGGCAAGCTCATGCTGCCGCCGGCGCCGTCCGTCTTGCTCGACCGTCCGACGGGGGTCGGGCGGCCCGCGCATGTCCTGCTCCAGGGTTTCCTCGAAGATCGCGGGTCTCCGGCGAACGTGCCCGTCGCGGTCACGAACGCCATCGAGATCCGCGTGGAGTGATCCACGTGTCGACTCCTCGATTCTCGCTCCTCCTCCTCGCCGCCCTCGCCGTGTGCACGAGCTCGTGCGCGGCACGCGCGTCGCAGTGGAAACGGCAGGAGCTCAAGCTCGAGAACCAGCAGACCTCGCTCACTCTGTCGCGGCAAACGCAGGGGTCCAAGGCCCGGCTCGCCATCGATTCGCTCGCGTCGAAGGACGGCTCGGTGGCCATCGGGCTTTCGCAGTCCCCCGTGTTTCGTGCGGTCCTCTTCGATCCGCGCGATCCCGCCCTCGACAAGCTCGTGGAGATCGACGGCCCCTCCCCCTCGTCGTCCGACAAGGTCTCGTCGCGACAGATCGATCTGAAGCGCATCTCGGACACGGAAGCGGAGATGGTGTACCGCGATCTCGCGGTTCCCGGCTCTCGCCAGAAGCTGAGCGTAACCGTCCGCGTATCGCTCGATCGACCCGACGGCGGCGCCGAATGGACGGCCCGCGCCGCACTCAGCGGGTCAGGCCCGATGGTGCTCGGCGAGCTGCGCTTCCCCGTGCTCCACGTGGACTCCATCGGAAGCTCCGGCAAGGACGATCGGGCGCTGTTCCCGCTGACCGGCGGGCTGGTCCTCGAAGATCCGGCGAACACCCGCTTCGTCCGGCCGCTCCTGAACGGCCCCTTCGGAAGCGCGCGCGTCTTCGACTATCCGGGCTACATCGACTCGCAGTTCCTCGCCTACTACGACGCCAGCCCCGACTCCGACCGCGCGACGGGCGGGCTCTACCTCGCCGCAGAGGATCCGGCCGGATATCTGAAGTGCCTCGACGTCCGTCCGGTCGACGGCGACAGCGGCCGCTTCGAGATGCTCATCGGACACTACAACTACGCGCCCGATCCCTTCGAGCGCAAGGGCGCCAAGCCTCTCGAAGAGCTCCGCGAGTTCGATCTCGGCGAGAAGCTCCCCTACCGCGTCGTGATGCGCCCGTTCACCGGCGACTGGATGAACGCGGCCGATCTCTACCGCGAATGGCTCGACCGGGATCCCCCTCCGTTCCTCGCCAAAGGACCCGTCGCGAAGCGACCCGACGTCACCGACGCGATGCGTCACACGACGTTCGGCGTGGCCTTCCCGCTGCGGACCGAGAAGCGACCGCTCGCCGATCCCGACCCTGAGAAGAATCCCGACCTCGCCGCGATGCGGGCCGTGAAGCAGTTCATGACCGACGACGACGGGTTCCCGATGCCTTCGAGCATGACGATCCTCGGCGACGTGCGCGGGGCCGGAAGCTACGGCAACGCGAACGACAACATGACGCACGAGCTGCGCGCCGGTCTCGTCGAGTTCCTCCACAACCTGCGCTCCACCGACTGGGGCCGAACGATCATCGCGATCAACATGAACCGGGATCTCGGCAACTGGCGGTTCGACGGCGAGGAAGGCGGGAAGGAGCGCGCCCGACGAAGCATCGTGCTCCTGCCGAATGGAGAGCCCGTTTCCCGCGGATCGGCGGCGAGCGAACAGCGGCAGGAAGGCGCCATCACCTCGAACGGCAGTCAGTTCGTCCAGCGCCTCCGCGAGGATCAATTCCGACGAAGCCTCGCGCGAACGCTGTACGAAGGCAAGAACGTGATCGACGGCCTCGTGCTCTCGGGCAAGGGCAGCCAGGGGCACGCGTGCTGGGCGCCGCTACACGCGGGACGCGACCTCGAGCACCACCACCACCCGATCGGCGGCGGCACGTACTTCTTCGACGAGTACCGTCGCCTCGTCGAGTACCTTCGAACGGAACACGCGTCGGACCTGCCGCAGCTCCTCCCCGCGGGCGAACGCTCCCACGAGCAGCTGATCGACACGTCGTTGCTCTCGGGACGTCTGCGCGTGCACCCCTGGGACGTGGTCTTTCACGGTCCGGTGGCATGGATCGAGGGCGCCCGAGCCGTGCCCCTCCTGTCGTACCTCTATCACGAATGGGCTCTGCTCGGCGCGAGGCTCAACCGGCGGAGCGACGTCGTCAAGCGCTACGCGGATACGCTGATGAAGGGGCGCAACCAGAAGGCGATCGAACGGCTCCTGGAAGACGAGGGCTTTCTCACGCTCGAGCGTCAGCGCTTCGCGGTTCCGCTGGTCGACGGGAGACGCGTGGGCTTCTACATGATGACGCCCCCCGACGCGACGGGCGGCAACGACATGAAGTCCACCATCGACGGTCCCCCGGGCCGGGTCCCGCCGACGCTGCAGCGCAACTTCGAGTTCTTCCGCGACCTCGCTCGGCTGCGCGGCAAGGCCTATCCGTACCTCGTGCTCGGGCGTATGCTCCGTCCCGCCGAGATCGTCTCGAAGGATCCGCGCGCCAAGCTCACGGTCATCCTGAGGCGAGGCCGGACGAAGACCTACGCCGAGCCGAGGATGTTGACGAGCACCTGGCGCGCACCGGACGGAAGCATCGGCATCGTGCTCGTGAACTACACGCTCGACGAAGCCCACGCGCGCCTACGCTTCGATCCCGCGGACTGGGGCATCGAGCTCGCGGCGCCCTCTTCCGACGGCAACCAGGCGTCGGACGCGTCACCGAAGCTCGTGCTGCTCGACGAAGACGGCAAGGAGCTCGCGCTCGAACGCGACGGAGATCGGTGGATCACGCCCGAGATCACTCTGCGTCCCGAGAGCCCCGGCACGGTCCTGCAGCTGCGCCGGCCGTAGTCGGCCGGCGCGTGCAGGCAGAGTGACGTCGGGCTACTCGATGCGGACGACGATCGCGTTCGAGACGCTCACGTCGACATCAGCGGCCGATCCGGAATCGAGCAGAAAGCCCTGGAGCGTGGCGACGGCGCGCAGGTTCTTGCCTACGGGCGCGGCAGCGACGATCGACGGCGCCGGGCTCGACGGGAAGTCCGGCACACCGAGCTGCGGCTCGTGCCCCATGTTGTTCCAGACGCGGTGCGGCGCGCCTCCGGTGAGGGGGCTCGGGAAGCACATCGTCCCGAGACCGGCCGGCTCGCTGGACGCCCCTCCCTCGATCGGCGCACCGAGGTTCAGGTAGAGGACGAATCGCGACGGCACCGGTCCCGACTCGGACGCGACCATCGAGACCTGGATCGACGTTCCGGCGGCAACGTCGACCGTACGCGTCGCGCGATCGCCCGCCTCGCCGTTCACGAACAGGACATCCTGCGGGGCACCGGCTCCCGCGAGGTCGACCGTTCCCGTCCGGCACGCGTACAGATCCGGCGCCGTGTAGCTCACCACGAGCACCGGGCGGTTATCGCGGGTTCCATTTTCCTTCGTATCGAAACGCTTGGTCGAGCGCTCGTCGATGTCTTCCTTGCCCTTGAGCAGCCAGCCGTGATTCGGCACCTGTCCCTTGTGCCAGGCGACGACCTCGTTCGTGACACGCTCCGAAGAGAACGAATAGAAGTTCGCGCCGTCCACGAGCAGCGATGCGCTCGGCGCGGAATCGAAGTGCCCGCCCGGCGTCGACCACTCGGACTCGCCCTTCGAGCGGTGCACCCAGGTCGCGTCACCCGGCTCGGAATCGTCGCCGCGACCTTCGCTTCCGGATGCGTTCGAGGCACCTTCGCCCCAGGACTCGAGCAGGTGGTGGAGCGTGACCCGACGCACCCCGCACGTCGTTCGCGACAGGCGCAGCCGAAGCTCGGCCGAGTGGATCGTCGAACCGGGAGGAATCCACGACTCGAGGTCGAAGTGAACCAGCGCGCGCCGCAGCGTATCGCCGTTGGTCTTGCCGACGAACATGTACTTGCCGGCGCCGTTGGCCTTGCGGCCGCTCGGATTCTGGTAGAGCGTCGCGTCTCGATCGGTCGGGATCACGACGGTCTCGGCCGACGCGGAGATCGCGCCGAAGAGCGTCAGGAAGGTGGCGAACGTCACGAAGACGCACGCCGCGCCGGGACGGCGCGAGCAGGGACGGAGCATGGGAGGGATCCTCACTAATAGGCCAGAACAACGGCCCGTCGGGGGACGGGCTCCCTCCCCGGCCCGCCGCATGGAAGGAGTCACGATCGGCGGCGAGGCCCGGAGGGGATTATCGACGCGAGCGCCCGTCGCTTGATCGCTTCCACCGGATCAATCTGAGGCGTTTCTCGATTCGAGGTGAGAATGGAAGGCCACTCGGCCCACCATCGAGGACCTCATCGTCATCACAACTCACGCATGAAAGGCGACTAACGAACGGAGCCCCCCGATTGGCACCACGCTTGCAAATTGTCTTCGTGCTCTTTGAAACACGAAAACAATCATCCCCGGAGAGGCCTGGTGACCACGAGCCGAGGCAGAACCGGTCGCACGCGAGGGTCGAAACGAAGTGCCGACCCGCGACCGCATGCCATCCATGGCTAAGGAGTTTCAACCTGGAGGATCAGGCCAGTTCGAGTCGCGCGGAGTTCCGCGCGATCATCGGACACGCACACCGGCAAGCGCAACCGTTGGGGGTACGGCCGAGCGACGAGCGAGTCGCGAAGCCGGGCAGATTTTCGGATGCGCGGCTGGGACCGGAGGCAGCGATCGCGGTCCTGGGTCGATGATCGCACCGCCGCGGCTCTCGGCCTCGACGGGGATGTCCTTCTCTTGCTCGTACCAACTCGTTGGAACAGGGCCCGGATAGCAAACGATCCGGGCCCTGTTTCATTTCAGGGCCGGCTCGCGAACCGAGCGTTTCTGTCGGCCAGTCCGCACGGAAGGCGGACCGCTACAGTCGGCCGTCACGCATCGCCTTTCGCACGAGCGCGTTCATCGAGGTCGCCGCTTCGGTCTCCCGGACGAACCCTCCGGGATCGTCGGCGTAGGCCTCTTCGCGAAAGCGCTCGACGCGATCGCGGAGCTCGTCCGGAAGCGGACGATCGTCCGGCTCCCCGCTGGACTCCGCGTCCGGATCCCCGTACACCGGAACCTCGCGACGCACGCGCGCGGTCGCCTCCGCCTCGCTCATCCCGCTCTTGATGTGGTGGATAAGCAATCCGAAGCGATGCTTCTCCTCGGCCTGCACGAGGATCCGCCTCTCGATGTCGTGCAGGTTCCACCAGCCGCGCACGTCCTCGTCCGTGACGCCTTCCTTGCGGCGCTTCGCGAGGTACAGGAACGTCGCCTCGTCGGACGATTCCTGCTCGAGCATGCGCTCTCCATCCAGCGGCCGGGGCGCCGATACGCCCAGGGCGCGGAACTCGCTCTCGGCCTTTTCGAAGAACACGCGAAAGTGTCCTCGGGCCTCGGCATCCGACATGTGGAGTCGGCGCCGGAAGACCGGCACGTACTTGGCGGCAAGGCGACGTCGTTGACGCGCCGACGATCCGAAAAGCTTGCGGAGCATGGTCTCGGCAATCCGTGGGTCGATGGGTTCGTCCGAGGATACCAAAGACTCGCCGGGCGGCGGGGCCGCGTCAATCCGGCGTACCGGACTCCGTCGAGCCTTGTTCCGGCTCGCTCCCTGCGCCGTACTTCTCGAGGAAGCGCGGATACTGGCTCTGCACGTCCTTGCGCGCTGCCGGCGTCACGTCCCGCGCCCGCACGATCGTCTCGATCGCCGACTCGCAATCCCCGGTGTAGAAGTACGCCTCGGCCAGGACCTGGAGGCTCTCGTAGTTGCGGCCACCGTCCCGCTCGATCGCACGCAGCGAGAGCTCGAGCGCCCTCTCCGGATCCCGCAACCGCTCCACCTCCGCGTACAGGAGCTTCATCGCGTGGGCCGTCAGCAGGATCGGGTCCGCATCCTCACGCGCCGTCGCGTCGGCGAGCACGTCCATCAGCTCGCGCAGGTGGCGCCCCGCCGCGCGACCGTCCCCCTGCTGCCTCGCCACCCGCCCGAGGAAGTCGAGGCACCACACGTAGCTCCGGTGGAACTTGGTTCGTCCCGGATTCCCTTCGAGCAGCGGCTTGAAGTGATCCGCGGCGCGCGAGGCCCAGTCCTTCGCCTCATCGAGATTGCGCTCCGCCATCGAGATCAGCGCGAGCCTCGTGTACGTCGTCGCGACGTCCGACCTCGCCTCGTGATTCTGCGGCTCGAGCCGGAAGATCTCCTTCTTCGCGTCGAGCATCTTCTCGGACCACTCACGATTGCCGGCGACGTCGCCTCGCTGCTCCGCCACCTCCGCCATCATCTCGAGGCAGTTCGACAGCCCGCGAATATGGTTTCGGTCATGGGGATCGGCATCGACGAGCTGCTGCCGCATCGTGAGGCAACTGCTCGCGAGCTTCTCGGCGCGATCGGTCTCGCCCTTGACGATCACCAGCCGGAACAGCCGCTCGAGAGCGTTCGCCGCCTCGCTCGTGTTCAGCGAGTTCTGCGGATCGATCTCGTAGATCCCGCGACGCAGGCGGTAGAGCTGCTCGGCGTATCGCTCCTGAAGCTCGCGATCGCGCATCGCGTCGGCCAGGTCCGTCAGCGCCTCGACCGAGGAGGCCTCTTCGCGTCGCGCGTGCACGTCGTCGGGCGCATCGGCGAGCAGCTCCTGCGCGATGGCGAGGCGCTCGTCGAAGAAGCCGCGCGCCTCCTCGAAGCGTCCGGTCTTGAGCGACATGTACCCGCGCACGCGAAGCGCCCAGCCGAGCACGCGCTCGAACCGCTCGGACCCGGGCTTTCGCGCCACCAGATCGCGGGCGATCTCGATCGACCGATCTCCGTGACGGAAGGCGTTCTCGTCCTGGCCCAGCTCCTCGGCGAGCTGTCCGAGGCGGTAGTGCAGGTTCGCGAGACCGTGGAGCACCTCGTCGTCGGCGCCCTCATCGTCGAGCAGCACCTGAAAACGCGCATAGGCTTCGGCCAGGATGCTTCGACGCACCTCCGCGAGCCCCGAGAAGCGACGCAGCTGGTCCGACACCTCGTTCATCAGGAACTCGGCCGCCTCTCGTGCGAGCAGGAACTTCTCGCGGGCTTCGAGCGCGTATCGCTCGGCTCGCTGCTGCTCGTCGAGGGCGCGGTTCGCTTCGCGCTTCGCGGTCTTCGTCGCCTCTTCCGCCGTCTCGCGGGCGGCACGCTGATCGGTGTAGAGCACCCAGAGGGCCACCGACGAGCCCGTCACCAGTAGAAAGAACGCCGCCGCAATGCCGAGAGCAATCCGATGGCGACGCAGCGTCTTGCGAAGGACGTACGTCGCGCTGTCGCGCTTCGCGTCGATGGCCTCGCCGCCGAGGTATCGCCGGATGTCGCGCGCCAGCTCGCCCGCACTCTGGTAGCGGCGATCCGGTTCCTTGCGCAGACACTTCAGGACGATGGTGTCGACCTCGTCGTCGATCCCGCTCTGGACGCGACCCGGCGGCGGCGGCTCGATGCTCACGATGGCGTCGAGCACGGTCCGCATGCCCCCGCTCACCGAGTACGGGAACGTCCCGGTGAGCATCTGGAACAGCAGGACGCCGAGCGAGTACACGTCCGTTCGCAGATCGACCGCATCGAGACGTCCTTCGGCCTGCTCGGGGCTCGCCCACGGAAGCGATCCGACGAACTGACCGGTCTGCGTCATCGCCTCGCTCTCGCTGTCCTCGGGAGCATCGAGGCGCTTGGCGAGGCCGAAGTCGAGGATGTGCGGCTGCCCGTCGGGATCGATCCGGATGTTTCCCGGCTTGAGGTCGCGATGCAGGATACCGCGCAGGTGGGCCGCGTTCACCGCCTCCGCGATCTTCGCGAAAAGCTCGAGGATCTCGCGAGGCGACGGTCGGTTCGAGGCGACGTGCACGTCGAGCGGGCGTCCCTCGATGTAGTCCGTGACCAGGTACACCATCTCGCCGGCCCGGCCCGTATCGTGGATGGTGACGATATGCGGATGTCGCAACGAGCCGAGAAGCCGGGCCTCCCTCTGGAAGCGAGCGAGATCGGAAGCGCTCGCGAACGGTCCCTCGCGCAGCACCTTCACCGCGACGTCGCGACCCGTGTCGACATGCCGGGCACGGTACACGATGCCCTGACCGCCCCGGTGGATCTCGCCCTCGATCTCGTAGCCCTCGATGGCGTCGGCCGGCAGGCGGGATTCCTCCCGCCGGCGAGCGGCGTGGGAGTCCGGGCCGGGACGTTTCAGGCCCGCAAACTGGGCCCGCGCCTGGGCGATCAGCTCCGATTCTCGACTCGATTCCTTCGGGGTCATCCCGTGCCTCTCGACATCTCCCGCGATCCGCGAGCACTCCTTCTCTCTTCCCAGCGGAATCCGATCGTCGGAGTCACGAAGGATTCGTGAAGAATTGCGTGCCGGACCCGATCATCTCCTTCAGACGATCGTGGGCGCGGGCCCGCAGCATGTACACGGCGCCCACGGATCGGCCGAGCGACTCGGCGACGGCCTCGATCGCGCGGCCGTCGAGGTCATACTCGCGAATCACGCTCGCGTAGTCGGCCGGGAGGCGCTCGACGTAGTCCTCGACCGCGACGCGCATCTCATCGTTGGAGGCGTGGCGGCTCGGTGTGGTCGTCGTGCATCCGATCTGCTCGAGAAGGGCGATGCACGAGGCCGCGCGATCCGGGAGCTCCTCCACCCGCCGATCCGGTTGCGGCCGCTTCTGGCTGCCGAGCTCGCGCGCGGCGTCGCGCAGATTGTTCTCGGCGATGCGGCGGATCCATCGCTCGAAGGACCCGTCCCCGGACGGGACGAAATGGGTGATGCGCAGGAAGGCCTCGAGGTACGTCACCTGCATGACGTCGTCCGCCTCGAGCACCGAGCGCCACTTGGAAGCGATCGAGCGCTCGATGCGCCGGCGCACGGCCGGACCGTGCCGCATCAGCAGCTCGGACAGGGCCTCCTCGTCCGCTTCGGTGGCCCTCGTCAGAAGCTCGTTCTCGGAAACCATGGCCGCCCTCGCACCCTCCCCTTCGCGCCCGACCGCTGCGCGGGCCATCGACGTAGGCTCCTCATTCTACAGGGGTTCCGCTCATCGCGCGAGCCCGGGAGGACCCATTGATCGAGATTTTCCGGGTTTTCGCGTGAGTGGATCCGGCGGCTTCCGCTCGAGGGTGCATCGGCCATCGGGCCGCATGACGGCACGAAGCCGCTTCCCATCGAAATCTCAAACCGTGGTTCCTGGAGGACATTGAAATGAAGACGACGACTCGAACGCTCGCTCGCACCGTCGAGCGCCGCTCCCCGGGTCGGCTGCTGCCGGCTCTCCTCGCGCTGTTGCTCACCCTGACCCTCGCCCCGTTCGCGTCGGCCGGCGACCCGCCGATCGTCGAGCTGTGGCTGACGGGTGACGGCTACCAGAACATGTACGACAACGTGCTCCCGCCGGGATACCGCCCGGTGAGCGTCACCGCGACCGGATCGGCGGGCGACCCGCGCTTCCAGGCCGCGTTCATCAACGACGGCCTCCCGGGCAGTGAGTGGATCGCGCGCCACGGCCTGACGTCCGCCGAGCTCGAGACCGAGATCGAGAACTTCCGCCCGGCGGGCTACCGCGTCTTCTGCGTCGACGCGTACGGCACCTTCCCGAACGAGCGATACACGGCGCTGTGGATCCGCGACGGCGTGCTGCCGAACAACTGGGAATGCATCACGCGAATCCCGATCGCCGCGCTCGGCAACACCATCAACAACGAACGAAACCTCGGTCGTCAGCCGGTGTGGATCTCGATCATCGGGACCTCCTCGCCGATGGCTGCCGTGGCGACGCGCGCCAACCTCGAGCAGGACACGTACCTCATCAACTGGAACCAGAACAACGCGGAATACCAGGACCTCATCGAAGGCAACATCGCCGGCGGCGCGCGCCCGATCTCGATCACGACGTACGGCTCGAACAACAACCCGCTCTACGCCGGCATCTGGTATCGACCGGACGGCCCGGCCTGGCAGCTGCAGCCCGAGTGGTCCGCGCGCCACGGCCAGAACCAGAACGACCACGAAGACTACAGCGACTCCCTCGGCAACGCCGGCTACATCCCGGGCTGCATCGTCGCCCACGGCTCGACGAACAACCCGTACTTCGCGGCCGAGTGGGTGCGGCCGGTGCCGACGCCGACCATGACCGATACCGGCGAGTTCGTCCCGCAGCTCTCCGATCTCGACAACGAGATGATGAGCTTCATGACGCAGGGGCAGATCGCGCACGGCGCCCTCGCCGTCACGAAGGACGGTCGCCTCGAGTACGCCCGCGCCTTCACGTTCGGCGGCCCGGCCGAGCCGATCACGCAGCCGGACAGCCTGTTCCGCGTGGCGAGCGTCTCAAAGCCGCTCACCGCGATCGCGATCATGCAGCTGATCGAAGACATCCCGGGCATCACGCTCGAGACCCAGCTCGGACAGATCCCGGGCTTCGACAGCAACGGCTGGGTCGATCCGCTCCTCATGACCGCGACGCTTCGCGAAGTTCTGCAGCACCGCGGCGGCTGGGATCCGGACAACACCAAGAACGTCGTCGGGATGAAGCAGTTCCCGTGGATGCAGTTCCCGATCCCGGTTCCGGAGCCGGGCTTCGATCCTATGTTCCGCAACAACTCGATCTCGGATGAGCTCGACATCCCGCTCCCGATCTCGCAGAACGACATCATCCAGTACATGAAGACGTACTTCCGATCGTTCGATCCGGGCTCGAGTTACGCCTACTCGAACTTCGGCTACCTGCTGCTCGGCCGCGTCATCGAGGCGCTCTCGGGACAGGACTACGAGGACTACATTCGCCACAACGTCCTGTGCCCGGTCGGTGCCGGCGGCATGAAGCTCGGCCGTACGCTCATCGAGCACAAGATCCCCGGCGAGGTGCCGTATCGCCACCCGTTCAACGCCTGGTCGAACAACGTCATGGGCGCGAGCCCGTCGCTGCGCCGCTCGCCGTACGGCGGCTTCAACATCGAGAACATGGACGCGCACGGCGGGTGGGTCTCCTCGACCGTCGACATGGTGCGCGTCGCCACCGCGTTCCGCGACAAGACGAGCAGCCCGCTCGCGACCGAGCCGAGCATCGACTTCATGTGGGACCCGACGGCCCAGTCCGGCAACGGATACTGCGCGGGCTGGCAGACGTGGGGCTCGAGCCGCTACCACAACGGAAGCCTGACGGGCACGTGGGCCTACATGGTCGTGCGACCGGACGGCGTCTGCTTCTCGGTCTTCTTCAGCCAGCGCCACACCGGCAACATCCCGAGCTACGGCTCGATCCTCGGCGACCTGCAGTCGGCGATCACCGGCATCGAGAGCACCGGCGGCTGGCCCGGCAACGACTTCTTCCGCCGCTTCGACAGCGACACCAGCGAGTGCCCGCCGACGCCGGGCAGCGGTCCGAAGGTCTTCCACAGCGGACAGGTCCCGGCTCCGCCGCGTCGCTAGTCCCAGCAACGAACCCTGAGTTTCGGTCGGCGTCCCTGACCCCGACCGAAAAGACACGAGCCGCCCGGGAGCGATCCCGGGCGGCTCTTTTCGTTCTACGGGTAAGCTCCCTTTCGAGATCACCCTTCCGGTGCAAGCACCGGGATCTCGAGCGAACGCACCGAAGGCATCGTTCCGGTGAGATGATCCGCGTCGAAGTCGATGCGGAACCGGATGTAGCGATGGCCGCTCAGCGCGGGCGTCTCGTTCAGCCACTCCGAGAGCGCGTCCGGAACGCCGTCGCCGTCGGTGTCGGTTCCCCCCTGGAAGAGAACCTCGAGCGTCGACGATCCTCCCGCCGCCGCATCGACCGTTGCCGATCCGTAGGTGGGCGACGACAGGTTCGTATCCCAGAAGCGGCTCTGCGCGACGGTCTTGTCCTTCGTCAGGCGGAAGCGCGTCCAGTACTCGGTGAGATCGGGCCAGTTGATCGCGTCCTGCGCACCGCTGTTCGCGAGATTCCGATTGTGCGGCGGCGGGAAGAAGAGGATCGAGCGGTTCCGGAAGAGCTGGAACGAGCTTCCGCCCGTCGGAACATCGATCTCGAACAGGACCGGCGCGTCGGTGACCTCGTAGTCGGTCGTGAACGACGGCCACGGGAACCACGCCCGCCCCGTCGCGTTGGGGACGCGGTAATCCCCCTGAAAGACCACCGTCGGCGGCGCCGCGTTGTTCTGATTGAAGCGCGTCGACATCGGACCGTTCGGAAGTCCCACGTACGGAGCCAGCGACATTCTCATCCCGCCGTACGTCGACGCGAACACGAACCCGCTCTTCGGCGCCCAGCTCATTCCGGTGATCCAATCCCCGACATCGGCTCCGTGTTGATCCGCACGGAAGCGCATCTGGAAGCGGCAACCGTTCGGGGTGAACGGATCGCCGGGAACGACCAGCGGATGCGGGAGATTGAACTGCGTCTCGAGCGGTGTGTAGTCGACGGTGCGATGGAGGACCGGCCCGACGCAAGAGCCGTCGCCGACCCACTGCGCCGTGGTCGCCGTCGTATCGCGAAGCGTCGTCGACGAGAAATCCTCCCGTAGCGACGGATCGAGGAACACGCGCGAGAGGTTCGTGATGGCGATTCCGTTCGGGGCGTCGTCGTCGAGGATCACGCCCTGCGCGAAGAACGTCCGGCCGCGAAGCTGGGTGCGCGCGGGAAGGCGCACCTCGACCTCCGCCCTTCCGTCCGGGCCGAGTCGGTCCGAGCCGGTTTGGATGCCGTCCGCGAGGATCTGCACCTTGGGCCCGAAGTCCAGGCATAGCGTCCCGAAGCCCGGAAACGTCGTCGGCCCGTCGCCGACATCGGCGGCGAGAGCGAACCGCGCGAGCGGCTTGCCGCGCACGACGAACTGGAACGTTCCGCCCACGACGACCGGTCCGTTCGAGCGGATCTCGAGCCGCGCGTCACCCACGCCGAGGCAATCCATCGCGCGAGCCGGCGTGGCCAGGATCACACTCGCGCCCCAGATGATGAGCGCCGCCAGGATCCACAGGGCGAATCCCGTGAAGATCCACACGTCCGGCGTCGCCCTTCGCCCTCCGGCCCGTGCGCAGAATCGCCGCCGGCGGGTTTCGCGCGCCGCGTGTGTCGTGTCGGTTTCTCGCGTCGTTCGTGGCGTCATCGAGCGGGCCTCCTTTCGGTGCCGGACCAAAGGAAGGTATTGCAAGCCCGGGGCCAATCGCTCGAGACGAAGGATCCGACGGCAATCGCGCGTTTCACGGCATCGCAGACGCGTGCGAAGGCCGAGCCCGATCTCGCTCGGTTACGAGATCGTGGCCGCCCTTACGGCATCGTAACGCCGGCGGCCGGCGACCGCCCCGCCGAGAAACGCGCGCTACGTCAGCTCGCGGACGTCCCCGCGGCGTCGAAGGAGCCGGTCTTCGTTCTCGGCCAGGAGCTCGCGACCGAGACTGCGGAGCAGCTCTCGCACCGCATCGTCCTGTTCCTCGTCGGCCAAGGCCTCACCCGAGGGGGCCTCACCGGCTCTCGCGGTGATGCGGCGGAGCTCGTCCGCCGAACGCACGAACACGCGGCGGGCTCGCGTGGCGCTCGCGGCTTCCTCTCGCCACGCCATGTCGCGCGAGAATCCGTCGACGAGAACCGCGACCACGGCCGGTAAGGCGATCGCGATCATCGGTATCCCGAACGGAACGAGAAGCAGCACCGAGAACCAGACGCGCAGATCGATCGACAGGGTGAGCCCGCCGATGACCAACACATGAACCAGGAAAGCGGTGCCGTAGGTGAGCAAGAGGAACAAGGCCGCATCCCTCCGTCGCTCGCCCGCCTCGAGCAGGCCGCGAAGGCCGCGCCCGAAGGATCTCGCCGCCATACCGAGCAGCGCGATCAGGCCGGCGCCGACCACAAAGTACGGCCCCGCCCAGTAGCCCGCGTCGAACCCGACACTCGGGAGCATCAGCACGAGCGCGAACGCGGCGCTCGTGATCCACCCCAGACCGGCGAGCGCGCTCGAGAGGAGGGCGCCCCGCTCCCCCCGGAGCCGCTGCTCGGACGCTTCCTTACGACCGCGTTCGATGAAGCTCTCGCGGATGACATCCAGCCGTGCAGGAGAGTCGCCCGTCTCGGACAGGCTCCAGGCTTCGGCAGCCCGGACGATCCAGTCGAGGGAGCCGCGGTGCCGCACGAGCCACGAGTCGGCGGCTCGATCCGACATCCCCGCTAGCCTCCAGCAGAGCTGCACGCGAAGGACCTCCGCGAGAGCGCGCCGATCGAGGAACCGACGCCGTCGCACCGCGGGTCGTACCGCCGCGGCGATTCCGGCCGTGACCACGAAGCCCACCAGGCCTCGCCACAGGATTCCGGATTCCTCGGCCCCGTAGTAGGAGGCGTATCCGAGAAACAGAAGCGCCGCCAGCGCGATCGCGGCGCGCAAGGCGACCGTGCCCACGATCATCCGACGACGGCTACGATCGGCGAGCGCTGCGGCGACCGAAGCCGACGTCAGCGCGTGACGCAGGTCGACCGAGAGTCGGGTGGCATCGACACCGTCGAGAAGCTCCGTTCGCCTCGCACCGAGCAACCGGTCCCCGCGCTCCCGTACCTCCGCCGCGAGCCCCGACGCCGCGCGGCTCGACTCGCGGTTGAACCGATCGATACCCTCGAAGGTGTCGCGAAGATGAGCCTCGTAGCATCGACGTTCCCGAGCCGTGGCGTCGCTGCCCTTCGGATGCAACGCGACGTACGGAAGCTCGCGACCCGTGCCGTCCGACAGATCGTGCCAGATCCGAAGGGTCATGCCCCGGACGCGCTCGCCCAGCCGGCCTTCTCCCTCGAACGGATTCGAGGGCAACGACTCGAGATGCCGGCGCGCATCCGCGCAATCCGCGAGATGGCCGCTTCGGTTCATCTCGACAATCGACGACGGACGCGCTGCCCGCAAGGAGCGCCCCCCCGCCGACTGACGCACGTGGCCGTCCCATACGGCGAGCAGCACCTGCGCGTGCCGCGCGACGAACGCCCCCGCCCACCACTGCGCCGCGTCGCCGACCGCGGTGCGATCGAACGACGTATCGGCGGGCCCCGTCCACCACCGCAGCCGGCCCTCGGACGCGCTCGGATCCTCGGGCGCCCGCGGCACCAGGACCCGCGCCCCGAGCTCGACGTACGCCACCTCCGCGACCATGCGATCGGCATCGGTGAGCATGGGACACAGGAGGACGAACGGCGTATGCGGCAGCCGGAGCCGCAGCGCTCCACGCCGGCGGGTCCACCGTCGCAGACCCCGACGATCCTCGCAGCCGCGGAGCTCGGTCAAGATCGCGCGCACACGGCGGCGCAGGTCCGCGGGCGGTCCCGGGACGCTCTTCTGGCTCGTCACACCGATGACGAGCGGTATTCGATAGGCTTGGTCCACGATATCCCCTTGCCGAAAAGGCGGAATCGAGGATACCGGCGGACCGGGCCGGTGACAAGGGGCGAAGCCCCGCCGCGGCGTGGTACGCCCCGGCGCGGCTTACCCTCGGACTAGGCCGTAGGCCAGAGCCACCCGAACGCGCCCGCTGTCACCAGGCTGTAGATGAGCGCATCGACCAGGAACTTCATGGTGACCGGCCACGGCTGTCCCTTCCAGATCGAATCGGGAATCGCGCCGACGCCATAGGCCACGAACGCGATGGTGCCCGCCACCCGGAAGACCTCCAGGTACTCGCTCGTCGCGCCGAGCGCGAACCACGAGAGGTAGCCCACGAAGACGCCGACGACGACCGTGTAGACGAACCACTGAACGAGGCTCTTGCCCATGAACGGCATCCCGTCGATGACGGTCATGAAGCCCACCGGCCCGGTCTTGTACTTCTCCATCATCTCGGGCGTCTGCATGTCCTTCACCGAATCCGGCCGCGGGAACATGTACGCCCCCGGCCCGAGACCCTGGGCACGCATCGCATCGAGGATCGCGTCCTCGCCCTTGAGCTTCGTGTAGTCGTTTCGGTGATACGGGATCACCATGTGGATGACCGAGCTTGCAATGAACACGAACACGCCCGACAGCAAGATCGGAAGCCAGAGCTGGGAAAGGAATTCCATACCGCCACCTCCCGTACGTTGAACTGCTCCTCCAACGCGCAGCGCCGGGCGCCGCAGCGGGCCCGGACGGCGGCGAGGATATCCGAGCCGACGCTTCTGCACAACGCCCGAAAGCCCTCCCGAACGACCGCAGATCCGGCAAATGGGCCCGACGTTGGGAGATGGAAGTTTTTTGTGCAATTCGGCCCAACGGCTCGTCCGGGCGCGGCATCTGCCTTGTGTTCGCGGGCGATGGAGCCCGCCGACAGGTCATCCGGAGGTCACGATCCATGACGCACACGGTAGAATCGCCGACGAGGAAGCCGCACATGACTCCCGACGCCCACGTCCCGAATCTCGAGGCCCTGCTAGCGCACACCGGATGGATCCGGGGGCTGGCCCGGAGCCTCGTCGCCGACCCGCAGCGGGCCGACGATGTCGCGCAGCAGACGATCATCACGGCCCTCGAGCACCCGCCGCACGGCTCGGAGCCCGAGACCGTGCGGGCCTGGCTCGGCACGGTCGCGCGAAACTTCGCGCGCCAGTGGAATCGCGGCGAAGCGCGACGTAGCGCCCGCGAGTCGACCGTCGCCGAACGGCGCTCGGCCGAGAGCGCACCGTCGGCCGCCGAGCTCGTGTCGCGGCTCGATCTGCAGCGAACGCTCGCCTCGTGCGTCGCCGAGCTGCGCGAGCCGTACCGACAGACCGTCCTGCTCCACTACTACGAGAACCTCACGCTCGCCGAGATCGCGCGGCGCACCGCCACGCCTCCCGGCACGGTGCGATGGCGCCTCA
>CAZQZX010000125.1:0-20369 GCA_964597885.1 uncultured Planctomycetota bacterium
TCTCGTCGAGCACGATGATGTCTTCGGCGTCGAAGCGAACGCGGCCCGCGAGCCCGCCCGTGGGGATGTTGCCGTCGAAGCGATACCGCGGGAACAGGCCCGCCGGCGGATGCGTGTGAAGGAACGCGGACTGGCCGATGCTCTTGCCGAGGATCTCGTCGGGGATGGCCGTGTTGACCTCGACCGGATCGCAGTCGAAGCAACGTCCGTCGCCGTCGATCGTCTCCACGCGGATACGGCCGTCCGAGCCGTCGCCGCCTCGCGCCGGACCGACGCCACCTCGACCGCCGCGCGCGCGAAGCTCACCGGCGAGCGAGGCGAAACGGGCGCGGACGACGAGCGTGCCTCCGCTGCCTCCGCCTCCGCCGGAAGCGGCAAGCCCGCTCTCGGGAGAGGTCCCGCCCTTGCCGCCGTTCACGCGCAGCTCGATGTACGGGAAGCCGCTTCGCACGCGCGCTTCGTCGAAGCACTCGAGCACCCAGATGCCGCCACCACCGCCACCGCTTCCGGCGGTGTTGATGCCGTTCTCGTCGTCGACGATGTCGTCGCCGCCGCCACCGCCGCCGGATCCAGCGGTCGGCTCGAAGCCGGTCGGGTCGCCGTAGAAGCGTCCGCCGTCCCCTCCCGAGCCGTCTCCGCCTTCGGCGCCACGCATGCCGAGCGAGCGGTGACCGCCTCCGCCACCGCCACCGGGCTCGGCTCCGTGGAATCCGCCGAAGCCGCCGCCTTCGGTGCCTTCGGGCGCGCTACCCGTACCGCCGCGCTCCGTTCCCTCGAATCCCGAGGATCCACCCTGCGCTGCGGCCGGTCCGCCGATGCCGCCCGGGAGCGGCTCGATTCGTCCGAGGAGGCCGTTGAGGCCGTCCTGGCCGTCCGCGTTGATGATGAGGCCGGTCTCCGGCGGGGCGAACGTGCCGCGGACGCGAACGATGGCCGGGTTCGGACCGACGATCTGCGTGTTGAAGGTGCTGTCCCACGAGCTGAAGTTGAACACGCCGCCGTTCTGGCGGGTGTCGATCACCGAGCCCGTGAACGGGCCGTCGCTGCCGTCGCCGCCGAAACCGACGCCGCCCCGCAGGACGGTCTCGAGAGCGGGGTTCCACAGCGCGGTCGTTCCGGATCCGCGACGCGACTTCGTGGAGAAGGTCTCGAAGAAGACGTCTTCCATCGGACGCTCGACGCCGGTGTCGAAGACCGCGTTCGTGGTGGACGCGAGCCGGTTGCCGTTCAGGTCGCGCACATCGGCCGTCGCGACGATGCGGTGGCTCGACGCGGGGCTGAGGCCGTAGATCAGTCGCAGGGTCACGATGGAGCGGGCGAAGTTGCTGCCCGGTTCCGGATGGAACTCTCCGAGCTCGGCGGTGAACGCGAGCGGACGCGGGCAGGTGTCGCCCGGGCTCGGCGAATCGCACGGGTACTCGTTCGTGAGATCGAGGATCTGGAAGGCATCCAGAAGTCCGTCGAAGTCGCTGTCGGGGAACACGGTCGCCGGGTCGAGGGCTTCGTCGAAGACGATGCCGACCTTCAGCGGCGTGTGCGGCGACTCCAGACCGGCCGATCCGTTGCGCACGCCGTACGTGAACGGATCGAAGCGATCGAAGATGTACTCCGGAGCGAAGAATTCCTCGGGCTCCGGCGTCGACGGGTCACCGTCGGACGTGAACTCGTCGTCGCCATTGAGGTCGATAAGGATACCCGCAACGCGGGGCGGCCCGGGGATCGGATCGAAGAAGAACGGCGACGAGAAGCGCGTCGTGAAGCGCAGCGTGTGCGACTGGCGGAGCGGCGCACCGTTGTGGCCGCGGATCGTGTTCAGGTCGGGACGGCCGCGCAGGAACAGCTGGTACTCGGTGTCGGGCTTGAAGCCGGCATCCGAGAGGTCGGCCTCGAGGGGCAGGCGCGGACGAAAGCGAATGCTGTCGCCTTCGACTTCGAGCGTGCCGGGTGCGAGCTGGGTGAAGCTCGGGCCTTCGAGCACGCGGACGGTCTGCGTCGAGACCGAATCGGGGTCGAGCGGCGCAGAGAATCGGATCGTGATCTCATTGTTGAGAAAGATCGCTTCGATCGGCAGCTCGCCGAGCTCTTCGACGACCGCGTCCATGAGGACCAGCGCGCTGGAGCCGCCACCCCCTCCGCCGCCACTACAACCAGCCGCGAAGACGGTTAGGACAATCAGGGAAAGAAGTGCGAGAGCGTTCCCGGAGAGTGTTCGCATAGCCGAACCGATTACCCTTCTTTTGTGCCAGAAGATCGCCAGAGACCCCCTACAGCATACCCTGACGACCTTCTGAACGCATCAGGGAGCTGCCCCAAGCCGCCATCGGAGGCGAGTGGGTGGCCTCAAGTGCTTTATTTGCAGATTATTAGCGAGTGAGGGAGCTCAGGCTCACCGGGGTGCATCACGGGTTGGCGCGTTGCGGTATACTCCCCGGGTCGCGTGTCGGGCATCACGCGGACCGGACCGAGACTTTCAAGGAGGCGACACCATGACGTTGCTCTGGACGCTCATCGCGGCTTTGGCGCTGCTCGAAGGAGCCCCGCCCGCCGACGAGCCGATGTCGGAGGGCGAGCGCCAGCTCGCCGACCAGATTCGATACCTCACGCACATCGAGAGGGCGGCGGACCGGCTCGAGGACAAGGATGCGAGCGGCGCGATCCGAGAGCTGGAGCAGGCGCTCGAGATCGACGTCGCGGACTGCCGGATCCCCTTCATGGAGCTCCACACCAAGGGTGCGGCCGCTCACTACCTGCTCGCCTGCGCGCACACTGCGGAAGGGCGTCTGGATGCGGCGCTCGCGAGCCTTCGCGCGGCCGCGGAGAACGGATATCGCAACACCTCGCTCGTGAAGTCCGACGAGCGGATTGCCGCGCTGCGCAACCACGCCGGATTCGCGGAGGTGCTCGCGCTCTTCCCCGACGAGAACCCGACCGACGAGTTCGCGGGAAAGACGGTCGCCGATCGAGAGTTCGGCATGGCGATGCAGATGAAGCGCAAGGGGAACTTCCCGAAGGTCGGTGAGATCGCTCCCGACTTCGAGCTCGCCACGCTCGACGGCGACGGCAAGACCCTTCGCCTCTCGGACTACCGCGGGAAGAAACCGGTCGTCCTCGTCTTCGGAAGCTTCACCTGAGGCCCGTTCGCCAAGGCGGCCCGTGAGGTCGTCGCCGTGCAGAAGCGATTCGGGGATCAGGCGCAGTTCGTGATGGTGTACCTCCGCGAGGCGCACCCCAAGGGTGGCTGGGAGATGTCGGATTGGTCGGTGCTCACCGATCCCTCGTCGCTCGAGGCGAGGAGCGAGGTCGCGGCGCATTGCTGCTCCAAGCTCGGCTTCGACTTCCCGGTCGTGGTCGACTCGATGGACGATGCGGTGTCGGTCCGATGGTCGGGCTGGCCGGAGCGGCTGTTCGTCGTGAGCCGGGAGGGACGCATCGCGTTCACCGGCGAGATGGGGCCCTTCGGCTTCAATCCGTCGGTCGCCTATCCCGGCTTCAACGGCCGAAAGGCCGGGCCGTGTCTCGAGACGTTCCTGGAGGCGTATCTGCCTGCCGCTGCGTCGAAAGCCACATCGGGCGATTGATTTTTCGTTTTCTCGGCGCGGTTTCGCGGAGGGCGTCAACTCCTGGGTAGCGGTCCGGTAATCCCGAACGTTACCCTCAGGAGTGTGACGCCATGACGAATCGAACGTCTGTTCCGTCGGTCGATGCCGAGAAGCTTCTTTCGCAGGTGGACTGGCTACGAGGGCTGGCCCGTCGGCTCGTGTCCCAGCCGGACGTCGCGGAAGACCTCGCTCAGGAGACGCTGCTCGGTGCGATGTCGGCGCGCGAGGCTCCCGAGTCGATGCGCGGCTGGCTCGCTACGGTTCTGCGTCGGAGGGTGGCGTTGCGGCTGCGGAGCGATTCGCGTCGATCCGCCCGCGAGCTGGCGCAGGCTCGAACCGGCAAGACGCCCTCGCCGGTCGGCATGATCGAGCACGCCGAGCTTCTCGAGAAGCTGGTCGCCGCGATCCGCACTTTGCCTGAGGAGCTCCGAGCGGTGATCCTCCTGCGATACTTCCGCGGCATCGCGCCTGGGAAGATCGCGACCGAGCTGGGCCTGCACGAGGCGACGGTCCGCAAGCGGCACGCGCGTGCGATCGAACAGCTTCGCGTGGAGCTCGATCGATCCTACGGGGATCGTCGCGCCTGGGCCGTGGCTCTCGCCGCGCTGTTCGACTTCGCACCTGCGAGCAGCGGAGGCGTCGCGGTCGCCAGCGGGGCGTCCCAGGGGATTCCGGTGGGCGCGATCGTGCTGACCGTGGCGGCGCTGCTCACGCTCGTGATCTGGTTTGCGCGAACGGATCCGGGTGGCGCCTCCGAGAGCTCGTTCCGGGACGCCGGCGGAGTGGCGTCGGCGACGCCGGAACCGGACGATCGCACGAATGCGAGCGGCGGCTTGCCTCGTCTCGTGGCTTCCTCGGAACCTGCGAAGGCTCCCGGTTCTTCTGCGGACGTCGGCTTGCCCGCGGCCGCGGACCCGGAGCCGGCGCGTGTCGTCTTCGACGGATGGGTCCGGGACACGCGCGGCCGAGCCCTCGCCGGCGCGCGGGTCCGATGGCTTCCGGGCTCGACCCGGGCGCTCGCCGAAGGAGGCGTGATCACGCTGCCGGTCCCCGTTCCGCCGTTGGGCGAGGCGGATGCGATCGTTCGAACGGACGCCGCGGGACGGTTCCGGATCGAGTCGGACGATGCCGAGTCGGATCGGGCGCTCGGGCATCGACTGATCGCGAATGCCGACGGCCACGCGCAGCGCATCGTCTCGGTCGCAGCCGGGAATGACACGCGCGATCTCACGATCATCCTCGCGATGGGGTTCGATGTCGCGGGTCGAGTGGTGGACGCACTCGGCCGTGGGGTCGCGGGCGCGGATGTCCTGGCGATCCCGGATGTTTCTTTCGAGGTCGTCGGTGACGGGCGAATCGCGGCGATCGGCTCGACGACCCTGCCGGGGACGCGACGCGCGACATCGGATGCCGACGGGCGCTTCCGCGTGTCGGGCCTCGGCGCGAATCCCCTGACTCTCGTCGTGAGTCACCCGAGCTATCCCGAGCGCAGCCGGCGAAACATCGAGCCGGGTACGGAGGATCTCTCGATCCGCCTCGAGCGGGCGGGCCGTGTCACCGGAGTCGTCGTGGATACGTCAGGACGGGCCATCCCCGAAGCCACGGTGACGTGCGATTCGAGACGGGAAGCGATGGATCGCATGACGACGGTGACGAGCGATCGCGGCCACTTCGAGATATCGCCGATCGGCTCCGGGGAGTTCGAGATCGAAGCGAAGGCTCCCGGGTTCGTGGCCGGCGAGGTCGACGGATACCTGCGTTCGGGAGGATCGACCGAAGTGTCGGTCGTGCTCGAGCGCGGCGTCGCGGTCGAAGGACGGATCCTCGACGCGACAGGACGGCCGCGCGCGGATGCCGTCGTTCACTTCGACGGGATCCGGACGTTCTCGTCCGAGGGTGAGATCGTGTCCGCTCCTCCAGCGTCGGAGGCTGCGGCCGCGGACGATGGAGCTTTTCGAGTCGACGGCCTCGTTCCCGGTTCGAGGTATCGGTGCCGGGTGCACGCCGGCGTGACGCGTCGGCTCACCTTCGAGATCGAGACGCCCGCGGTCGGCGACCTCGATGCAGGCGACTGGGTTCTCGGTCCGGCAGGATCCGTTCGCGGGCGCGTGCTCGACGCCAGCGGTCGCCCGGTTGCCGGAGCTTCGGTCTCGCTCCAGGGAGAGAAGTTTCGGCTCACGACGCGGACGACCGTGCACGGTGCCGGCTTCACCGGCATCGGCAATCTGCGACCGCCTCGCGCCCGGACCGCTTCCGATGGGGTGTTCGACTTCGACGATCTCGAGCCCCGCTCCTACTCGCTACTCGTGGAGGCGCCGGGCGCGGCGTCCAGCGTGTCTCCTGTCGATGTCTTGCCGGACCGGGAGACGATTCAGCCCGACATCGTCCTCGAGCCCGGTGCCGTTCTCGCGGGGCGAGTGACCGATCAGGCCGGTCGAGCGATCGCCGGGGCGTATGTCGCGATCGAGGCGCGAAGCCCGTCGTCGAATCCGATGCGAACCGTGACGGCGACCGACGGTGCGTTCCGTTTCGACAGCCTGGCGCACGAGATCCATGATCTCGAAGTGTCTCTCGGTGGCTACTCACGCCGCGCCGTGCGTGGTGTCGAGCCGGGAGATGTCGAACTGCTCGTGCAGTTGTCGCTCGCGGGAAGCCTCGGCGGGCGGATCGAGCATCGTGCGTCCGCGGAAGAGACGCGGCCGGCGTACGTGGTGTCGATCTCGAGAACCGACGGCGGCGAAGGGAACATGCCGGCCGTCCGAGGTGGGCTGTCGAGTCGTTCCATTGTCCGCGACGGGGGGTTCCGGATTCCCCAGGTTCCGCCCGGCACTTATGCGGTGAAGCTCGCCACACGCTGGACCCGGGTCACCGAGGTCCGCGACGTCGTGGTCGAGGGAGGCGAGGAGACGAAGCTTCAGATCGTCGTCGACGAGACCGAGCAAACGGGTGCCGTTTCCGGGCGGGTCGTATCGCGCGAGACCGGAGCGGTCGCGACGGATGGCTTCGTCCGCGTGCTCGTTGCCGGTGAAGTGCTCGACGCGGAGTTCTGGTTGGAACAACCGCGCATCGGTCCGGACGGACGGTTCGAGATCCGGGGGCTGCCGACCGGTGTGCCGATCACCGTGGAGGTCGAGGATGGCGACCTCGGGGTGGGTGAGAGCGTCGCGTCGATCTTGCGGCCCGGCGAAAGGCTCGACGTGGGGGAGATCCGACTCGTCCCGGAATCGTGAGGGACGCGTGACTCCACAGCGCCACGCGGATCCGGTAGACTCCCGGGCATGAATCCTTCGAACTCGCGCGGGGGTTGGCCGGCTCCGCTTCTCGTGCTGCTCCTCGGCTTCGTTTGTGGGCTCAGCGCTGCGGGCGCGCGCGCCGCCGATCGTCCGAACATCGTCTTTCTGTTTACCGACGATCATGCGCCCCACGCGATCGGGGCGTACGGCGGGCCGCTTCGCTCGCTCAACCCGACGCCGAACATCGATCGTCTCGCGGCGGAGGGCATGCTGTTCCGCCGGAGCTTCTGCACGAACTCGATCTGCGGCCCGAGCCGTGCCGTCATCCTGACCGGCAAGCACAGCCACCGCAACGGCTTCATGCAGAACGGCAATCGCTTCGACGGGTCGCAGCCGACGTTCCCGAAGATGCTCCGCGCCGTCGGCTACGAGACCGCGATGATCGGGAAGTGGCATCTCGGGTCGGACCCGCAGGGCTTCGACTTCTGGAGCGTCTTGCCGGGGCAGGGGGACTACTACAACCCTGACTTCCTGACGCCGAAGGGGCGCGTCCGTGTCGAGGGGTACGTCACCGACCTCATCACGGACATGGCGCTCGACTGGCTCAAGGCCAAGCGCGAGGACAAGAAGCCGTTCCTGCTGATGTGCCAGCACAAGGCGCCGCATCGAAACTGGATGCCGCCGCTTCGCCATCTGTCGCTGTACGACGACGTGACGGTGCCGGAGCCGGATACGCTGTTCGACCGATTCGAGGACAACGCGAGCGCCGCGCGCTTCCAGGAGATGGAGATCGATCGCCACATGGATCTCGTGTGCGATCTGTTCGCGTCGCCGGAGCCCGGCTGGGATCTGGCGTCCTCGAAGGGGACGGACAAGTCCGGGCAGCGGAACCTCGCCAAGATGACCGAAGCGCAGCTCGCGGCCTGGAACCGGGCGTTCGGTCCGAAGAACGCGGCGTTCCGCAAGGCCGGCCTCGAGGGCCAAGAGCTCGTACGGTGGAAGTACCAGCGCTACCTCAAGAATTACCTGCGATGCGTGCGCGGGGTCGACGATGGGATCGGACGGATCCTCGCCTACCTCGAGGAGTCCGGTCTTGCCGAGAACACCGTGGTGGTGTACTCGTCCGACCAGGGCTTCTACCTCGGTGACCACGGCTGGTACGACAAGCGCTGGATGTATGAAGAGTCGCTCGCGATGCCGCTGGTCATCCGCTGGCCGGGCGTGACGGCCCCTGCGTCCGAGTGCGACGCAATGGTGCAGAACGTCGACTACGCCGAGACGTTCCTCGAGATGGCGGGCGCGAAGATCCCCGGTGACATGCAGGGACGGTCGCTCGTTCCGCTCTTGCGCGGCCGCACGCCGGAGGACTGGCGCGACTCGATCTACTATCACTACTACGAGTATCCGAGCGTGCACATGGTTCCGCGCCACTACGGCATCCGGACGGAACGCTACAAGCTCATGCATTTCTATCAATTCAACGAGTGGGAACTGTACGATCTGAAGACGGACCCCGATGAACGGACGAACCTGTTCGGTCGTGAGGATCAAGCCGAGCTCGTTCGCTCCCTTCGCAAGCGTCTCGATGCGCTTCGGGATCACTACGGCGACGAATCGGACGTGAGCGTACAGTCGCTCGAGTGGCAGAAGAAGGTGCGGGCCCGCTGAGACGTCGAATCGATGCCGATTCGACGGGCGGGAGAACCAGGGAGGACCCATGTTCGAGAGAGTCTTGGAGGGGCGTACGGTACGCAGTGGCGCCGCGTTCTGCGCAGTCGTGGCGATGAGCCTCGCGCTCGGCGGCTGCGAGATCGTGCGCACCGACGGCGAGGGCGACTTCAAGCTTCCTCCGGCACCGACGTATACGCTCGGTATCGTGCCCCAGGAAGGCGACTTCGTCGACGACTCGGGTGGGATTCCCTACGAGGAGATCCGTGCCGCGCTGGTCAGTGAGCTGACGAGAGCCGGCGCCACGCTGCTCGAGGACGGGGATCAGGCTCGCTTCCTCGTGAATCTCGACCTCGATATCGAGATCAAGCAGAAGGACAACGATCCGCTCTTCGCCTTCTACGTCTCCGAGCGGTACGAAGAGGCCACGCTGCGCCTCGAGGTCGTGGACCGCTCGAGTGATGACACCTGGAACGGTTCGATCCGGCACCGGCTCCGGTACGTCTCGAAGGCGATGAGCTCGCTCGCTCCGACGTTCCAGGATGTCGATGAGGAGCGGGACTGGCCGGTGGACGGGCTCCTGAGGCGAATCGTCGAGCGAATCCCCAGGGAGAAGCCGGCCGGGAGCTAGCGCGTGTCGGGAGGCTAGCGGGCCCCGCTCATCAGCTGAGGCTCGCTGCCCAGGAACCCGAGCGCGTCTTCCTCGCTCACGAACGTGTGCAGGCTGGCGCTGACCCCGATCTCACCGAGAACGCGGGCCACGAGCCGCGTCGGGGCGGCGAGCACCAGTCGGCCGCCGCCCGCTTCCAGGCGCGCGGCGACGCTTCGAACGACTTCGAGCCCGCGCGTACCGATGAAGTAGAGTCCGCGCAGGTTCAGGACGATCTTGTCGACGCCGGCCGTCTCGACCCGGTCGATCGCGGTCAGGAAGCGACGACACTCGGTGGCGTCGAAGTCGCCGCGGATGTCCAGGACGCTGATCTCGCCCTCGTCACGTGTATCGATCTTCAAGCTCATGATGCCTCTTCGGGATGGGGTGATATCCGACAGGTCTCCAGGACCACCATCGCTTCCTCGTCTTTGCGTACGGTCATTCCTCTCTTAGTTATCCGTTAGGGTTGCCGGAACGAGCCGCCGATTCTGGCTAGAATGGTCGTCGGGTGGATTGCCGAGGATCGCGAATGCACTTCAACGAGATCGCCGAGACGTCGCGTGCCGTTGCGTCGACGCGCAGCCGTTTGCGGAAGACCGAGGCGCTCGCCGCTTGCCTGGCGCGCCTCGCACCGGCGGAAATCGAGATCGCCGCGGCCTTCCTCGCGGGCGAGATCCGACAGGGGAAGATCGGGGTGGGCTACGCGACGATTCGCGGGGTCGTGTCCGAAGCGCCTCCCGCGGAATCGCCTACGCTGACGCTCCACGCGGTCGACGAGGCGTTGTCGCGAATCCGCGATACGAGCGGTGCCGGATCGACCCGCCGCAAGACGGAGATCCTCGCCGAGCTGCTCCGCACGGCGACCGAGCCCGAGCAGTCACTCCTGGTCCGACTGCTTCTCGGCGAGATCCGCCAGGGGGCCCTCGACGGCGTGCTGACCGAAGCGATCGCGCAGGCGGCCGACGCACCGTCGCCGGTCGTCCGTCGCGCGGTGATGCTCGCGGGCGACATCCCCTCCGTCGCGGTCGCCGCGCTCACCGAGGGCGAAGCAGGCCTCGAGAGATTCCGGCTCGAGCTGTTCCGGCCGGTCCAGCCGATGCTCGCGCAGACCGCGAACGACGTCGAGGGCGCCCTCGATCGTCTGGGGCGCGCCGCGTTCGAGCTCAAGCTCGACGGCGCCCGGATCCAGGTGCACAAGCGCGGCAACGAGATCCGCGTCTACACGCGAAAGCTCAACGAGGTCACGGTGGCCGTTCCCGAAGTCGTGGAGCTCGGGCAGCAGTTGCCGTCCGACGAGCTGATCCTTGGCGGCGAGGTCATCGCGCTCCGCCCGGATGGCTCGCCGCATCCGTTTCAGACGACGATGCGCCGGTTCGGACGCAAGCTCGATGTCGAACGCGTGCGGAGCGAGCTTCCGCTGTCTCCGTTCTTCTTCGACTGTCTGAAGCAGGACGACACCGAGCTGATCGATCGCGGAACGGACGAGCGTGGCGAGGCGCTCGGTCGCGTGCTTCCCGCTTCGGCCCTCGTGCCGCGCGTGATCGCGGACGACGCCGAAGAGGCCGGCCGATTCTTCGAAGACGCGCTCGGTCGCGGGCACGAGGGCGTGATGGCGAAGGATCTGACGGCGCCGTACGAAGCCGGCGGGCGGGGCTACGCGTGGCTCAAGATCAAGCCCGCGCACACGCTCGATCTGGTCGTTCTCGCGGTGGAAGAAGGATCCGGCCGGCGTCGCGGGTGGCTTTCGAACCTCCACCTCGGCGCGCGCGACCCCGCGACGGGCGGATTCGTGATGCTCGGCAAGACGTTCAAGGGACTGACGGACGAGGTTCTCGCCTGGCAGACCGACGCACTCGGAGCGCTCGAGACGCAGCGCGAGGGGCACGTCGTTCACGTGCGCCCGGAGCTCGTCGTCGAGATCGCGTTCAACGACATCCAGGCGAGCCCGCATTACCCCGGCGGCATGGCGTTGCGCTTCGCGCGTGTGCGTGGGTACCGGGCGGACAAGTCCGCGGCCGAAGCCGATACCGTCGACACCGTGCGCGCGATCTTCGAAGGGCGGGCGTGAGCGTCACCCGGTCGACGCGGCCCGCTACTTCGAGCCGCTGATCTTCGCACTCCAGACCTTGCCGACGACGCTCCGCACCTGATCGTCGAGAAGAGTCGGGTCGGCGCCGACCGACTCGAGGTCGGTGCCGGTGATGCCGCGCAGCTGCGCTTCGTCGTAGACGTGACGCTCGCTCACCGCGACTTCGGCGATGCCGGCCTGCTTCAGCCCAGCGGTGTACTGCGCCTCGGAGATCGCGCCGCCGATGCACGCCGAGTAGGCCTGCGCCTGCTCGCGAAGCGACTGCGGCAGATCCTCCGCGACGATGTCGCTGATCGAGAAGCGGCCGCCCGGCTTGAGCACGCGCGCGATCTCGCGGAAGACCGCATCCTTGTTCGGCGAGAGGTTGATGACGCAGTTGGAGATGACCCAGTCGACCGAGCCGTCCTCGACGGGAAGCTCTTCGATGATGCCCTTGCGCACTTCGACGTTCGACGCGCCGGCCTTGGCGATGTTCTGCCGCGCCGTCTCGATCATCTCGTCGGTCATGTCGATGCCGATCACGTGACCGGTCTCGCCGACCTTGCGGCTCGCGAGCAGGAGATCGAAGCCGGCGCCACTTCCGAGGTCGAGAACCGTCTGACCTTCCTCCACGCCGGCGAACGCGAGCGGGTTGCCGCATCCGAAGGAGCTGGCCGCCGCGTCCCCGAACTCGGACGTCTCGTCGTCGGCATAGCCCGCCGATTGGGCGGCGACCCCGGCCGGGGGTTTCGGGCCGCAGCAGCTACCGCCGGACGACTGCTTCGACATCTCGAGCGCCGTGCGGTACGCGTCGCTCACCGTCTCTCGGACGGCGTCGCCATCCTTGCTGCTCATGTCGCCGGATTCACAGCAGCCGCTCGTCGTCTCGTTCGTCATCTTTCTTCCTCGCAGCAGTTCTGTCGACAGGTATCGATCACGTCGGCGAGATCGCGAAGCAGGGTCGTGACTTCTTCGGCGTCCAATCGGTAGCGCACCTCGCGGCCGCTGCGTTCAGCGGAGACGATCCCGGCCTCCCGGAGCGTGGCGAGATGCCGGGAGACCCCCGAGATGTGGATGCCGCAACAGTCCGTGATCTCGCTTACCGTCTGTGGGCGCGTCGCGCACGCCAAGCGCATCAGGACCTCGAGTCGGCTCTCGTCCGCGAGCGCCTTGAAGACCTCGGCGCGCAGGTTGCGCCGGAGTGTCGATCTCGTCTGTCTCGTGCTCATCAGGTCTGAGAATAGCACGTTTGCGCAAACATGCAAGTATTCTGTGGGTGGGCCGGCGTCAACGCTTTCCCGCGCCGGAGGCCGTCTTCGCGTGAATCGGGTTCCATGCCGCATCGAGAGGACGGATGAACTTGGGAGGGTCCTCCTCGAAGCTCGGGAGGCAACCGGCGCAGCAGAAACGAACGAGTCGATTCGCGACCACGATCTCGGCCGGCTTGCCCATGCCGCCGAGTGGGCTGGTCTCGACGACCGCGCAGTTCTCGAGCGGATAGCGTTCGTTCTGTGCGTCGAGGACTGCCTTGTCCAGCTTCTCCAGGTAGGGCGCGGGGTCCGATGCGAACTTTCGTACGCACGAGGCGCAGCAGAGCCGGACGAGGCGGTTGTTGTGGACATGATCGATCGCGTCGGATTGGCCGTCCACCTCGAGCGGCTCGCCCGTGACGACGCACGTCTGCAGCGGGTAGTACGGCATCTGACGACGAGCGATCTCGGGGTCGACCTTCGCAGCGATCGAGTCGATGTCCTTCTCGAGCGACGAGATGCAGCCGGCACAGCAGAGTCGAAACCGTCGCCCGTTCACGGTCTTCGCGATCGGTTCGCCCATCGAGCCGAGCTTCTCACCGGAAACGGGACAGACATCGAGGAGGTACGGGTCGCTTTTCGGCGCCTTGCGAGGTGACTTCGACGGCTCGGATGGCGGGGAGGGAGTGACCGGTTCGGCGCCGTCGAGCGCTCGCTTGACGAATGCGGCCCGCCGCTGGTCGGACCAGAGACGGTAGGCGTCGTCACATCCCGGGCAGCAGAATCCGACGGTTCGGCCGTCGATCTCGATGAAGGTCGCTCCGTCGATCGGCTCTTTTCCGATCGGACAGATCTTGTTCACGGAGGCCGGCGGGTTCTGCGCGCCTGCGAATCGATGGTGCGATGCCTCGAGTACGAGGAACGCTGTCAAGGCGAGTACGAACGTCAAGCTCTTCATCGTAGATTCCTTTCCATTCTCTTCAGCCGCAGCTTCCACTCCTGGCTAGAGGAGTACAGCACGGGGACCACGAACAGCGTGACGAGTGCGACCGCCATCCCGCCGAACGCCGGGATGGCCATCGGAATCATGATATCCGAGCCGCGTCCCTTCGACGTGAGGACCGGCAGCAACGCGAGGATCGTCGTTGCGGATGTCGTGACCGCGGCGCGAATCCGGTCTCGTGCTCCCTGGATCGTGGCGGCCCGGATGGCATCGACGGTCTCGGGGTTGCGTTCATCCATGGACTGTCGGATCCGGGTGGCCATGACGACGCCGTCGTCCGTCGCGATGCCGAATAGCGCGAGGAACCCGACCCACACGGCGATGCTCAGGTTGAAGGGGCGAATCTGGAACAGCTCACGCAGGTCGATTCCGAACGGCGCTACGGCGAGGAACCAGTCCTGTCCGTAGAGCCACAACATTGCGAATCCGCCTCCCCATGCGACGAAGACGCCGCTGAAGATCATCAGCGTCGTCAACATGGAGCGGAACTGGAAGTACAGCAAGAGGAAGATCACGGCGAGCGATAGCGGCAAGACGATCGACATTCGCTTGGCCGCGCGAACCTGGTTCTCGTAGGAACCGGCGAACTCGTAGCTCACGCCGTCCGGAACGACGAGATCGCCGGACGCGATGGCCGCGAGGAGGTGGTCCTGACAGTCTTCGACGACGGCGACCTCGGCATTGCCGGGCTTGCGATCGAGGAGCACGTACGACACCAGGAAGGTGTCCTCGGCCTTGATCATCTGGGGGCCACGTCGGTATTGCAGGGTCGCGAGCTCCCGGAGAGGAATCTGCCGACCGTCCGGAGTAGGCACGAGAATGTCACCGATCGATTCGAGATCTTGACGGAGCTCGCGCTGATAGCGGACCCGAACGGGATATCGTTCTCGACCTTCGACCGTCATGGTGAGGGGCTTGCCGCCGATCGCCACTTCGATGACCTGTTGTGTCGCCGCGATCGAGATTCCGTACCTGGCGATGCGCTCGCGATCGATATCGATCTCGAGATACGGTTTGCCGACCACGCGGTCAGCGTAGACGGCTGCGGCTTCGACGGAGGGCACTTTCTTCAGCTCGCGTTCGAGGTCCAGTCCGAAGGATTCGATCGTCGCGAGATCGGGCCCGTAGACCTTCACGCCCATCGGAGCGCGGAAGCCGGACTGCAGCATGACGATCCTCGTCTCGATCGGCTGAAGCTTCGGCGCGGAGGTCGTGCCGGGGATGTCGGCCGCGTCGATAATCTCTTTCCAGATGTCGTCGGCGCTTCGGATGTGCTCTCGCCACTGTCGGAACGGGCGCCCGTGTGGATCTTCGATCAGGCGGCCATCCTCGTCGAAAACGAAACGGTCGTGACTCGCATCGTACCGAAAGTGCTTTCGGCGGCCGTTCTCATCGGTGACGTACTCGCTCGCGTACTGGATGATCGTCTCGACCATCGACACGGGCGCCGGATCGAGCGGGCTCTCGGCGCGTCCGATCTTTCCGACCGCCGACTCGACCTCAGGAATCGACAGGATCGCTTCGTCGAGAGTCGAGAGTACGTCGATGCATTCGCCGATCGAAGCGTGAGCCGAGGTAGTCGGCATGTACAGAAAGGAACCCTCGTCGAGAGCCGGCATGAACTCGCTCCCGAGCCCGGGGAACGCGCGCGCGGCCGCCGACATCGGATCGCTGCGGCGCACGCCGTCGGGCAACCAGCCCCAGACTCGATCGAACCCGAGCCATACGGTCCCGCCGAGCAGGACCACGGCCACGGCGGGCGAGAGAGCGATCGTCTTGTGCCGGAGCGCCCAACCGAGCATTCGCGGGTAGCTCACGCGAAAGAGCCAGAACGAGCCGACGAGCAGGGCGAGCGTCACCGCGATGAACAAGGCGTTGCCGAAGATTCCGGGATCCGGTCCGAGGGGTTCCCAGGCGGCGGCCAGCACGACCATCACGATGAGAACGGCGACGAGGCTCGAGGCGATCTCGAGTGCCCGAGCGACTTTCCCGGGAAGGAAGGCCCGTGCGGCGTAGTAGAGCCCGAAGATCGCGAGGATCGCGCCGGCCAGCCAAGACACGAAGATCATCACGGCGACGCCGACCATCGCCAGGGACCAGGCGGCGGCCGTGCGCAGGACGCGAGCGCGCACGCGCAGTCCGAACAGGACGTGCGCGGCAGCCGGCAGGACCGTGAGGGCGAGGATGATGGACGCGAGGAGGGCGAAGGTCTTCGTGTAGGCGAGTGGCTTGAAGAGCTTCCCTTCGGCGGCCTCCATCGTGAACACGGGAAGGAAGCTGACGATCGTCGTGAGAACAGCCGTCAGGACGGCGCTCCCGACCTCGGCGCTCGCTCGGAAGATCGTCTCGCGAGGGTCGTCTTCAGGATCGGCCTCCTCGAGCCGGCGAAGGATGTTCTCGCACAGCACCACACCCATGTCGACGATCGTGCCCACCGCGATGGCGATACCGGAAAGGGCGACGATGTTCGCTTCGACGCCGAAGGCCTTCATCCCGATGAAAGTCATCAGAACGGCGAGCGGCAGCATCGACGAGATGAGGAGACTGCTCCTGAGGTGAAACACCATCAGCACGACGACGGCGATCGTGACGAGTAGCTGCTGAGTGATCGCCGCGTTCAGCGTTCCGAGTGTTTCCTGGATCAGGCCGGATCGATCGTAGAACGGGACGATCGCGAGTCGGCTCTCGGTACCATCGGCGAGAGTCTTGGTGGGTAAGCCCGATTCGATCTGCTTGATGCGCTCCTTCACCCGCGCGATGACAGCCAGCGGATTCTCGCCGTAGCGGACGACGACGACACCGCCGACGGCCTCGCTGCCTCCCTTGGTCAGCGCGCCTCGTCGGAGGGCCGGACCGATACTCACGTTCGCGATGTCACGGATCAGGATCGGATTGCCGTCGCGAGCGGTCACGGCGGTCGTCTCGAGATCTTCGACGCTCTCGAGGAAACCGAGACCGCGGATCACGTACTCGACCTGGTTGATCTCCAGCGTCCGCGCGCCGACGTCCAGGTTGCTGGCCCGCACGGCGTCGATGACCTGTCGGAGCGAGACTCCGGCCGCGCGCATGGCATCGGGATTCACGTCGACCTGGTACTCGCGGACGTGACCCCCGATCGAGGCGACCTCGGCGACGCCCTCGACACCGGCTAGCTTGTAGCGGACGACGAAATCCTGCGCGGATCGGAGCTCATGGAGATCCCATCCGCCGACGGCGTTCCCGTCGGCGTCCTGCCCCTCGAGCGTGTACCAGAAGACCTGACCGAGTGCGGTGGCGTCGGGCCCCAGAGCGGGGGAGGCTCCCGGCGGCAGGGTTCCGCTCGGCAGACTGTTCAGCTTCTCGAGGATCCTGGAGCGAGACCAGTAGAACTCGACGTGCTCTTCGAAGATCACGTAGATCGTGCTGAACCCGAAGATCGAGTAGCTGCGCACGTCCTTGACGCCCGGCATCCCGAGGAGCGCCACCGTCAGCGGGTAGCTGACCTGATCGTCGATGTCCTGAGGGCTTCGCCCCGGCCATTGGGTAAACACGATCTGCTGGTTCTCGCCGATGTCGGGGATCGCATCGACGGCAACGGGATCGCGCGGCAGTCCGCCGAGCTCCCAATCGAACGGTGCGGTCAGGAGACCCCAGACGAGGATCGCGATCGAGAGAAGCAGCACGACGAGCTTCTGCCCGAGGCAGAATCGGATGAGGCCGGCCACGGGGCCGCGCGTATAGTCGGGCACCGGACTACTCATCTTCATCCTCCGAGCCGACGGGAGGACGCGTGCTCTCGAATGCGGGTGGGTCGAGAGGAGCCAGGGAGGCGCGGATCTCGCCGCAACGGAGCATCTCCGCACCGAAGTACGGATTGTCGATCGTCGTCCCTCGCTGGAGCCACTCGGCTCCAGCGTTGTCGAGGGCCATCGGGCAGTAGGCGATGTGCCAGGCCTGAGTACCGCGGTGCCCGAATCGCTCCTCGAGATCGATCACGGCGCGCGACTTCGGCTCGAAGGCGACGCGTGCGGCGGCGAGGTCTGCCGGAGGCTCCTCCGAGGATAATCGTCGGGCGGCCCTTCGCCAGGTGGCGAGCGCTTCCCCGACGAGGCCGTGGGGTTTCACCAGATCGATCGCCCGCTCGAGATCTCGCGTCGCCTGCTCGAATGCCTCGAAGTCATCGTCCGCGAGCGCTTCCTGGGCGTCGAGGTAAGCCGCGTACACCGGCTTGAGTGCGAACACGAATGGCGAAGGGACGGGGATGCGATCGCCGGTGCGGGAATCGTCCTGCGGCGAGCTTCCGTCGCCTCCGCTTCCTCGAGGGAGCATCATGCTCGGTTTGGCGGAGATCTGCATCGCACTGTCGATCTTGAACGCGCCGTGCGTGACGACCTCTTCGCCCTCGCGGAGACCATCCCGTACGACGTAGAAGTCTCCGGCCCGCGGGCCGAGGGAGACCTCGCGACCCTCGTAGGTGGGCTTGTCGGTGCCCGCGACGCGCACGTACGCGACGGCACGCGTGCCGGTCACCAGCACGGCGGTCCGAGGAACCACCAAGGGCTCTTCGAGGCCCGAGGAATCGCCGACCAGTCCGAGGCTTTCGGCCGGAACCAGATCCATGCCGCACACGTCGCACGTACCCGGGCCGTCTTTCACGATCTCGGGATGCATGGGGCTCACCCATTTCCCGAGAAGATCGTCGGATACGATGCCCCCGTCGGCGGCGAGGCGGGTCTTGCCGACGGCCGTGGCGAACATGCCGGGCTTCAGGCGGCCTCCGTCGTTGTCGATCGCCACGCGGACGGCTGCGGTGCGCGTATAGTCATCGACGACGGGAGCGATGAACGTCACGCGTCCCTCGAACGCCTCCCCCGGATGCGATTCGACCGTGAAGTTGACGCGCTGGCCGAATCGAATCAGCGGAAGCTGCGACTCGTAGGCTTCGAGATCGAGCCAGAGGTGGCTCAGGTCCGCGACCGTGGCGATCGGGGAGCCCGTCTTCACATAGTCCCCTTCGAGGGCCGCCAGGTGGGTCACGATCCCGCCGATGGGGGCGTAGATCGTGAGCTGTTCTCCCGCGCGTCGGCCCTCTTCCGCTTCGGCGATCTGTTCCGGCGTCAGTCCGAAGAGGCGAAGCTTCTCGCGCGCGGCCTCGAGCGTGCGTTCGGTGGAAGATCGGACCAGCTCGCTCGACGTGCGGCTCTCGTCGACGGAGAGACGTGCCTGGCGGAGCTCCTCGAAGGCGGCCAGGAGATCCGGGCTGTAGATCTCGGCGAGGTGGTCTCCCTCGCGGACCGCGGTTCCGACATAGTCGACAAACAGCCGATCGAGTCGGCCGGGGAAGTAGGCGGTGATGCGTGCGACGCGAGTCTGGTCATAGGTGACCTTGCCGTAGAGTCGCACCTCCGCTTCCGGAAAGAAGCGAGCGACCCTCGAGGTCTCGAGCTCGGCGAGCCGGACGGCCGCATCAGTGAGCACGAGTCGGCGTTCGCTTCCTGGTCCTCCGTCCTCGGTGACCGGGATGAGGTCCATGAAACAGATCGGGCACTTGGCATTCGCGTCCGGAAGCCGGACCTGCGGGTGCATCGAGCACGTGAACGACTGAGGGGCGGCTTCGGACCCCGCACGGGTGCGAGCGGACTCCGAGGGACCGTCGTCTTTGCCGTTCCCGCCTCCGCCGATCCGGATTCCGATGAGGAGCGCGAGGAAGATCAGCACGACGGCGACGAGTGCCGAAGTCCGCTCCCAGATCCAGTGGATAACCTGCATTCTCGAATCCCGTTCGTGGTTCATCGGTCGTCCTCCGATCGATCCGGGTCGTCGGAAATCGCGACGAGTGGCGTCCCGACCAGGGCTTCGATTCTCGCGAACGATGTGGCGCGATCGACGAGGGCGCGCTCGAGGCCGAGCTGGAACTCGAGCAGGGAACGCTCGGTGTCGATCAGGTCCAGGAAGTCCGCGTTGCCGAGCTCGAATGCGGTCAGCGTCGCGTCGAGTGCCTCCGTACCCTTGGGGATCAGCGTGTCGCGGAAGAGCTCGATGCGATGCCGGGCGTCCTGGTGGTCGAACACGGATTGCTCGAGATCGGCGCCGAGCTGGTTGGCCGTCTCGGTTCGCTGGCTCAGGACGGCTCTCCGCCGGGCTCGAGCTTCGCGAACGGCGGCGTCATAGCTGCCGCGCCAGATCGGCAGATTGAACGACAGCGTCGCGAGCAGCGCATCGTCGCCATTATCGGGAACCGACGCGTCGCGCCGTCCCTCGATGTCCGTGTACGTGACTCCGACCGTGAAGTCGGGCAGCGCTCCCTTGCGAGCGATCTTGGCCCGTACCGACTCGCTCGCTGCTTCGGCTTCGAGGGCCGCGAGTCTCGGATTGTGTGATCGAAGCGTCTCCAGCAGATCGCTGGTGGTCGCGTTCGTGGCTCGGCTGCGGACTTCCTGCGGCGCCGGAATCGGCGTGTCGAGGGGGCGGTTCATCGCGGCATTGAGGCGAGCCGCGAATGGCGCGCGTCGGTCCTCGAGCTGCCGAATCCGATCCTCGAGCTTCCCGAGCTCGACCTGGAGGCGCGTCAGATCGGGGTGGCTCGTGGCGGCCACGCGGTAGCGTGCGCGAGCGATACGCTCGAACTGCGTGAGGAGCTCGAGATTCTGCTTGGTGATCCCGATCGATCGATCGAGATAGTAGAGCTCGTTGTAGGCCGCTTCGACGCGGTAGAACAGGTCGAGCCTCGTGGCTTCGACGCGGGCGTGCGCTGCATTCGCGGCGCGCGATGCCGCGTCCTGCCGATCGCGAAGGGTCCCGAACCACGGGAACGTCTGGGCGAGTCCGACGAGCTGTTCCTGCTTGCCGACCCGCGTCTCGATCTCGTGGATGAAGTAGCCGTACGTGATCTGCGGCTCCGGGAGGGCCTGCGTCTG
>CAZQZX010000126.1:0-20341 GCA_964597885.1 uncultured Planctomycetota bacterium
CCGATCCCGCCGAGCAGGATCGCGCCGGTCTGAATCGACAGGAGCGCGATGCCCGCGAGCGCCGTGACGAGGAAGCGAAAGGTCGGAACGCGCCCCGGCCGGGCGATCAGGTCCTTGAATCCAATGCCGGCGGCGACGGCTCGACGCTCACCGGCGAGGAGGCCCGCGAAGAAGAGTGCGATCAGCAACGTCTCGGCGCCGTGATGATCCGGTCGACCGAAGCTGGTGTACGACGCATGGAGCGGCATCACCGCCATCGCGAGCGCCGCGACGAAGCCCGCGGTGCGGCCCGCGATCGCGCGCGCGATGAAGAAGGCCGGTACGACGATCGCGGCGCCGAGCACCCCCGAGACGAGAGCCGACGTCCACTCGAGGACCTCGCGCTCAGCGCTGCCGAATCCGACGATCCACGCGACGGCCGCGTTCGCGAGATCGAACAGCGGAGGCCACGTGAAATCGGCGCCGGTGGGATAGGTGCTGTAGTAGTCGAAGGGGATCGCGACGTGTCCGCCGGCGAGGACGAGCTCGATCCGCCGCAGGTGGTACAGCGTATCGATGAACCCGACGGGAAGCCCCGGAGTATCGAGCAGGATCACCCGCAGGGAGATCGCCCGAACCGCACACGCGACCAGCAGGATCGCGAGCAACCACGCGCCGTCCCACCAGTGTTTCATGCGTCATCCTCGGATCGGAAAGCTGCCGAGTATATCATGACGCCGGGCGCGCCCATGCGCCGGGCTCGGCCGCTCTCGACGGCCCTTTGATAGTCTCTCGACGGACTTCGAACGAGGCGGTGGAACCAGATGGCGAACTCATTCGGGACGATCTTCCGTATCACGACGTGGGGTGAATCGCACGGCGCCGGCATCGGCGTCGTCGTCGACGGATGCCCCCCCGGGATCGCACTCAGCGAAGAGGACCTTCAGGCCGACCTCGATCGGCGGCGCCCCGGACAGAGCGACCTGACGACCCCGCGCGACGAGAAGGATCAGGCGCGCATCCTCTCGGGCGTGAAGGACGGACGCACGCTCGGCACGCCGATCTCGATCGTCGTCGAGAATCGCGACCAGCGTTCGAAGGACTACAAGAAGGTGAGCGCGGTCTACCGCCCCTCGCACGCCGACTTCACGTACGCCAAGAAGTACGGCATCCGCGATCATCGCGGCGGTGGACGCGCGTCGGCGCGCGAGACCATCGGCCGGGTGGCCGCCGCAGCGATCGCCAAGAAGATCCTGAAGAAGCGCTTCGGCACGCAGGTGATCGGCTACGTCGTGAAGGTCCACACGATCCGCGCCGAGGTGAACCCCGAGACCGTGACGCCGCGACGCGTCGAGCAGAACGCGGTTCGCTGTCCCGACCGACGAGCGGCCGAGCGCATGGCCGAGCGGATCCGCGAAGCGGCGGACAGCGGCGACTCGGTGGGCGGCGTGGTGGAATGCGTCGCGCGCTCGGTGCCGGTCGGCCTCGGCGAGCCGATCTTCGACAAGCTGCCCGCGGATCTCGCCAAGGCCATGATGAGCCTTCCCGCCACGCGCGGCTTCGAGATCGGCCGCGGCTTCGAGTCGACGGACCTCACCGGTTACGAGCACAACGACCCGTTCACGAAGCGGGACGGACGCGTCGTCCCCGCGACGAACAACGCGGGCGGCGTCCTCGGCGGTATTTCTTCGGGCGCAACGCTGCAGATCCGCGTGGCGTTCAAGCCGACGTCCACGGTCGCACGCGAGCAGCAGACGGTCGACGCGTCGGGGAAGAAGACGAAGCTCTCGGTAAAGGGACGCCACGATCCGTGCGTCCTTCCGCGCGCCGTGCCGATCGTCGAGGCGATGATGGCGCTCACGCTCGTCGATCACGTCCTGCGACACGAAGCGCGTTGCGGCACCCTCGAGGATCCGCGCAAGACCAAGCGCTCGCGAAAGTCGTAACCCTGCGTATCGCTAGCGCAGCGTCGGGATCGCCCGCAGCCCTCGATCGAAATCCGCGTCTTCCGAGCGAACGCGAACGCGAATGCCCCAGCCTTCGTCGCCCTCTTCGAGCTTGACGAGCAGGCGGCTCGCCCCCGGTTCGAGCGTGACCCGGAACGCGAACGGCCCCGGTCCCGTCGAGTCCGATTCGGCAGACGTGTCCGAGCCCGAATCCGATTCCGGCGCGTCGCCACTCTCCTCTTCGCGGACGGGAGGATACACCTGCTTCGCGCCGATCCACATCCGCACGCGCCCTCGGCTCTTCCCGCTGATCTCGATCTCGCCGGCTTCGGGAGCGACCAGGTACACGCTCGCATAGGCGCTCGCGAAGCCCTTCTGGCGGACTCGCCCGACGCGCTCCAGCGACCGTCCCGTCGCGGTTCGCAGCCTCCAGTTCGCGTCTCCCGCGCCCACGCTCGGCCGCGGATCCCATTCCGCGCTTTCCGAACGACCGAAATCCAGCGCCTCGTCGTACGCGTAAAAGCGCGAGACGAGCCAGCCCCGAACGTGACCGTCGCGCACCGGGAGCGACAGCCGCTCGACCGCGCTCGAAGCGCCGAGCTGCAGCTCCAACCGCCCCTCGAGCCGGGTGGTCAGCGCGCCGTCACCCGGTTCGTCTCGAAGCGCGACCTCGACGACCTCGCTCTCGCCCGGGGCGAGATCCACGGCATCGAGCACGAACGGCGCCCCGAGGTGCGGACCCGCGAGCAGGCGAAGACGCGCGTTCATCCGCGGCAGGAATCGATTCGTCATCGAGATCCGCCAGGGTCGATTCTCGTCGGCCGGGAGCAGGCGAAGGTCGTACGGTCGGACTCGCGCGACCACCGATTCCAGTCGATCGGGTGCCGCCAGGAGCAGCGACTCCATCGTGTCCTCGACGCTCTCGTTCGGCACCTCGATTCCGGCACCGATCTCCCGCGGACCGAGCACGCGCTCGCCCGCATCTCCGCGTCCGATCGAAACGGCAAACGACCGCGCCTCGCGATTCCACTCCAGCCGCCGATCGACCGCGGCGAGCGCCTGGTCGATCGCGCTCCGAAGCGCGGGAGCCTCCGCGATGCCCTCATCGCCGTCGAACGCGAGAAGGTCCGATCGGAGCTGCCGCATCTCCACCCGTTCCTCTCGGTCGAGCGCTTCGTCGGGAATCGCGCCCTCGAGCGGCACGCCCTTGGCCAGTTCCTCTCGGCTCACGTCCATCGGATCGCCGTCGCGGACGCGGACGCGGTAGCGGCCTTCAGGCAATCCCGTCGCGCGTACGCGAGGCGTGACACCGGGCTCGCCACGGACGAGTGCCCACCAACCGGTCTCGTCCGCCCCGGCGGTGAGAACTTCCACCCGACCGTCCCTAAGACGCGGAGGCTGACTTCGCAGCAGATCCAGCTCGAACAGGCTCGTCTCGTCGAGCGACAGTCTTTCGTACAGATCGCCGCTCTTCGCCAGCAGCGCACGGTTGCGCAGGCCGATCGAAGTCCCGGAATCGCCGCGCCGGAACTGGATCCACGGGATGCGCCCGCCATCCCAATCCGCGCGTTCGATCAGCGGAACACTCAGGGCGTCGAGCAGAATCCGATGCCCGAACAGATCCCCCTCTCCCGAGCGCAGGCCCGCAAAGGCCGAGGGGACTTCGAAAGCGACGATACCGCGGAACGACGGCCCCCCCGAGGCATCGCCCGGGTCGTCCGTGAAGCCGCCCGCCCCCGGTCGATCGGGGTCCTGGTTCCACGCGACGAGCGCCGACCAGTACGCTTCGAAACCTTCGCTCACCTCGACACCGGCATGAGCGGAGACGAGATCCCGGATCACGGCGCTCACCATCGACACGCGCGGTGCCCCCACGGACACCGTGGGCCCGCGCGACGTCATGAGGTTCTCACGAATCCAGTCGCTGTCGGAGCGAATGCGCTCGACGGTCGGCACGACGACGGTATCTCCTCGCCGAAGCAGATCGACGAGCCCTCCGAGCGCCTCGGGCGTGCCGCCTCGCTCCTTCTCATCGCTTCCGTTCGAGACGAGAGCGTAGTGATCGCCGACGAAGGCCGATTCTTCGAGCGTCACGAGAAGCCGGTCGAGCCGCGCCTCGATCTCGCGCGCGAGCTCGCTCTCGGCTTGCGAATCCGACTCCCGGAACCAGCACTCGGCGCGGCGAAGAGCCGCGACCGAACGCCACCCGAGCGCCACGGAGTTGCGACGCTCGGCGGTATCGTCCGCCTCTTCCGGGATGCCGTCCCCGTCGCGATCGTCCGCGAGGATGCGCCTCGCGGCGAGCCGGACTCGCTCCCAGGATCGATCCTCCCGAGGCGCCGAGAGGACGGCCAGCAGACTGGCCGCTTCCGATGCCGTCCCGGGTTCGCGCATCGCGATGTCGTGCGTCGCACTCTCTCCTTCGCCGACGAGATCCGGCGCGAAGACGAAACGACGCGGCCCGGACGAGATCGGTACGACCGAACGCCGCGCGTGCTCGGCGACCTGCGGCCAGTACGACTCGAGAAACGGCAGCTGGTAGGCGAGATCCTCGACGCCGGCGAAGCGTCCCTGCGTCGAATCGTACGCGCGAACCCAGGAGTCGCCGGCTTCGGACGTCAGCCAGTACACCGACGCCGCGAAGGTCTGGAAGGCCATCGACGCCAGGTTCCGCACTGCCTCCGGAAGACCGGTCGCGGTCACGGTCTCGTCGAAGCGTCGGCACTTCACGGCGAGCTCGTCGTGATGGGCGATCGCCCAGGCCGCCACGTCGTCCGCGGACCCGAAGTGACGCGTGTACGAGAACCGGTACGGCACCGAGTCGATCTCGGCGACCGGCGCGTCGCGGTAGGTCACCAGCGCGAACGTGTGTCGCCGCGATTGCCGGAACCCGAGGTCGTACGACAGACGCAGCAACGAACCCTGACGCTCGTAGTCTCCGCCTTTGGCGTCCGGCCAGACCAGGGTCCACGCGGCGTCCTGCGAGCGGATGCCCTTCCAGCCCTCGCCGCCGACCTCGGCGGGATCCTCCCCGAGCGGCAGTGAAAAGTGCAAGCGACACGGACGACGGCGCCGGCCGACGTTCGTCGTCTCGATGTCGATCAGGAACGCGGGAGCGGTCGAGGCTCGCTCGTCACCGGGGTAGAACGGGGAGCGAATCGTCAGGCGCACCTCGAGCGTGTTGGCATCGGTAGTCCCGATGTACGTGACCGACGTCGGCGTCACTTCCTGTTGCAGACGACGGAACGGCGGGTGGTCGGGATGGAACGGAAGCGGCCAGATGCGCCGCTTGATGAAGGCGCCGATGAGCGCCGGCGAGACTTCACCGTCGGGCGTTCCGTGGGTCGACCACCGCAGACCACGATGCTGCGGGCAGGGGTCGAGCACGGCGCGCGAACCGAATCGCCCGAGCGGAAACTCGAACACGGGAGACGAAGCCATCGCGGAGGTCGCGAGGAGCATCGCCATGACGAGCGTGGGCCAGCCACTTCGGAAGCGAACCATCGAGCTCTCCCGGGATTCCTTCTCCGGCCGGCGGACAGACCGGCGGAAACTCCCCCTCGAACGGAGGGACACGCGAACCGGAACGAACGGGACGGAGGCTCTAGCCGTCGTCGCTCGGGGCGAACTCGGCGAGGATCGTGCGCAGCGCGTCGCCGTCCAGCACGAGCTTGAGCTGCTCGAACAGGCGCGGGAAATCGCCGGCGGCATCCGTCGACCCGGATCCTACCCGAAGATGGTGCTCCGCGTACAGCGTCACGAGCTCGCCGGAAAGCTCGGGCTCGAGATCGATGCGCTCCCCGATCCGCGCGACGTCGGCGCGCGCCCGCTCGATGGCCTGGTCCATGTCGGCGCCCGTCGTCGCGGTGGCCGTCGCCGGGAAGGCCGCCTCCAGGCGGCTCATCGTGGCCTCGAGGCGGTCCAACCGTTGCCGAATGGTGTCGGCCGGCGAGCCGTCGAGCTTCGCTTCCGCCCGCGCGACGCGACGCTCGAGCTCCTCGAGGAGCAGCTGTTCCTCCCCGCCCGACGCGCTGAACCGGTCGAGCAGGAGAGCGACACCGGCGATCAGGAGCACCGCGCCGAGAACCCAGTCGAGACCCTTCATCGTCCGTCTCCCTTGAAGCTCGGCGGAATGATCGGGATGGGAACGTTCTCGAGATCGGCGGCCTGCGCCGGCGTGAGAACCTCGCGAATCCGGGTGTAGCGCTCGATGAGCAGCGACTCACGGATCGGGCCGAAGCGCTGACCGACGTTCGGCTGGCCCTGCAGTCGCGCCAGCTCCTTCTGTTCCTGGTTGTGCATCTCGGAAAAGATCTTCGTGAGGTCGGCGAGCTGCCGCTTGGAGAGGCCTTCGATGTGCTTCTCCATCACGTTGACCTGCGCGCGCGCACGCTTCGTCGTCGGGTTCAATTGCGGACGAGAGCTTCCCGGCCGCAGCTGCGCCGAGATCTTCCGCCGATTCGGTCTCGCGACCTCGGGAGTCGCCTCCGTCGCGGCGGCCATTGCGGGCACCCCGCCGAGCGCGCCCAGGCGCGCCTCGAGCCCGCGCAACGCGCCTTCGAGCGCCGAGATCTCTTTTTCGATGTCGGAAAGGGATCGACCGCTCACGCGATCCTCGACTCCCTCTACCGCTCGAGTCAATGAATCCAGTCCATCCTCGCCACCGAGCCGCGATACCACGACCCAGGCCACGAGCCCGACTGCAACGACCAGTTTTGCGTAGACCATCGTATTCTGCACGACTCTCGTCCTTGATTCCGGCGGGGGTTGTCTCAGCGCGATCCGTCGCCCGAGAAGTCCGGGGTTTCCGGCATGACGTTGCGGATCTTCTCGAACGTCTCGTCGCCGACGATGCCTCGGATCGAGCTCTCGCGGCTCTCGCGGAGGCTCGCGAGCTCCCGATCGAGGGTCGCTCGATCGATATCCTCCATGCGCAATCGTCGGTACAGATCGCGCACTTCGCGACGCTCGTCCGCGTAGATGCCCGCGACCGCCTTGAGATCGCGTGGCGCCAGGCCGACCTGACCCGCGACCCGCTCGAGCGTATCGCGCACGAACTCGGCTTCCGCGGCCTCGACCCGGTTGCCGAGCCGCGCGCGGACGTCATCCGGCAGGCTCGGGGGCGCCCCGCCCTCGGACGGCGGGCGGACGCCGGCCGACTCGAGCTGCAGGACGAGGTTGCCCAGCCGCTCGAAGCGCTGGCGAAGGGCGAGCACCCGCTGCTCGATCTCGGCGCGCCCGACATCCGAGACGCGCTCGGAAAGACGGGACACCCGACGCTCGAGGAGCGACACGGCTTGCGAATCGGCGCCACGCTCACCGGTCATGCCGAATACGACGGCAGCGGCGGCGACGACGAAAAGGATGTGGGAGGCGATCTCCTGGACTTTCACGCGACGTCTCCGGGCGGGGGGGAGTCCTGGGAAAGATTCCGGCCGAGCGGCAGCAGACCGAGGCGGAATCCGATCCAAAGTGGCCTGCAAGTATACCTTGGAGAAACCGACGACTCCGGCAAAAAGTTCTTCCCCGAGCGCCGCGGGATCCCGTATACAGGGGTTCCTCCCGTGCCTGCACGGGACCTCCCGAATTCCGAGAAGATCACAGGAGCGTTTTCATGCACCGTCGTCCCCTCGCTTTTCTGCTCGTCGCCGCGGCCCTGGCGGCCCTCGCGCTGCCGAACCGGACGCTCGCGAACGAGCCGGCCGCCATCCACACGATCGCGCAGTCCGACCTGCTCGGGCACATCGAGTTTCTCGCCAGCGAGGAGCTCGAGGGGCGTGGGCTCGGCGAGAAGGGCGGACGCATCGCGCAGCGCTACCTGGCGAGCTACTACCAGCGTCTCGGCCTCGAGCCGGCCGGCGAGGACGGCACGTACTTCCAGGAGTTCGTGGCGCGAGGCAAGAACGGCCGCAACGTCCTCGCGAAGCTCCCGGGTACCGACCCGACGCTCCGGGACGAGTGCATCGTGATCGCGGGCCACGTCGATCACCTCGGGCGCGGCCGCGGCGGCGACGGCCCGGTCTACAACGGCGCCGACGACAACGCGTCCGGAACCGCCTCGATCCTCGAGCTCGCGGAAGCCTTCACGGCCGCGCGCCCGCGCCGATCGATTATCTTCTTCAACACCGACGGCGAGGAAAGCGGTTTGCTCGGATCGCGCCATTGGCTGCAGAATCCGACGTTTCCGGTCGAATCGATCGTGACGCTGTTCTGCATGGACATGATCGGACGCAGCGAGAACGGCTACCTCTTCGTCGGCGGTCTCGGCACCTCGCCCACCTTCCCCGAGCTGGTCAACGGCCTGAACGAGCGCTTCCGTTTCGAGCTGGAGACGGCGGACGGCGGCAACGTCCCGACAGACAGCGCCGGCTTCTACAAGAAGGAGTGTCCGGTCCTCTTCTTCTTCACGAACATGCACGACGACTACCACCGCCCCACCGACGACATCTTCAAGCTCAACCTCGAAGGGCTCGAGAAGATCACGCAGATGATCTTCCTGGCATCGCACGACGTGGCCAACCGCGACGAGCGCCCCACCTTCACGAAGAACGACTCGATGGCGATGCCGAAGGACTTCATGACCCGGATGCGCGACCGGATGATGCGCTCCCGCGAGAGCGCGGCGTACCTCGGCGTGGGCCCCGACCCCGATGCTGACGGCGAAGGCTTCGTCATCGGCACCGTCTCGGACGGCGCGCCCTCGGCCAAGGCCGGCCTTCAGCCCGGCGACCGGATCCTGGCGATCGCGGACATGCCGGTCGAGGGCATGGCCGGCCTCCGCCGGGCCCTGGCGGCCAAGAAGCCGGGCGATACGGTCTCGATCAAGCTGGTCCGCGGCAACGAGACCCTGGAGCTGCCCTGCGAGCTCGGCTCGATGGCCCAGATGATGAGCGGCGGCCGGAATCGAGACCGTGGCGATCGGAATGAGAAAGACCAGGACGACCAGGACAAGGAGGGCAGCGGGGGCAAAGATCCGCGCTAGGGCGCATCTCGGCAACCCCGTTGGTCGTCATCGAGTTGCTATCGCCTCAGGCCTGGGGTAGACTTGGGTCCTGCAAGCGGCGGTTGCAGCCACGCTCCGCCCCCTCGGCTGTTCTGCTTAATCCCTTGTCTCAAAAGCACCTACTACCTTGAGCCACGACGAGCGCATCGTCCGCCCCTCGCCGTCGGAGCCCACCGGGCCGGTTCGAGAGCCCCTCTCGGACGCCGCCCCGGAAAACGGCTCCCCACGGATGGATCCGGCCTCGAACCCCACGGTTTCGAATCCCGCGTCGGCGTCCGCGCCTCCCGTCCAGGAGCCGGTCGCCGCGACGCCAGCGGATCCGCCCTCGCCGGCCGAACCGACCGTCCTCACCGGGACGATCGCCGGGCCCGATCTCGCGGCAGCGCCCGTCGGAGGTGAGGTACAGGCTGCTGGTGAAGTACACGCTGCCGAGGTCCAGGCGGCCGCACCCCACGCCGTTGCCGCACCTGCCGCCGAAGACGAGGCCGGGACCTTCGCGGACGGCGTCGCCCAGTTCTTCCGCGGCTTCCTGCGCGATCTGGTGTTCTTCGTCGGGCTCTTCCTGTTCATCTACTGCTTCGTGATGAACGTGTCGGTGGTCCGCGGCAAGTCCATGGAGCCGACCTTCTCGGACGGCGACCGCCTGATCGTCGACAAGCTCTCCTACCGCCTCGGCACGATCGACGAGTCGAATCGCTTCGACGTCGTCGTCCTGAAGAACCCCAAGGACCCGTCCGAGGACTACATCAAGCGGCTGATCGCCTTCCCGGGCGAGCTCGTCGAGATGCGCGACGGGATCCTGTACGTCGACGGCGTCCGCATGGACTTCGACGGCATCATCCGCGACCGGGACGACTTCCGGCACCGCGTACGCCCCGGGCACTACTTCGTGCTGGGCGACAACCGCGCCCGCAGCAACGACAGCCGCTACTTCGACGGCGTGCCCCGCGACTACATCAAGGGCAAGATTCGCGTGCGCTTCTGGCCGCTCGACAACGTCACGCTGTTCGGCCGCTACGAGAGCGAAGACGAGCTCCTCCCCGACTGATCCCCCGCTCCGGATCGTTCGCGCCGCCCCCGGATCCTCGCCTCGCCCGACCGCCTTCCGCCCGCCCTCGAAAAAATGGGCTCCGTGGTAAGATACCCGGCTCATTCTGTCGAAGAGAGGGTTTCCGAGCACGCAAACCTCGTGAAGGACGGACCTTTCTTGCCGCAAGCCGACTCCCATGTGGCCGCACTGCGCCTCGAGCGTATGGCGCAGTCTCTCGACCGGGCCCGCCGCATCCGCGACGCCGGTCTCGATGCCTTCCGACAGTCCGAGGACACCCAGCGCGTCCTCGAGCGTGAGCTGCAGATCGCGCTGCAGGCCGTGCTCGACACGGGCGCCCATTTCCTCGACAACGGCGACGTCCCCAGAAGCTACGCGCGGCTGTTCGATCGCCTGGTCGACGCCGGCGTCCTTCCCCCCGAGCTGGGCGAGCGAATGCACGAGGTGGCCGAGCTCCGCAACCAGCTGGTCTTCGGCTATCTCGAGAGCGACGCCGAGCGCCTCTTCGCGCGACTCGCCGTTATCGACGCCGCCCAGGCCTTTGCCGACCACGTCCGCACCGAGCTCGATCGCTCCTGATCGCCCCGAATCTTCTCGGGTTCCGTGGCGATAACGGCCCCGGAATTGCGAATCTACTCCTGTGGAACCGGTCGGACCGCGCGACCACGACGAAACGTCCCGAACGCGCCGGACCGGCCTGACAAAACGACGCGGCACCCGCCCGAATGGGCCAGCGACGCGCACCCAGGAGAGACACCATGATGACGTACCTGCTGTTCATGCTTCCCGGCATCCTCTTCGGGCTCTATGCCCAATCGAAGGTGCAATCGTCCTTTCGCAAGTACTCGAACGTCTCTTTCCGCAACGGGCTGACCGGCGCCGCCGTGGCCCGGCAGATCCTGCGGACGAACGGGATCCACGACGTGCAGGTCGAGGAGACGCAGGGCTTCCTCTCGGACCACTACGACCCCCGCCGCAAGACCCTTCGCCTCTCGCCGCAGGTCTACGGCGGCCGCAGCGTCGCCGCGGCGGGCAGCGCGGCCCACGGGGTCGGACGCGCCATCCAGCACGCGCAGCACTATGGTCCGCTCGGCCTGCGATCCGCGCTCGTCCCCGCGGCCAAGATCGGATCGAGCCTCTGGATGTGGCTCTTCCTCGCCGGCGGAATCATGGGCATGACCCCGATGGGTCAGCTGCTCATGCTCTCCGCCATCGTCGTGTTCTCGGGCGCGGTCCTCTTCCAGCTCGTGACGCTGCCCGTCGAGTCCGACGCGAGTGCGCGAGCGCTCGGCGCGCTCGAATCGGGCGGCATCCTCGCGATCGACGAGCGCAAGGGAGCGAAGGACGTTCTCGACGCGGCTTTCCTGACGTACGTCGCGGGCCTGGTGAGCTCGGTCATGCTCCTGCTCTACATGGTGATGCGATCCGGATTGCTCGGCAGTCAGGAGTGATCGCGTACGATTCATCATCGCGACACCCGATCTTCGTTGCTCGCTTCAAGCATTCCCGATAAGATGAGCGCGCCAACGGACGAGTGATCGGGGAACGCAGGTGGCAGAAGCAGTTCGCAAGAAGAAACAGGTCCGCAAGGTCTCGAGCAAGAAGACCGTGCCGCGAAAGAGCGCCCGGGCGAGCGCGAGCGGAGGGCGTGGTGTCCGCAAGGTCAGCGCGCGCACCGCACCCGAGTGGGCTCGGCTCACGGACGACGAGTTGCTCGACCTGCGCTTCAGCCAGCTCGGCCTGTCCATCGAAGGATCGAACGTCGAGCCTCGGGTCCAGCGCCTGTACTGGGAGCTCGAACGCTTCGGATTCCGCTTCCGGCCCCACGTGTGGCTCGGAGAGGAGTGGTTCTCGCCGGACGGCGTCCCGGGCATCGCGATCCCCTTCTACCTCGCGCACCCGCGTCTGGTACGGCTCGAGCGGAAGATGATGCTCGAGGTCGAGGGCGGCACCGAGAAGCAGTTCATGAAGATCCTGCGGCACGAGGCCGGGCACGCGCTCGACACGGCTTACCGCCTCCACCGCCGCCGGCGATTTCGCGAGCTCTTCGGCAGCTACTCCCAGCCGTATCCCGAAACCTACCAACCGAAGCCGTACAGCAAGAGCTACGTGCTCCACCTCGACCTCTGGTACGCGCAGAGCCACCCGTCCGAGGACTTCGCGGAAACGTTCGCCGTCTGGCTGAGGCCGCGATCGAACTGGCGCGCGCAATACAAGGGGTGGTCCGCGATGCGCAAGCTCCGGTACGTGGACGAGCTCATGCTCGAGATCCGCAAGAAGCCGGCGCTGGTCAGCTCGCGACGCCACGTCGAGGCGATTCGATCGGATCGGCGCACCCTGCGAGAGCACTACGAGGAAAAGCGCTCCCGCTACGGCGTCGACTACCCGGACGTCTACGACCGCGAGTTGAGACGCCTGTTCTCGGACGACCCTCAGCACGCGAAGAACATGGCGGCCGCGACGTTCCTCAAGCGGATTCGCCCCGAGGTGCGGCGCACCGTCGCGCGCTGGACCGGTCAGTACCAGTACATGATCGACCAGGTTCTCGGCGAAGTCATCGAACGGTGTCGGGAGCTCGGCTTGCGACTCGAATGTTCGGAGCAGGAGACGAAGCAGGACGCACTCGTCATGCTTTCGGTCCAGACCATGAACCATCTCCACGGGGGCCACCACCGATTGGCTCTGTGAAACGAATGCGGGTTCTGGTGCTCATGCACAAGGACCTCGTCCCTCCCGACTCGCTCGACGGCTTGAGCGAGAAGGAAGAGCTCGACATCGCGACCGAGTTCGACGTGATGGAGGGCCTTCGCACGCTCGGACACGACGTGCGCGCGCTCGGCGTGAGTGAAGACCTCGGCAAGATCCGCGACATGATCGTCGAGTGGAAGCCGCACGTCGCGTTCAACCTCCTCGAGGAGTTCCACGGAGTCGCGGTCTATGACCAGCACGTGGTCTCGTACCTCGAGCTGATGAAGCAGCCCTATACCGGCTGCAACCCGCGCGGCCTCATGCTCTCGCACGACAAAGGGCTCTCGAAGCAGATCCTGACGTACCACCGCATCCCGACGCCGCGCTTCCAGCTCTTCCCGCGGGGCCGCCGCGTGCAGCCTCCGAAGCGCCTCCGGTACCCGATCCTCGTGAAGTCCTCGATCGAGGAAGCATCGCTCGGAATCTCGCAGGCCTCGCTCGTGCCGACGCCCGAGAAGCTCAAGGAGCGCGTCGAGTTCGTCCACGAACAGCTGGAGACGGATGCGCTCGCCGAGGAGTACATCGTCGGGCGTGAGCTCTACCTCGGCGTCATCGGGAACCAGCGTCTCGCCACGTTCCCGGTGTGGGAGATGCTCTTCAAGAACGTCCCCGAAGGAACGCCGAAGTTCGCCACGGCGAAGGTGAAATGGGACCCGAACTACCAGCGCAAGCTCGGCATCGAAACGGCGCGCGCCGAGGGGATCCCGGCTCCGATCGTCGAGAAAATCGCGCGCACCGGCAAGCGCATCTACAAGACGCTGTCGCTGTCGGGCTACGCGCGCATCGACCTGCGCCTCACCGAGGACAACGAGATCTACGTCCTCGAGGCCAACCCGAACCCGTACCTCGCGAACGGTGAAGACTTCGCCGAGTCGGCTTCCGCAGCCGGGCTCGACTACAACGCGCTGCTGCAGCGGATCCTCCAGCTCGGGCGAAGCTACAAGGCGGCCTGGCGGGTGTAAGCGCGGGTCTCGCTAGCTGAGCGCGCCGAGCGTGTGCAGCCAGTTCTGCAGCCAGAAGAGGACGGAACCCGCCGCCTCGATGCCCTGACCGTCGACCGGCTCCACCGTGCGTCGATTGTTCAGCCGGTCGCGATCGATCGGGTAGAGGCGCTCCGGATCGATCTCGGCGGACTGCACCTGGTACGGACCCTCGTAGATCCACTCGGCGCGGACCTCGCTCGGTGGGAACGCTTCGTCCTTCGTGGTGCCGTCGTCGAAGGTCACGCGGACCACGGCGGGCAGACGGACCCAGCCCTCCTGCTGCGCCACCACGCGGCTGCGGAATCGCGGCCCGTCGGCGCCGTCGATCGGTGCCCGCGCGTCGCCGGGGCGTTCCTGCAGGGTGAACGCCGGCTCCTCCATCAGCTCGACCTCCACGGACTCGACCGCGAAATCCACCACCGATCCGCCGAGGATCAGCTGATCGACCAGCGGAAGCAGGAGCGGCACGGTCTCGGCCGGTACGCTCTCGACCAGCGCCGACGCCAGCTGATCCGACGCTACGCGCCCTAGCCGACGATCGCGCGCCACCGTCGCCACGGCCGCGTTCATCGCGTCGACGCCGATATGACGTTCGAGCGTCTCGAGGATGAGCGCCTGGCGATACGGGCTCACCGCGTCCGTGGCTCCGTCGAGGAATCGGGCTCGCGCCTGCCCGAGCGAGCCGCCCGCGAGCCAGCGCGACGGCACGCTCTCGGGTGGCATCTCGGGAGCGAGCCGCCAGCCGCCCACCGTGCGACGTCCGAAGAGGCGCGCGAAGTCGAGCTCCAGCGGACGCATCTCCACTCCCGCGAAGCGCAGGACGCGCGGTGGCGTCTCGGCCCCTTCCGGCGACAGGCGGATGGCCGGACCGCGATCGAGCGCGCGAAGCATCACGATGGGAGCGACCTTGCGGCGAAGCGCTCCACCCGTCGGCGTCCGTCCAGTCGGCGCCCGTCCGAGGAAGCGGTCTGCGAGATAGACGCCGGTGCCGGCGAGAAGCCGCATGTCTCCGCCCGTCGCCGGGTCCGCCTCGAAGATGCCCTCGACCAGGGCGCGGATGAGGCTCCGCTCGAACGGACGCGACCACCGCGACAGCAGCCAGTCGTCGCGGATCACGACGAGTCCGTCGCGCGCGGGGGCCCTCGCGATCGGGACGCCGCCCACGATCGACAGCGTGTCGGGCGGCGGGATCGCCTGGGCGGTGAGGTACCGCAGCGTCCGCTCGATCGATTCCCAGCGCCCTTCGGCGGCGGTCGTGCGTCCCTCCGGGTACAGCCATCGCACGAACACCGACTGACCCGGCTCGAGCTCGATCTCGCGATCCTCGACCGAGAGCCCCGGACCCGTGGCGAAAGCGAAGCGACGGATCGGCTCCGTCGTCCAGCGAACGCGCTTCGTGCCGTCGCCCTGCACGTCCTCGCCGTCGGCCGGCAGTCCGTTCGTGACCGCCGCCCACGACTCGGGGAGGGTCAGCGTCACCTCGTGGCGCGCTCGACCCCTCGGCCGTGGATACCAATCGACGCCGTGGAAGAACGCGCCGCGATGCACATTGCCGGAGACGGAATCGCGCGAGAGCCGCGTCTCGAAGTAGATCTTCAGGTGCGCTTCCTCACCGGGCCCGACAGGATACGGCAAGGTGACGACCATGGTGCCCGCTTCGATGACGGTGCTCTTGCCGAGGTCGTTGCCGCCGGGCTCGTACCGAACGCCCTGCACGTCGATCCCCGGCGGGCCCTTTGAAGCTCCCGCGGCTTCGGAGGAGCCCCCGCCTTCGGAAGTGCCGGCGCCCTCGTCCAGGCTCGCGCCGGCATCGTCACCAAGGTCGAAGACGAGCTCCGAGACCGGCGCGGCCCCCTCGTTCCTCACCGTGATCCGGGCCGAGCCGTCGAGCGTCGCCTCGGGTGCGCCGGGGAACGCCTCGATCTCGTACGTCCAAGCGAGCGACGGCGGCGCGGCCTTCGCTTCGACGATCGCGGCGAGGCCATGTGCGCCCGTCGCACCGACGATGAGCATCGTCATCAGCATCCGCGCGAGGAACCGGATCGGCCCCCTCGCTTCCACGCCCCTTCGCGTCGCGCTCATCGTCGGTTCCCCTCGCCGTGGCGTTCGGCGTCGATCCCGACCTGAGCCGGCTGATGGATGCGAGCCCCCGCGGGCGCCTTGCCGAGCGGGATGCGCTCTTCGGTCTCGGGGGCCGGCTCCGCGGGCGTCGTGGATTCTTCGCCCCCGCCCGCGTCGAACCGGGCGTCGGGCATCAGCCCCGGACTCAGCCGAAGGAACAGATCCACCTGCGCGGCCCTCGACGCCGACCGCACGCCGGTCCTGAGCAGCATCAGCCCCTGCTGCGCTGCCACGATGCCGACGGTGAGGGTCGGGTCGAGCGACGTCGGCTGGAACGCGAGGAAGGACAGAAACAGCGCGACGTCGATCGCGACGAAGGTCACCTGGACGAGCACCGCGGAGATCGGCGCCCGCATCACGAAGCCCGCGCCGGCGAGGAGTGCGAGGCCCACGCTCTTGCGGCCCTCCACCACGACGCGCACCCGAGCGTAGTCGAGCACCAGCAGGAACAGGAACGCGGCGAACGCGAATGCACCGCTTCTCCCGACCTGCACGAGCTCGAACGTCGTCGAGGATTCGCGCCCGGAGAACAGGATCGCGAGCTGGCCGTCGAGCCAGGTGTTCGCGGTCTGCAGGACCACCAGCCCCAGCCAGCCCACGAGGAGGAGCCGGAAGAAGCGACCGAAATAGCCGGCGGAATCAAAGAAGATCGACGCGAAGTGGACGTCGCCGGGCCGGCGGCACATGGCCGCGTAGACTCCACCCGAGAGGAACGTGGCGAGAACCAGGTAGAGCGCCCCCGCAACCCCGAAGCGCGCACCGAGATCGAAGCGCGTGACGAGCTCGTACGCGGTCTCGGCCGAGGCGTCGGGAAGCGGCGCGTGCCCGAGCTCGCCCACGGCTTCGGTCAGCACCGGCGCCGCGAGGATACCCGCGAACAGGAGGGTGACACCGTAGACCGCGAGCGTGGCTTTCCAACGGACGAGAGATCGTCCGGCACCGCGCCAGATTGAAGACAAACCGCCCATCGAGATCCCAACCGCCGCTCACGTCCCGCCCCATGCCCTCTTCGCTCGACTCGAGCTCGCGAAGGGGTCGAGGAGCGTGGCCTCCCCGAATTCCGTCCCGCAGATTGTAACCGATGAAGTCGCCGCCGTCAGGCACTGCCCGCGAGGCTTCCGATGCGATGGATGCGCATCATCCTCGAAAGGCCGTCGTCGAGGAGCTGGCCGGCCATCATGACGACGTCGCGATCCGATCCGATGAGATCGGCCAGCGCAGCATCAGCCCGCGTCACGAGGTCGAATGAGGTCCCCGAGAAGTCGAGCTTCACCGGCTCGATCCCCCAGACCACGGACAGTTGCCGCATCGTCTCGTCGCTCGGAGTGAACGCGAGGATGCGCGCGTCCGGACGCAGCACCGCCAGGTGTCGCGCCATCGTGCCGGACAGGCTGAAGACGGCGATCACCCCGAGGTTCATCTCCTGCGCGGCAAACGCGGCCGCCTCGGCCACGGCGTAGCGATACGAGCCCGAACGGTGGCGGACGGCCTGGTCGAGCCGCGTCCGCCGCAGCGCCGAGGTCTCCGCCGACTCGATGACGCGGCCCATCGTGCGCACCGTCTCGACGGGGTGATCGCCCATCGCGGTCTCGCCCGTCAGCAGGAGCGCGTCCGACCCGTCGAGAACGGCATTCGCGACGTCCGAGGCCTCGGCGCGCGTCGGCCTGAGCTTGTGCATCATCGACTGCAGCATCTCGGTCGCGGTGATCGACACCTTGCCGAGCTCGCTCGCCCGCAGGAGGATGCGCTTCTGCAGCACGGGGACCGTCTCGACCGAAGTCTCCACGCCGAGATCGCCGCGCGCCACGATGACCCCGTCGCTCGCCTCGATGACCTCGTCGAGACACTCGATCGCCTCGGCCTGCTCGATCTTCGCGATCACCGGCTGCTTGCCGCCCGCCTGCTCGATCAGCGCGCGCGCGTCTTGAACGTCCTTCCCCGACCGGACGAACGACAGCGCGATCAGATCGACGCCGCACTCGACACCGAAGCGCAGGTCCGAGTGATCCTTCTCGGTCAGCGAGGGGATCGAGAGGTGCACGCCGGGGAGGTTCACCCCCTTCCGCTCGTGGAGAAGACCGCCGACGAGAATACGCGCCGTCAGCCGATCGGCCGACGCCTCGGTCACCTCCAGGACGAGGCTCCCGTCGTCGATGAGGATGCGGCTGCCCGCGGGGACATCCCCGATCCAGCCGTCATGCGTGGTGGAGAATCGCCGCGCGTCGCCGATGACCTCCTTGCCGACGATGTCGATCTCGCCACCGGTCACCAGCTCGACCGGTCCCCCGCCCTCGAGCGGCCCGGATCGGATCTTCGGCCCGGCCAGGTCCATGAGGATCCCGACCGGCCGGCCGGCTCCCTCCGCGATCCGTCGCACCTGCTCGATGGTGGCGCGGTGCTTCGCCTGATCGCCGTGGGACATGTTCAGCCGCACCGTATCCACGCCGGCTTCGATCAGCCCGGTGAGCACCTCCTCGGACCCCGATGCGGGGCCGAGCGTCGCCATGATCTTTACGCTTCGCACGATAGTCAGCGCCTCGGCCGGAAGCGCCGGACCTCGCGCTCACAGCGCTCCCGGAGCTTGCGGTACTTGTAGCTGTACGCCGGCTTCATCTCCAGCGCACGATTCAGGATCTCGATCGCTTCCGGGTACGCCCCGTCGGCGTGTAGTCGTTCCGCGATGAACAGCAAGAGCTCCGGTTCCGGCTCCTCGCCCGAGAGTCGAAGCGACATCTGCGCGAGCGCCGCCGACTCGCCCGGATCGCTGTCGGCCACTTGTTCGGACTGCTCCATCAAATGAGCCGGGAGCTTCTCGTGCAAGAACCTCGACCACTCCGCCTCGGACTCGCCGAGCATCCGGCGGAAGTACACGCCCCAGGGACGCGGACCGCCGTCGCGCAGTCGGCGAGGCTTCGGCGCGTCGGGCTTCGGCTCCGGGTACAGGAACGTGAGCGTCGTGTCGACCGTCTTCTTGTCGAGGAGCCGCTTGCGCAGCCACGAGAGCATCTGCTCTTCGCTCGTTCCGCGCAAGTCTTCCGCCACCTCGAGGAACCGGAAGCCGAAAGGCAGCCCCTTCTTCGCGACCGACGGCACCTTCAGGAGCTCGTCGATCCAGTGCTGGGTATCGGGCGCACCGCTCACGCGAGCGTTCACCGCGAGCAGCCACAGGACCCGTCGCACCTCGTCCTTGCTGTAGTCGACCTTCCGTTCGCGCCGCTCGTCCTTGCGCTTGGACTTGCCCTCGGACTTCTCTTCGACCCACTTCGTGATATCGCGCTCCCACGCCTCGCGCGCGCAGATGAACGCCGACTCGTGGCGTCCGAGGTCCTCGAAGAAGAGGGCCGCCGTTCGGAAATGATCGACCTGTTCGTCGAACGCTTCCTCGGCGGTCGTGAACCACTCGAGCGCGTCCAGGGCCTGCGGCTCGCGCCTCGTCGCCAGGAAGAGCCGCACCAGACGAGTCCGGGCCGGCCCGTAGGACGGCGTCCGCTCGAGGCACTGTTCGAGATGGTACTGAGCCGAGTCATCGCGATCCTCGGCGGAATCGGCGATCGCGAGGGCGTAGTAATTCGGTCCGTAGTTCGGGTAGGCGTCGATGTTCGCGAGGAGCCGCGCACGACCATCGCGAAGCGCCCTCTTCCCTTCGACGGTGGCGCCCCGCGCGAGAAGGCGCGCGCCTCGCTGGACGAGCGCGTATCCTTCCTCGAAGCCTTTCCACTCGGCCGCGTCCTGGGCGATTGCCGGACGCGGCGTCGGCATCCCGAGCAGGATCGTGACGCAACCCGCGATCAGCAGGATCAGAAACGAGCGGCCAGGGACCCTCATTGAACTCCGGCTCCTTCGCTACGCGTCGTGACGGCGAGCGGACGGCGACCGATCCCGCGTGCGAGCACCACTGCCGCGACGGCGAGCACCGCGATGCCGGCCACCAGCATGCGCGTGGCCGAGCGATTCGCGTCGAGGAGCGCCTGGTGCGCCTTCGCCTGGTCGAGCGCGTAGTCGCGATCCGCTTCGGCGACTTCCATGCCACGATCCGCGGCCAGCTGGAACGCCGCGACGGCAGCGTCGAATCGGTTGCGACGCACCTCGGCCCACCCGAGAGCATACGGTGCGTACGCGTCGGTCGGATCCTCCTCGACGGCCGTGGCCACCACCGCCGCCGACTCCTCGTAGCGCATGAGCGAGAGCAAGGACAGCGAGAGCAGATAGCGCGCGTTGCGAATCACCTGCGGATCCTCCGAGCCGGTTCGGATCACCGTCTCGAGCAGGGGGACCGCGCGATCGGCGCTGCCGAGCCCGTGGTACAGGGTGCCGAGCGAGAGCGCCACCCACGCATCGTTCGGATCAGAAGCGTGCTCGGCTTCGAGAAGCTCGAGCGCGCCGCGGAGATCTCCGGCGGCGCGCAGAGCCTCGGCCTCCGCGACGACATCCACGGCCTGAGCCGGCGTCGCCAACCACCACAGCCCGACGACTGCGAGCACCGCCCTCATCGCAGCACCTCCCGCACGGACGA